>JAWKTI010000001.1:305036-610072 GCA_041399155.1 Zavarzinella sp.
TCGTTTGGCGGGAGCTTGTTCATTTTCTTCAGCCGATCATCCAGTGCTTCCCCCTTTAAAAACTCCAATGCAATAAACGGAATGCCACGGGACTGGTTCACCTGATAAATTGTGATAATATTATCATGTTTAATCGACGCAGCCGCCTGTGCCTCCCGAATAAATCGTTCTGCAGCAGTGGGATTCGTTGCCACATCAGGTCGCATTACTTTCAACGCCACTTTGCGATTCAGTGCGGGGTCATGACCTAGAAAGACCAGCCCCATCCCACCCTGGCCAAGCAGTTGCAGCACGCGATAACTTCCTAACCTTCCCAACTCGTCTGGTTTTAAGGGTGGGTTCAGAAATTGCTGATATTCCGGTATTGGAATATTGGCATGTTTGCCTCCGGTTGCTTCCTGTGAAGTTTGCAGAGTTTGTTCCGTGTCAACTGGCATTCCCTCAGGAATCGAAGAATCTTCAATTGTCTTTGGGTATTTTTCGTCCACCATGATGAATCATTTCCATGAATGCAGCTTGCAACGATATGAAATCTGGACATTCACAGGAAATGGAGACACAAGAAAAGCAGATTCGACGGAAACTATTCCTGAATAAGGACTTGCAAAATCTCGTTACGCACCGTGCTGTGCGACTGGGCAGTAGGATACCAATTCAGTTTCATCGGTGCCAGCGAATCGTTCAGACGGTCGAGGTGCCAAAGCAGCACCGCACCACCTTCATAACTGATCAACAATTTTTGCTTATCTGAGGTGAATTGGAGTGATACAATCCGATGGGCGTTTGAATAAGCAGGCAGCCTGACAAGTTCCTCGCGGCGAGTAAAATCGAAAATTTTAATCTCCGAACTGGCTACAAGTGCCATTTGTTGTCCATCTGCAGTTAAGCATGCAGGTCCATGCTCCAGTTCTGTGGGGACTTCCCACACCGATGGCTGTTTGGGGTTATCGAGTGGAGTGAACTGGATTTTGCCCACATGGTGCGTAATGATATAGTTCGGTTGAGAGTTCGAAATGGTCAATCGGCGTAGTGAGTAATCTTTAATGAGATATTTTTCATTGTTTTCGAGGTGATGCACATTGGCTGAATTACTGGTCAGTGCACCACCGTATGGCTTGATTAACCACTTGCCGTCATTTGAAAAAATCGTTGAAGTTCCAAACACCAGATTCGGATTTAAACTTGGTTTCACAGGAGGTTTTTTAGGATTGAAATCCGGGCGTGCATACAATTCTACGGTTTGGCCCGTTCGGGCTACTTCCATGACGTGCGAATCATTTGCGTACCATAAGTTGCCATTCGGGCGCACTCCGAAAGTGAGATTTGGTGAATAACCCGGAAAGGTCAATCGTGCGATCTTTTGGATCAACAGTGTTGATTTCTCATTATTTTTTAATGAAAAGTGCCACTGCGTGATCCCATCGGCATCAAAACTGAAGAGATTGTTGTGTTTCTCATCCCACAACATCTTGCTTGCAGGAATCCGACAATCCGGCAGTTCGAAATTATCTTCGACCTTTCGTAACTGAATGGTCCCTTCCGAATGGTGTAGGTACAATGGGTATTTCTCCAAGAAAACCAGTTGTTGACGTTGCGTTCCGAATGGAAACAGCAGTGTAGCTTGATCCGATGATTGAAATCTTCCCAGGACCCCTTTTGAGTTAGGTGAAATGACTCCCCCCGCCATTTTGTTAAATTCCTGCCACCCCACCCGCTGATCGTCAGACAGTTTCAACAATGCACCAGAATAAATCAACTCTTTCGATCTGGTCAGGAGATTCCAGATTTCGGCATCATTGGGTTTGGCGTAATTCACAAACAGATATTTTTCATCGTGTGACAAAATCAATCGGGTGGGCAGGTTTGCTAATACACCCAGCTCGATCGGTTTGGATCGCACTTTGAGTTCGTGATAATAAAGCCTGTTTTGCAGAGCGTAGTAGAATGCTTTGCCATTTTTTGCCCAGATACAGGTGTGTACGCGGCTTGATGGTTGCAACCAGGCAAGCCCACCCGGTTCGCGAAATGAGCCATAAAGGATTACCGGGGAATCATTTATGGAAAATCCGTTGATCAGAAAGCTGTCGCTGGCCTGGTTGATCAGCACTTCTGGAGTGAGTTTCTCTGTTAACCGAATTGTGCCATCCAGTTGAAATGTTTTTACCCCACTACTGGTGTATGGGGCTGTCATCGATATTACCTGATATGTGCCATTGCCATGTACAAGTACTGCCCAATTTCCATCAGCAGAAAAATCAAAACCAGTCGCACCAAGTTCGCTGTTGGCAATTTTTAGGACATTTTTCTTGTTCAAGTAATCCCACAGTTCAAATCCAGCGGTTTTGGCATGAAACCCGAAGCCCACAAGGCTGGAAGTGGGGTGAAATCTGGCGTTCATGGCAATCTTGCCATCCAGCGTCAACAAATTGCGTTTCGATAGTATCGCTGAATCGACGTACGTGCGGTTTAAATACGATCGTGTATAGTAGTTAAATTCACGATCTAATGCGATCTCGTCGACAGTTGGCCCCAAGGTCCACTCGAGTTCCTTTTGGAGATCACTTTGCTGCATCACTTCAATCGCAATATTTCTGAGATCGCTACCCGGTTCGATTTCGGCTGCCTGTTGGATATTGGAAAGTGCGTTGTTCCGATGTCCGGGAAACTTACTTTCCGCTTCTAGTTTCGCCACCAACAAAAGATTGGTACGGAGTGATTTTCTGAGAGAATTGTTAAGATCATTCGTGCGATTCAGCGATTGCTGCAGTTGACTGGATTGTTCTGTGATCTGGGTATTGTTGGCGCGTAACGTTGATAAACTCACGGTGGCACCAGCGAGCAAGGCAAGCAAAAGTGAAAAAACGATGAGAAGAAGTGCTGCCACCACTCGGTTTCGCAGGCACCAACGATGCAGTTGCTGCACCAGATTGGCACGCTTTGCATGAATGGTGCGGCCTTCCAGAAATCGTTGCAAATCGTCCGCAAGTTCGCCTGCCCGCTGATAGCGAAGAGGGGGAGTTTTCGCGATTGCTTTCAGAATAATGGTTTCGAGATCTTTCGGGATCGACCGGTCAATTATGCGGGGCGGTGTCGGTTCCGTATGACGAATTTTTTCTATCAACCGAACTTTCAACTCATCCTGAAACGCGGGCTGCAGCGTCGCCAATTCATAAACGATCAGCCCCAGGCCATAAATATCGGCACCCGGGCCTGCCTGTCCATCAAATTGTTCTGGTGCCATGTAGGCAATCGTGCCAATGGCATCTCCTGGATTTGTCAGTGCGTCTGATCCAGATGCTTTCGCCAGACCGAAATCGGTAATCCAGGGGATGCCCCGATAATCGAGAATGATGTTGGAAGGCTTGATATCGCGATGCACCACACCACAGTCGTGGGCATAATCCAGACCACGGGCAATTTGTGTCACCAGATGAGCAATATTGGCAAAATATTGTGCTGATTTTCCGTTCGCATGAGAACCGTGACTGGATGATCGCAACGAATCAGGAAGCGTAGAACCTTCACCCGCCTGTTGTACCAGGATCGTCGTTTCCAGGTCGGTGGCGACTGGTTTACCATCCCCTTTCAGCTCTGCAATCACCGCCGCAAGGGATTGCCCACGAATGAACTGCATGACGTAATAAAAATAGTCATTGTGCTGCCCCACAGAATACACTGGGACAATATTCGTATGGTGCAGGCGTGCGGCAATTTGGGCTTCTCGCTGAAAACGTTCAATGAAATTTGACTGATTGACCAGATTTTTCCCGATCATTTTCAATGCAACCCGTCTACCAAGGCTCCGTTGAATCGCTTCATAAACAACCCCCATTCCGCCCTGTCCCGCCTGCCGCAGGATGATGAAGTCCCCCACTTCGCGTGGGATGGTCACATTTGTTGTGATCGGTGCGGGGCTGTCGATTGAACCGAAATCTTCCAGCAGCAGCAACATCGGAAAAACGGCTTCAATTTCCGTGGCAAGATGTGGAAAGCGTTCCGAAAAAGTGGCCACATCGGGTCGCTCCCCACGTCGAATCTGGTCCTCGAATTCCTCCATGACTTGTTCGAATGTAAAAAGATGAGATTTCATTAATTTTTTAACCCTCTAAACCACCGGGAAAGGAATCCAAAATCTCTTTCAGTCGTTTGATCGCCCGGATATGACGCTTTTTTGCCGCATCGAGAGAAATATTCAATTCCGTAGCTACTTCCGAGGTACTCAATTGTTCGAAATGCTTCAAAACAAGCACTTCCCGATCTATTTCGTCCATGCTGTTGATGGCCACCGTCAGCATTAACTTGATTTCCGCCCGCACCACTTCTTCCAGTGGGCCAGTAATCTTTCCTGCCAGATTGGCCGCCAGGGCCGCAGAAGATGCTTCCGGAATAGCATTCCGATACAGTGATAATTCCATTCGTGCATCTCGCTGTTGTGCAATCAGATGCACGCGGTGCATCCGCAAAATATTCTGACCGGTAATCAATCGTAACCACAAAAAAAACGGCATCGTAGGATTGTTCACGTATTCCGGCAGACGACGGGTGGCCTCCAACTGGGCTTCCTGGATGATATCAGAAGGATCGACTCTGCCAGCCAGGGCCGGATCCAACCGCAGAATGATCATTTTTCGCAGTCGGTCCCGATCCCGATTGAGCAGTTCCCCCAGGCATGCCTGATCTCCCTTTGCTGCCAGATGCAGCAAATCCTGTGTGATCGGGTCATTTTTTTCGGGTTCATTTCCCATGCCAATACTAATCTGCACACAGCCGGAAATTGGGGACACATTCTAATGATCGTTTTATGATTTATCGGGTACGGTGCCTTCACACAAATAATCGCACCAAGATCAAAAGATTCGGGTGTTACTTCTGCCAGTTCATTGACACGAAAACCTGTTCCCAACGCAACTAGATAAGACATGACGCGATCTGCACCCGTGGGACCGCGAAAAATCTTCTCGTTTGCAGCAGCAAGAAGAATTCCAGCAATCTCTTCTGGGAGGATCTCCGCGTGCGTGGGCATCAGCCGGTGGAAACCCGCATCATCAGTGGCTTTAAGGACAGCGATCCCAACTACTTCGGACGCGGGGCCTGAAAAACCTGTCACGGAGTTTAACTTCAGTGATCTCAATCATACCCAAACGAAACAAGCAGCAGTATTAGGCAAGTCACTGCAGAAGTGGGCGCCAGATAATTCTTCAATGGGTAGCATTTGAAAGAAATCAGTTTGGATTACCTATGCAAATGTGCAATCCAACTCCAATATTTCACAATTTTTATTTCGGAAATGCGTCGCATTTCTGTTATAAGGTTGGGGAGATTTCCAAATGGTGTGAAATGAACCCCGATGAAGAGCTGCATGCACTGATAGCTGAAGTGAAAACTGGCAGCACGCAGGCGATAATTCAGTTAATCAACAACTATTCCCCAGTAGTTCGTGCGACAGTGCGCGCGTTACTGACAGATAAGGAGATGCGCCGGCATTACGATTCCGTGGATATCGTGCAATCGGTAATGTTTCGATTCTGTATGAAACTGAACATTGGTGAAATTCAACTGAATGATAACAGCCAGTTGGTGGCACTCTTAAAAAAAATGGCGTACCACAGATTCTTGAACAAAGTCGAATATCTCCACGCACAAGAACGAGATGTACGGCTTCGTGTGAATGCACCACTGGATCAGAGTCCTACCGCTCCGGGTGTATCGACGAAAGCTGCCTGGGTGGAAGAATATCAGGAAATCATCAGACGAATGACCACCCTGGAAGAAACAATTGCGAGGATGTGGGGAGCAAAATCCAGTTTTAATGAAATTGGCCAAAGTCTTGAACTGTCTGAAGATCAAGTACGCTACGTATTGACAAAAGCCTGGGAGCGAATTGCCGCACAGTTAAATAACTTGTGGGCAGATGAAATTTCTGCGGATTACATTCGAGAAGTTTACCGATGGTATCGAGAACAACATGAACTCGCTGAATAATACGGATTTCAATCTGGAAGAAATTGTTCGCAGCCAGGCGGAAGGTTTTCAGGAAGGCCGTGGCAAATATGTCGAATCATTTGTCGCCGAACACCCTGCTTTGGAATCTGCATCCGATCTAATGATTGAACTGATTATCCGTGAAAAAAATCTGCGACGACTGACTGGAGAATCGCCAGGTGATGAAGAATATTTTCACCGATTTCCCCTATTGAAAGATCAGCTGACGATCGCGTTTTCGCTGGAACGGCTTTGGCAGGAACAATCTCTGGCAGAATCTGCAAACAACTTTTCCACTAATATCAACCAGGGGAAAACATTATCGCAGGATTCTCAAGGAGATTTACCCACCATCCCAGGATACCACATTCACTCGGTGGTGGGTCGTGGTGCGATGAGTGTTGTATATCGAGCCACACAAAAAGAACCTCACCGTGATGTTGCACTGAAAGTATTCCATCGTTTGGGTAGCAGCCATGAAGTCGCTCTCGATCGATTCAAGAAAGAAGCCAATTCTCTGGCCCGCCTACGGGACGACCGAATTGTCTGCATTTATGCGGTGGGAGAAACTGATGCTCGACCTTACCTGGCCCTGGAATTTTTACCAGCTGGAAGCCTGGCAAATTATCTCGACCACCATTCACCCACTTTACGGGAAAGCGTAAGCATTGTCATAGAAGTGTGCAAGGCACTGGAAGTTGCACACAACGCGAAGATTATTCATCGCGATTTAAAACCAGCAAACATTTTGCTGGACACTCCCACATCGGATGTTGGCACGCGAGTCAAGGTAACCGACTTCGGGCTTGCAAAGGATTTTGAAGAAACCGCGATCACCCAAAGTGGGGAAATACTTGGAACACCCGCTTACATGTCGCCAGAACAGGCAACTGGCAATGAAACCATTGACATACGCACCGATATTTTTTCAATCGGTGTTATTCTGTATGAAATGATTACTGGTAACAGAACATTTGTGGGCACCACACCAATTGAGATTATCCGACAGGTAATTGATTGTCAGTTCAACGCTCCTGTTTACCTGAACTCAGCAATTACGAAAGATCTCAATACGATCTGCCTGAAATGCCTGGAGCGAAATCGAATTCATCGTTATCAAACGTGTGACGAATTACGGCGTGACCTGGAAGCTTATCTGGAAAACCGACCGATTTCCGCCCGCCCGATCACAAAATTCGATCAGACCTGGCGTTGGTGTAAGCGAAACAAACTTGTCAGTACATTGATTTTTGGCATCATTCTCACCTGTATTTTTGGTACGCTGATTTCGGCTTCGTACGCCGTACGATACGAACACAAAGCCACTGCTGAAATGAAGTCCCGCATCAGTTTGGCGGAAAGTCAGGTGACAATCAAGAATCAGCTGAGTGAAATCCAAGCAGAGCAACAGTTATCTCAGCAGCGAGCAGATGAAAACAGTCATTTACTTTACAATTCCAATATGTTGTTGACACAGAACGCCTGGAGAAATCAGAATCTTAGTCAAATGACACAGATTCTATCGAGTCACTTGCCCAGGGTGGGATACAAAGACAATAGAGATTTTGAGTGGTATCACTGGTGCCACACTACGGCAAAGCCCAGGATCATTCATTCGAATGCTCGTTTTGCACAAGTGAAGGCAAATCAAGCTGGAACCAGCTTTCTCACTTTTGATGCCAACAAAAGCGAACTAGCAGTATATGATGCAACTACTCATCAAATTACCTGGCAGACAACCCACAAACCAACACCCCGTGGGTACCAGGAATTCTCGCTTGGCAATACTGCACGCAAGATGATCCTTCGGGATACTCAGTCGATCCATATTTTCAATCTTGAAAAGAATCATCACCCGAAGCCAATCACGATCAAAGAACGTTTATCACTTACAACCAATCTGTGTATCAATCCCACAGAAGATCAGTTTGCGTTTCTTATCAGCACTGGTTCGGGGAACAATCCTCTAATTACTGTGAAAGTGTATTCCACTGTGGGGGAACTTGTTACCACCTTTCAGGTAAAAGGCAGTGGCAAAGTTCAAACGCTCGCCTTCTCGGCTGATGGCAGTTATCTTATCCTCAAAGCAGGTGCAACAGTAGCTGTTTATGACTTGCAAAAGAAAACAGTTATCAACAATTCTACCATTCCAGACAGTCTGGAACTGATGCTGGCAGTGCATCCGATTGAAAATCGTGTCGCATTGGGCTCAAAGGATAATATCCAATTTCTTCGATTGCCGGATCTGCAACTGTTACATGAAGTTACTTTAAAGGATAACAAACTGTTTTCATTTCTCCCCTCAGGCAAACAACTCTTTGTGATGCCAGCAATCAAAGATTTCCTGGCTACAGATGACAGTTTGAATATCGGCCAGCGTTTTGAAATCGGCATGCCTTATATTTGGGACATTGAAACTCACCGGGTGATCCGTTACCTCCCAAAAGCAACCATCGAATCACAATTTCTTGCTTCCAAGGCGATGTTGCGAACATTGCTGCAGGGAATAGAATTGATCCCCACTACTCACCCACAGTATTCTGATTTCACAAACAATTTGCCGGAAGATGGATTACTTTCAAACTACTGCACTGGGGCAATATCAACGGATGGAAAAGAAATCGTACATGTGAGTGGGAAGGATCGGCACCTGGAATTTTCTTTCCGCACCACAGCTGATAACAGTCTTGTGAAAACTCTTGATATCAAACCACAGCACAGGATGCAGGGAATTACCCGTATCCAGTACTCTCGTGGCAGGCAATTTCTTGCAGTAACCTATTTTACTTTTGGCGAAGACATGGTATTAAGACCCCACGTGCGGGTTTATGATCTTAGCAAACCCGAACCCGATTTTTATGAGCTGGATGGCTCTGGGTTTGAGTTGTTAATGAACGACCAAGTGATTCTGTTGCAGGATAACAAACTACTCAAATGGTTCGATCTTTCTTCTCGAAAAGTTCTTTTATCGATAGATGGGCATTCGCCCCATGTGGCACCTGGTGGAAAAACAATTGCATTTCTGAAAATGACCAGACTGAACGACATGCAACATCGCAAAGAATGTGTCTTTCTAGATCAATCCTCAATGAATGTACTTTCAACTCACCTATTGGCCGTTACTCCCTATCCGGATTTTGCATCTCCTGTGCCCAATACGTGGGGAACATGGTCACCCGATGGCACCAGGTTTGTCTGTGCTATCCGAGAATCAACTCGCCGGCCTGATCGAATGGAAGAATATTCGATTTACTTTTTTGATCGATCAGGTGAACTCCATCAGAAAATACCCCATCTTACCAGAGTGCCACCAATTTTCGCTTTTTCAAATGACGGTTCGCAGTACGCGATCGTACCAAGCGTTGGAACGATTAAGGTGCGAAATACAGCTGACCATATTGATTTGTATGAATGCAAAGTGCCCACGAAATCGATCCTGGATGTCCGTTTTTCTCCCACTGATTCGCGGCTAATTGCCACCACAGTGGATGGAAAAATAATTCTGTGGGATACCAAAACCCAGCAGGAAGTGCTGGAATTGGACCACCCACGAGTGATAAAAACCTGGATGCCGCCTGATCGTTCGTACATATTCAGCGAATCGGACCGCGGATCTTATCGAATCTGGCATACCCGAAAAAATATTCAGTAAATCCAAATTTTATTTCGGAATCGCCCACGGTTCCTGTTTATGTCTGCGAAGGGTACTTTCCGAACCCGTTGCGGAGCATCATCATGGGATTATTTGAGCAGATTCATACATTTTTAACAAATTCCAACCCACAAACCGCCAATCGCACAAAAATTGTGCTGAAGGTAGAAAATCTGGAAGACCGCTCGGTGCCTGCTGTTCTACTTTGGGATGGGGGTGGGGATGGTACATCCTGGTCCGATGCCCGAAACTGGGTTGATCAGGCTGCGTTACAGGTTACCGATGAGCCACTAAACGCCCCCGGAGTCGATGACCATGCGATTATTGACATGGCTGGTGCGGTTTACACCGTTCGGGTTGATAGTGATATTGTCGTTGACAGTATTACCATGAATTCCACCAGTGCAGAACTCGACATCAATGGTCGCACTCTGACAGTTACCAACGAACTGAACGCACAAAGCAACAAAGTGATCCGGTTGACGGATGGCACGCTGAATGCAGGCGAGATTACGAATAATGGATTATTTACAGCTCTCAAAACTTCATCTGTATCCGCAGATAACTTTACCAATTTTAGTACCGTGCAACTGGTGAAATCTGCCGCCCAGGGTGCGGTATTGTTGAACTTCAATGGCGAAATGCACAATGAAGGACTGGTCAACTTTCTTCTGTCCGGCTCCAATAATGTGAACGCGTCGCTGATACTTTCCGAAGGTTCTACCCTGGTAAACGAAGCAGATGGCGAAATACTGATGGGAAGCGGTACCGGTACGTCAATTCTGCAGGGTACCGTCGATAATTTTGGTACGATCAACATTCTGGAAGACAACAGCAAGATTAATGGTGTTGGCACCGTACTGAATAATCATGGCACGGTGAACGTGGCATCGACAGGACGGCTCTTTGGCGAAAATGCTACTTATAACCAGATCGCAGGAGTCTTCAACAATGAACGTGATGTGCGACTGGAGAACAACGGCACTTTCAACATGTCTGGGGGTGTACTTAACGAAAACTCGGCAGGCTCCGAGATTTTCCATGTCAAGAACCTGATCATTTCCGGTGGGGATCACAACGGACGCGCCATTGTTGTCACGAATGGAACAGCCCATTTCGCTGCTGAAGCACCGAATGATGCCAATGTGCAGTTAAGACAATCGAATACGGTCTCCGGCACGCTGGTACAGGGACAGACGCTGACTGTCTTAAAACAAACCAACCTTGGTTCAACCACGACATTCGAAAACTTCGCGAATAGTGGCCTGGTAAGATTTGCGCCCAGCAAAACCACGGAATCGTCTACATCAGTTGCCAATGGATCTATCCAGAATAACCTTGGTGGCATGATTGAAATTACGACGAAGCTGGATTTCTCAGGCACTACAGCAACGAACGCAGGAACAATCACCACAACAAAACTTACACGTAGTGGGGGAACATTTACGAACAGTGGACATATCGAGTTGCAGTCAGGCGGCGAATGGAGTGTATTGGCAAATTCACATTTCCACCACACCGGTACCATTGCAAATAATACCACTTTCAAAGTATTTGGTGAAATGATTGTCGATGGCGACATTGCCAATTCCGGATTGCTGGAAACCTTGACAGCAGGTTCCAATCCCCCAGGTACATTAACCTATGTCAGTGGAATAGTTTCAGGAAATCATCCGACAATTACGTCTGCGAAATTGAACATACAGGGGAATTCACCGCAGGATTTTCGGATGCGTGGTGCCAGCACGCTGGAAGGTACTCTTGCCCAGGGGCAAACACTAACTGCCGTCAGCAATGGTACGACACCGCCGATTATTGTGGTGGACGATTCTGCTTTAATCAACGGAAAACTACTGATTGATAACACTGGTGCTAATACTGACAGCAGATTACAGTCAACTAATTCAGGTTCAGTTAAAGTAGGTAGTACAGGTGAAATTGTGTTCGAAGCAACTAATCGAACAACGTTGTTAGAAGCACCGATAGCAAATGAAGGCACAATTACCGTGGATGGCAGAGCAACGTTATTGTTTGGTAGGACACTATCGAACACAGGTATGCTGAATTTGAATGCTGGATCTCAGATGGGAGGTGGCACTATAGAACAACTCGCCGGTAGCTGGAATATCGATCCCACAGCGATTGCTGGTCGTGGTGCGGATATTCGCTACCTTGGCGGAAATATCAACGGGATTGTTCAGGTGACAAAATCTCTTGAACTAGGCGAAAATGCAGGGAACTCCGGCACCTTCGTGATGGAATCAGGTAGCAGCGTCAAAGGTGTGGTCAAACAAGGACAAACACTGATCCTGGGGCCTGGAAGCGTCAATGCAATCGAAGGATTACGAAACGAAGGCACCATCATCTTTCAAAGCCCAGAGAATGCAAATACCTTTTCGCAATTAGAACTCGGCCAGGCAACATTTACCAACGCAACCACTGGGGTTTTAAGAGTCCAGCATAGCAATCAGACTGCACTTTTTCACCAAGCAAACATATTTAATGAAGGTACAATTATTGTTGAATCTGGCAGATTAGATTACCGAGGGTTCTTTACGAATACCGGAAATGTAATCATCGAAGAAGATGGTAAGATCATTGCTAGCACAAACGCCGAAGGCTTCTTTATGGATGGTGGCACAATCGAGAATAACGGTGAGTTTCGATATCTTGGAGGATCATTCGAATTTAATGGAGGAAACATTCTTGATCCGATCGATGTGGATACAGCAAGTATCACTTTTGCTACCAATCTGGATTCCACAACAACAATCAATGCCAAAGGTATCAGGTTACTTTCAAATATCCCAGATGGGATCACTCTGAATATCAACAGTGATATCGCTGGCCTAACAACCAGTGTAGAAACTCCAGAAGGATTTGTAAACCATGGTATCATCAACGTTGGTACCAATACCTCGATTTCTACAGTAACACTTGGTCATCCACAGCGAAAGATTACTAACCTTGGTACGATCAACATAAATGGCACTGGTGCACGCACTGTTCGTGGTACGCTTGATAACCAGGGCACAATCAATGCTGCCTCGAACTGGATACTGGATGGCAGCACCACGAAAAATCATTTGAACAGTGGAATCATCAATTCAAGTGCGACAACTACCATTCGCGGTGCGTCTTTCCTGAACGAAACCACTGGGACAATCAACGCCAGCGGATCACTGATATTCAAGGATGCTTTTGCCAATACCAAAACTGTTTCCGCAGGCAAAATCAATATCGGGACGACGGGTGCGGCAGCCCAGTTGAATATTACCGGTGATATTGAACTTACCTCAACAGCTGCATTGAACTTCGATATTGGCGGTGAAATTCCAGGCACGGAACATGATCGTCTCAACATTACAGGGAAAGGTACTCTCAATGGGGTGGCGAACTTTGATTTAATCAATGGCCATGTGCCTGCTGAAAACTCTGCGTATGTTCCGCTGACCTATACAAGCAAGGTGAATGACTTTGCCTTATATACAGGTCTCAACTCAGGGATTACCCAGGTCTTTCAATCCACAGCAACTGCGACAGAGCTTCAAGTGATCACTGTCGCACCTGGGTTTGATATCCGCCCACAGATTACATCTGTGGCATCCAATGGAATTTCAGGACAGGCGGTTCAACTCAGTTACGATGTTATCAATAATGGGTTACCAATCGTTGGGCAAACCTGGAAGGATCGCATATATATTTCCTCATCGGCCACGTTCGATCCAAGATTCGCATTTTTAGTTAAAGAAGTGACGAAATCGGCAGATATTGCCCAGGGTGACACCATTTCCGAAACTGTTTCGGTAGATATCCCTGGGGTCAATCCTGGTAACTATTTCTGGCATATCGTCAGCGATGTCAATCAAGTAATTGCAGATTCAAACCGCAGCAACAATGTTACTACTTCAACCAGCCAAACATTTGTCACAGCAGATCAGTTGGGGTTGGGTGAAACGATTACAGGAAACATCAAGGCAGGACAGAATTTCTACTGGGAACTGGAACTGACACAGGCTGAAGCAACGATGCTCGATCTGGTGATGGATAAGAACGATGCGATCCGAATGTTTATCAGTCAGGATGAAATGCCCAGCAACTGGAACTTTGACTTTGAATCGGAAAGAGTATCGGCGACAAATGCCACTCACCAGTTTAAGACTGATGAATTACGCAAGTACTTTGTGCATTTACGAGCAAATCCCAGTGCCGGTGCCGATGGAACCAATTACAGCCTTAGTTGGTTCAACGTGCCATTGACCATTTCTAGTGTTACTTCCAACAAAGGATCTAACTTAGGCAACGCAACGGTAGTACTCAATGGAACCTCTTATCGGGAAGGTGCCCACGTACAGCTAATTGGCCAAAATGGGGTAGTTGTGCGGGATGCAATTGATGTTACCGTGATAGATAGCGAAAAACTGGAAGCAACATTCAATCTTACAGGTGAGGCGGCAGGTTTATATAATTTGCGAGTAATTGTGGGCACAGAAGCCGCTGATTGCGGTGGGAACTGCTACGAAGTAGTATCAACTGTAGCTGGATCGTTTAGTACAAACATTACCTTACCCGATGTTGCGGTGGGTCGTATTGGTACAGGGTCGGTTACTTTCAAGAACAATTCAAACACAGATCTCGAAGCACCCATTTTCTTACTGGAAATTTCCAATGGGCTATTGGGATTTGATGACTGCTTCGACGCCAGTTGTATGAGCGAGACGAAAGTCTTTTTTGTTGATTCTGGGGAAGGTAATCGCCAATTCTATCGGCCTGGAGAAAGTGGCACGATTTTCTTCAATTTCACCGTACCCAATGACGAAACTTTCAGAGTTACCGTGAAACAACTAGATGATGCAACTCCATTGCCTGCTGAATTCGTTACATCTCTGTTTCCGGCAACATTCACGGAGGAACAGATTAACTTTTTTGCCCCGCGTCTGAGTGGGCTTGTCGGGGATACATTTGGTTCTTTCCATTCCGCATTAGCCAGAAAGGCGAACGATCTGGCTGAATTTGGTGCCCCGGGGACTACCAATATTAATACACTGGTGCAATCACTCGTTGGTGAAACTACTGGATTTGGCAGTTTGAGCTCGTTGGCTAACGGCACGAATAAAATGGAATTCATCAACCGGAATGGCCGCACCGATCAGCAGATTCTGGTTTCATTGAATGGATTCCAAATACACGAACTAGTCAACAACTGCCAGGTTTCAGGGGAGCAAGGAATTCTGATTCTTAGAGGTGAGGGATTTTTTCAGCCTGATCCCAATGTTGAATTCCCTGAACTCACCATCATTATCCTGATAAATCGAGAAACTGGTGAACAGTTTGAAGTGATTGCAAAGTTCATCTCTGAAAATGAACTGCATGTGGATCTGTCGTCGGTCAATCTTGGCGAGGGCCTTAGCGATTACGATATCCATGTCGATCCGTTCTCAAACCGGACCGGCGAAGAGTTTATTCTGCGCAAAGCGTTTCAACTGAAGAGCTTTCTGACACCACGTCCGCCGATTATGAGTTCACTGATCGTTCAAAACTTCTCGGAGTTTGGTGTGTCGGGTGTTCAATTCAAGCAGGAAAATGGATTGATTTCGGAAATTTCATTTAACGGTTATGGGTTCGCCCCGGGAACGAAAATTGAAGTGTTTGATGATGATGGAAATTTGGTGTTTTTTCAGGAAGGCAGCCCAGATACTAGCACCTCGATCAGCTATTTTGGATTGTCAATCGATCCGAACAACGTGCGAAAAGTGACAATCGTGAACTTTGATGAAATTAGTGATGACTTTAAAGAAATTGAAATTGGTATTTCAGATGCCTCTGAACTAGCAGATATCGATGGTTTCATTCCGATTTTAGAAGAAGGTTCAAAATTTGTCGGCTTTAGTACCGAAGTTAGCAATTCAGGCCCGCCGATGAGTTCATTTCTCATCTCTAATAATTGCCTTCAAGAAGGAGCAGTCGTAAATGTTGCAAAAATTCTTGGAGTTAATATTGCAGGTATAACACAAATCTTTATCGGGAACGCAACTACTTTAGTTCCTATCGATGGGTTTGAAATTTCAACCTTTACTGATGAGAATACTGGTCGTTCTTTTGAATCTCTTGCACTTGTTTTACCTGACGGCCTGACTGCTGGTGAATATTTCATTACGATTGATCAAGTGATCGAAGGTGGAAATCTCATTCGCCATACCATTTCTAAGGCAATCACCATCAAGCAATCACCTTCGATGCAGATCACTTCCCCCACGTCATTTGGTGAAGGCGTGGCAGATGCAACACACTACGCCATGCGAACCACTGGTGGCAAGACAGTTGCCACAATTGGTGGGGTAGATATTCTGGTGCCTACTGATGAAGAAGGCGAATTTGTTTCCACAGCACTATTGCCAATCACACAGAATGGTTCTGATTTAACATTCACTGTGGGGAATTTTGATCAGAATTTTGATTCCAACACTGGTACCTACAAAGGCTATACGGATCGCTCAACAGGCGAAGTCTTCATTCCCACATTCTTCAATTCTGTGCGTGGGTTGATTTCTACTCTGGAAAACGCAACTCGCGTAATACAATCGTTTAAAAGAGATGCGCAAGGGAAAGTGGTGGAACAATTGATTGAAAACGCTCAAACGGGTTCTTTAGAGATGACCCGGTATGGCTATAATTCCGCAGGACAAATGTCTTCACTAACTACCCCGGATGGAAAGACCAGCAACTTTACTTACAACGAAAATAATCAGGTTACGGGCATTACCAATTCCGAAGGTGGCTCTTGTACTTTGGAGTATGATCCCACCACACTCTATCTCATCAAATCAATTGAAAACATCAGCGGGGGAGAGTTTACTCTTTCCTACAGCGCCTTGGGACTATTGCAATCGGTAACACTACCTGATGGAACAGAACTTACAGAAGACCGCGGGAATGATAACACTGCCATCGATGCCCAACTGGCAGCACTCAATCAGCAACAGCAGGAATTTGGTTCCCAACTGGGCAATGCAATTACGAATGCGCTTAAGAAAGCAGATGACTTCATGGAGCGAATAACTGCATGCCATCCACTGATCAAGAATGTGCTGGAAGGGATTGTTGAGATCGAGCAAGTTTCTGCAGCGAAAAAATTGCAGAAAGGCCAATCTGCTTCTGGTTCCCAGCGTCAACGTGAATTGAAACCAGCTTCCAGTGAGAAAAAATCAACTACTGAGAAAATCATTGAAGTAATCAATACTGTTCAGGATTATGTCGAAATTACAGAATCTGGTGAAGATGCAACTACCCTGGCAACCAAAGATGGCCAAGCTAAACGAGCTGTTGATCCGAATGATATTCTAGGCCCTTCCGGTGTGGGGGATCTGCACCACCTGATGCAAGATGAAACGCTGCAATACACCATTCGCTTCGAAAACATTGCAGAAGCCACTGCACCTGCCCAGGAAGTGTTTATCACTCAGACACTGGATAGCGATCTCGATTTCAGCACCTACCGCCTGGAAGAGTTTGGGTTCGGGGATATTCGGATTCAACTTCCTGGAGATAGCAACAGCATCCGTACTATTGTGGATCTTACAGAATCACGTGTCATCCTGGTACGTGTCAGTGCAGATATCAATGAGCTTACCGGACAGATTCGCTGGATCTTTGAATCCCAGGATCCAGAAACCGGAGCTCTGCCTGCCAATCCACTGTTGGGTTTCTTACCGCCCAACGTAATACCGGGCGAAGGCGAAGGATTTGTCAGGTATTCGATCAGGACTAAGGCAGATCGGATATCTGGTGATCGCATCGATGCTGCGGCCAGCATAGTGTTCGATGTAAACGAAGCGATCGCGACGCCGCCGATCTTCAACACCATTGATGCTGGGGAACCATCTGCAACAATGAATGCTTTAGCCGAACGGCAGACAAGCGAAACCTTTACCATTTCATGGACAGGCACCGATGATGTGGGTGGGTCTGGCGTTGCCCATTACGATGTGTACGTGTCGGAGAATGGTGGGGAATATGTGAAGTATCTGGACGATACCACGGCCACCTCTGCAGAGTTCACAGGAACAAATGGAAGCAGTTACCAGTTCTTTGTGGTGGCTACCGATCTTGTTGGTTTTGAACAACCCCAGCCGAGTGTTCCACAGGCTTCCACCACAGTGGCACTTCCCACGGAGGGCACAGCAGAACTGGTTGATGGCAATCTCATTGTGACGGGAACCAGCGGGGATGATGATATTATTATCAATCGTTTGCGCCGCGATTTGGTCAAGGTAAAAATCAATGGCGAAGTCGTTGGCACATTCTTTGTTTCAGGCAAAATTCAGGCAAATGGCCTGGATGGTGATGATCTGATCCGCCTGGAAGAAAATGTGTTGCAGGAGGCAATTTTGCTGGGTGGGAACGGTGATGATAAGCTTGTCGGTGGCAAAGGGTTTAATTATCTCGATGGTGGTGCGGGGGACGATGTGCTTCACGGCAACGCTGGCGATGATATTTTAATTGGTGGCACCGGCGATGATAAACTCCATGGGGATCAAGGAAACGACATTCTGATTGGTGGTAGTGGTGATGATGTGCTGGATGGAGATAATGGCCACGACCTGATGATCGGTGGTTCTGGTGAAGATAATCTCCGCGGCGGCAGTGGGGACGATATTCTGATCGGTGGCACCACTACATGGGAGAATAATCCCCCTGCCCTAACTGATATTCTCAGCTATTGGGCCAGCCAGAATGATTACGAAGAACGTGTTTTGCGTTTGTCAACAGAAACGGACAATGATCCCCTGCCCAAATTGATTACAATTGGATCCGCACCAAGGGTGTTTGATGATCATGCGAAAGACAAAATATCTGGGGATGGAGGAGAAGACTGGTTTTTTGTTAATCTCACGAAACCAAATCGTGATTCTCTGACCGATTATCGCAGGAAGGAAATCATCCATCAAACTGATGCAGCTGAGTAGAGAATTGAACAGCTCCCAGGATTGGACTAGTGCAGGGTGGGGGCCAGTTGGAAGGCAATGCTGTTCCTTTTGAATAAGTATGCGGACAAGAACTCTGACGACTCTGAAAGACGCTTAACCGTCCAGGATCAGGGGCGATGGGTGCCGAACCATCCGGAATGTGAATGAATAACCAATCCCTTTCGAGCTCATCCAAAAGTGAATAGAATCAAAACATTTCCTGGAAACTACTTGGTTGCAGTTTGATGCGATTCTGTGCGAGGAGGCAACCTTACCGGGTAAATTTTTAACCGATCATCAGAATGTTTCCCCAATTTCACGCTGTGTGCAGATTTGTAGCATCATGGGAGATGAACCCGAAAAAATGACCCGCTCACAAGGGATTTGTGTACCCGTTCAGTGGGCGACTCTTTTGATTTCAGCATTCAAGGCGCAGGTTTTCTTAACTTGCGGAGATCATTGATGTTCTTTGCTGATTCAGATTCCTGAGAATCGATCCAAGTTGGTGGGGAGATGTCGAATTGTTGCTGTTTCCAGGCTGCAGGTGATAGTTCGCTCATCCAATCCTGGGCCTAAATCGATCCCGCACCCTCCTGAATCACCCAATCCCTGATTTTCAACAACCCCTGACTGACGATCCCAACTGAAGCGAAGTTGATGACGCCTTGGTATTCATAAGATACTACAGTTGTTCAGTGTACAGGTATGTCTCATACTCCAGTCAACAAAGGAAAAATAGAGATGAGGAATTTGAGATTCCAGATCGTGGAACTTGCTATCTTCTGTTTTCTCATGGGAGCCTCCATGTGTGTGTCGGCTTACGCTGGCACGGAGGAAAGACCACGCAATCGGGTAGTTGAGGTGGGCTCACCGTTTCGCGATCATGCGATTCTTCAACGCGAAAAGAAGGTCCCGGTCTGGGGCTGGAGCAATCCTGGCACACGAGTTGGAGTTAATTTCGCTGGTCAGTCCAAGTTTGCCACGGCAGGCAAGGACGGCAAGTGGAAGCTGGAACTCGATCCACTCAAGGCCTCCGCCATACCTGCGGATATGGTCATCACTGAAGAGGGCGGCATGACACTGACCCTCAAGGACATTCTGGTGGGTGAGATCTGGCACGCATCAGGGCAGTCGAATATGGAGTGGGTCGCTGGTAGTTCCCTGTGTCGTGATCTGGCCCGAGAACTAGCCGGCGCGACCGAGGCAGTTCCAATTCGCGAGTTCCGAACCGACACTGTGTCGGCTCTGTATCCCCAGCAGAAAGTGACATCGGAACAAGGCTGGAAGACGATCAATTCTGCCAGTCAGTTCTCGGCACTTTCGCTTGCTTTTGCATACGAGCTTTACAAGCAGCTGAAGGTTCCCGTCGGCATCCTTCTGACCTCTCACAGCAACACTCGCATTGAGGCTTTCTCCCAGCGGCAGGCGATCGAATCTCACCCCAAGCTGAAAGTGGATGCCGACCAGATACATGACGGTGATGTGACGACGATGCAGGGCCGCGCCGCCTTCGAACAGTTCTACCGCGATCTTGCATCATGGCAGGATGAATCCGCCAAGCAAGGATTTCCAGTAGAACGCCCACTGAGACGACCGGAGTTGCCCGGAATCGCGGGGCAATGGCGTGGGCCTTCGCAGTTTTTCAACGGCAAGATCGCTCCGATCGTTCCCTACGCTATCCGCGGGTCGATCTGGTGCCAGGGTACAAGCAATTCCAATGACGGTCGAATCTACGCATCGCGTCTGGAAGCACTTGCTGATGGCTGGCGCATAGCATGGGGAATGCCTGATATGCCATTCTACTTCACGCAGATGCAGTGTTATGGCGATGCAGATCCAAATGCCGTTGGTTTTGCCGATATCCGACAGGCGCAACTCCTGTTCTTCAAGAACAATCGCAAGCATGTAGGCATGGTTGTGCAGAGTGACCTGAATCCGCAGAATCCTGGCGCGATTCATTACCAAAACAAACTCCACCCTGGGATACGCTTGGCACGCTGGGCGCTGGCGAAAGACTACGGCCGTGACATCGCTTATACAGGGCCAATCTACAGCGGTTATCAAGTAGAGAAAAGCAAGCTGATTGTTACCTTTGAAAAAGATAGTCTGTTTGGCGGCCTGATGTCAGGCAGCAAGGGTCAGGAAAAAAACAACGCGACCCCTGGCATGTATGTCGAGCCTGCTAAGTCTACTCCCGGTGAGAAGCTGAATCATTTCCGTATTTGCGGTGCCGATAAGCAGTGGCATTCTGCCCAAGCGGTGATCGAGGGTGACACGGTAGTTGTAAGTTCATCGTCGGTGCCACAGCCGATCGGTGTGCAGTATGCCTATTGTGCATCGCCAATCAACAGCAACCTCTACAACAAGGCCGGCTTACCAGCCACACCCTTTGCCGCCATCAACGGTAAGCTCATTTTCGAAGAAGACGACCCCGAGAAAGTTGCCGCAGAGAAGGCGCGTTATGCCCGCTTCACCGATCCAGACTACCCCATCCTCCAGGTGGTTGAGTATTTTCGCGATGGGGCCATCATTCAACGCGATCAGCCTATCCCAGTGTGGGGACATGCCAACAAGGGCGTGGAGGTTACGGTAACACTAGGCGATGTCACCAGGTCTGCCAAAGCCAACGACCGGCAGCAGTGGTCAGTCATCTTTCCTGCCAGGAAAGCTTCGACCCTGCCAATCACTCTGACGGTCAAATCAAACCACGGTCATCGCAGAACCGTAACGAACATCCTTGTCGGGGATGTCTGGTTTCTGACCGGCGGCACACTGCTGACCTCGGAATCGGGACATGAACAGCGTGACAAGAAAGTTGATCTCCCAGCCGCAATGCCGCTGGTCCGGGAGTTCAAAAGAATGTCCGCCGCCAGCTATTCACCTACACCGAGGAAACGCCAGTTTGAAACTGGAGCTGGAAGATATCGCTCATCCTGGAGGACCGCCGACTTCTCGAAACAGGACCAAGGCGTGACCATGTTCGCTTACCAATTCGCAAAGGCTCTGAATCGTCCGGATGTTCCCCAAGGCTTCATCACCATGTCATCCGGCCAGGGCGGTCGTTCTCCCTTTATGGCCTCACCGCTTTCGTGGACATCCTACGACGGCGTCAGGAAAGTGACGCATCCTTCATTTCGAATGAGACTGGAATCTCTACATCTGCAGGACCCCTCCTCGGATATTGCCCGTAAGACTGCAGCTGAATATTTGGATGCAGTCAAGAATTCTGTGAACACGGTCTTGGAGTTGGCTAAGAGGAATACTGACCTGTCCACTGCGCCACTTGCTTATCCCGCGTTTGCGAATGGAAACAATGAGAATGACGTGAAGAAAGACATGATTCCGACCTACGCCTACAACTGGTGCGTCAGTCCATTTACCCCGATGTCTGTGTCGGGCGTGATCTGGGTGCCAGATCAATACAATCTCGGCTACAGCCCAGCGGATTACGCGGCAGAGCTGCAAGTCTATGCCCGCAGTCTGCCAGCAACTTTCGGGCAGGATCATGTGAAGTTTATTTATGCCCAGCCGGCTGGCACACTGGTCGATGGCATCACCGAGCCGTCGATCCCCGGCGCGAAACAAATCATCTTCGACAATTGGCCCAAGAGCCTGAAAGATATCGCGGCTCAGATGGGACGATTGGCAAAATGATGTCGCTTTTAGCGGATCACGTTGTCAAGACCAAATCACTTGCATGGGTAGTTCCAGAAAATATCGTTGCTGCCTGGTCAAGCATCTGCTTTTTCCAGCCTTGCACCAGCCGGATGAGGATTCCAAATCGGGCCGCCACCTGACTGAGTGTCTGATCTCCTTTCATCGCTGCCAAAGCCACCTGAGCATTGAATGCAGCAGTATGAGTTCGTGGTCTTTTACTCATCATCAACCCTTCGTTGGCACGAGTATTTTCTACCACAAAAGCGATTCTATTCGTGGTAGATTTTTCGGGGTCCAACATAGACGCTTATAAACGTGGGAGAATAGTCGTGACTACCGATTTCGAGTTACCTTGCCTTATCTTCTTTCCTAAAAACGCTTTTAAGAATGGACATGAGTGTAAGAGATGCAAACAAATCATTGGAAAAGTTGCTGGGCAGAGATGCGACACTTGCGAAGATGCAGGCGACCCTGGAGCTGGCACGGAAGGAGAACGGAAGCCAGTGGAGTGTATTTGATTGGGTTAGCTGGTCACGGAATGCAGCTGCAGAATTCCGACGTGGCATACTACTGTGCGTGGGATACGGATCAGAAGATCGTTGCAGCCGGGAAAGATCCGTGGGATTACCAGACGATGTTTCCGCTGAGTGATGCGTTGGCCAGTATTTTAGGCAGCAGTGCCGGTTCTCGTGTATTAATGATGGATGCTTGCCGGAACGATCCTACTGCTGGTCGGGGTCGGGAAGTAGGTACCAGTTTATAGATTGGGGATATTCCCAATACAGCGGTGCTGCTGAGCTGTTCCCAGGGGCAGAAATCTTTCGAGGATACACAGTGGGGGGACGTCCAGGAGTTCTTGAAAAAATGCAACTTACAGGGTTATGTGAACCGGTTACCAAATGAACACGAGTGGGAGTATGCTTATCGTGGCGGCAAGGGAAACAAACTGGCGTTTTATTGGGGAAATGAGTTGAAAGGGTAGGGCAAACCATAATGGGAAAGTGCGATTTGGAACAAATGAAGTAGGTCAATTTGTCGGAAGATCAACTGAAGTAGGAACATATGAAAAGATTGCTCCTCACCCTTGGGGACTTTGTGACAGGAGTGGAAACGTTTATGACTGGTGCGATAATCTTACTGACATAAGTTCTGAAAGGGCATTTCGAGGTGGGAGCTGGATAAGCCATCATGGGATGATGTGTCGTGGTGCAATGATGAGTTCGAGTAAACCTCTTGAAAAAAGAAAGTTTATCGGTTTTCGTGTAGCTTTAGTTCCGTGAAGGCCAGCTATTCCATCCAGATCGCAACTTCATCCAGGGTTTTTCTGCGTAGATTGGGAACTGTGCAGTCTTTTGCAGGGTAACCAACAGGAAACAGGATAAACGGGCGTTCGTTTGCTGGACGACCGAGCATATTTGCAAGAAAGGCCATCGGGCTGGGGGTATGAGTCAGTGTTGCCAGCCCCATCTGGTGCAATGCGGTAATGAAGATGCCACAGGCAATACCCACACTTTCCTTCACGTAATAGTTCTTTTCTACATTCCCCTGTGGCGCAATGCGATAGGTTTCTTCGAATACCACCACAATCCATGGTACGATCTCCAGGTATGGCTTTTCCCAATTTGTCCCAATGGGTGCCAGAGCATGTAACCACTCTGCCGACATGCGACGGTCGTATGATTGCTTCTCTTCCGTTTCTACTGCCACCCGAATCTGTTTTTTAATTTCAGTTTGGCTGATTGCAACAAATTTCCATGGCTGCCGGTGGGCCCCGGATGGACTGGTAGAAGCTGTGCGTATTGCAAGTTCAATCAGTTCTTTTGGAACTGGCCGATCGGAAAAATCACGTACATTACGGCGGAGATCCATCAACCGGAAAAACTCTTCCCCACGCTGTTCTGTTTCCTCATTACTCAACTGGAGTGGCTGAAATGGGATCTGCAAGCTCATTTCTTTTTGCCTTTAGCAGGGGGTGTTCTGTTAACCAACTCCGTAAATGAATCTGTTTGTTTCTGCCACAGTTCACTGAGTTCCTTCACTTTTTCTGGCATTTCCCGGGCCTTATTGTGCTGTTCTGCACGATCGGTTTTCATATCGTAAAGCTCCCATGGATCGCCCGCCGAAGCAACCAGTTTCCAATCACCCACGCGAATAGCCTTATGGTCATCGTGTAGCCACCAGAGAAAATCCCGTTCGATCAAGATATCCTTTGCCAGGGCCGGTGCGATACTTTTGCCTGGTGCTGCAGGGATGGGCACGCCATTCCAGTCTTTGGGTTTGTCGATTTTCGTCAGATCCAGAACCGTGGGAACGAAGTCGATAAAGTGAGCGGGTGTGGTCCGCAACTCACCCTTCGCGTGGATACCAGCAGGCCAGTGAACGATGAATGGAGTGCTGATTCCACCTTCGTGGAGCCACGTCTTATGTCTGCGGTAGGGAGTATTGCATGCGCTTGCAAATCCCGGCCCAAGGCAAAGGTACGATGCAGAACTTCCCGGTGATGCTGCAGGATCGTGGCCGCCGTCCCGCACCATGATTTCCGAACTGGCACCATTGTCCGATGCAAACAGAATAATCGTGTTGTCCAGAGCGTTCATCACCTTGAGTTGCTTGATCACTCGACCGATCTCCCTGTCCATGCGATCTATCATCGCGGCATGGATCGCCATCTTGGTTGCTTGAAATGTGCGCTGTTCCTGGGTGAGTTCACTCCAGGGTAACGGGCGATCGACTTCACCGGAGCCCAGTTTTTT
The DNA here is from genome assembly GCA_041399155.1 of Zavarzinella sp. Lineage (NCBI taxonomy): Bacteria > Pseudomonadati > Planctomycetota > Planctomycetia > Gemmatales > Gemmataceae > Zavarzinella > Zavarzinella sp. Next base: position 330,047 of record JAWKTI010000001.1, read on the forward strand.
GAACGCATCCGGGAAACGATAGGGTGGTCCCACATTCTGTTCCAGAGCAGACAGGCTTGTGTTCACAATGCCGAGTTCTTTCTGACGAGCAAATCGAGATTCGCGGAGTTTGTTCCAACCTTCAGCATACTTACCTTCGTATTTTGCAATGTCTTCCGGTAATGCGTGAAGCGGGAAATGTGGCGCATGAAAGGCCAGGTAATGGAAGAACGGCTTATTTGAATGATTCGCTGCATGATCCTTCAGACACGCGATGGCATGATCGGCAGTTGCAATGGTCAGGTAATAACCTTTTTCGTCTGCGAGTGGCTTTATGGGAACATCGTTCAGCAGGCTGCCACGTGCGGTGAAAAAGTTTCCAGGGCTGTTGATCGTGAGTGCACTGTCAAAGCCACCATCGAGGGTTTTGCCATCAATGTGCCATTTGCCGCTATGATAGCTGCGGTAGCCCGCAGATCGCAAGAAATCGGGCAATAATCGTGCCCAGGCTTGTCTGATTCCACGCACGCCACCACCTGGTACGCCGGGCAACTTGTCGCGATGAATCTGCTGCGGATAGTAGCCACTTAAGAGTGCACCCCGCGAGGGCCAGCAGCGCGTCGAATTGTAGAACTGTGTGAAGCGAAGTCCATTTTTCGCCAGAGCATCGAGATTCGGTGTGGCGATTTCCCCACCATAGCAGCCAAGGTCGGAAAATCCGAGATCATCTGCCAGAATCAAAACAATATTGGGTTTGGGTGCAGCGTTGAGAACTGAACAGCAACCATGGAACAGGAAGATGATCCAGAGTTTCTTTAACATGTTGTGTTCATCTCCATGGGAGTCACTGTTAGAAGCAGGTTGTCAGTCTAGTTATGGGCAACACAATATCCAGTATTTTCCCACTTGAACCATACCCCGTCTGCAAAGTGCGTCTTTGCGGTATTTCAAAATCCTTTTACATATCACCGATTCAGGGCCATCAGGTCTGCAGGTCTGGGTGAAGATACATACCGCACGTCAGGAATTCCTTGGCAAAACAGGACCTACGCAATTGGATTGATTCTTGGTACGGCAAGAAACAATGAAGGGCAGATGCAGAGGAGGAAGTTGCACATGTTGTTGCCCCAGTTCCAATCGAATCCCGACTTGATATCCAACAGCAGTCATCCACCACAGTCGAAAGAACTTCTTCTTTCCGTGACTGCTGAGAAATGACAGAACTTTCTACGTTTCTGACAAACTCGTCCAGATTTTGGGGTTTTAGTAGGTTGTGTCATGTGTCATTTGTCAGAGGTGTTATTTTTGAGATGATTTACATTTTCAACCAATCGTATCAGACTGTGGTTCTCAAGTGTGTAAAAGTTCGATCAGTTCATCAGGTAGTTCATGGGTGGCTTGTTTAAGATCGGCGGGTAATTAACCCAGTGGTGGGCCAAAGGGAATGATTATCTCATAATAGCCGCATTCATGGGCATGTAATTTTGGCTGAATGATCGGATTACCCAACCGTTCTTCCAGCTCAACCTCCTTAACAAAAAGATCTTGAGTATCTTGATCACCTTGCTTGACAACACCAATCATCCTGCAGCCTGTTCCCAAGGAAGGGAATCTTCCGACAGTTGTTTCGGTGCTTGTTGGTGCTGAGCTGTACTCACTGTAACCAATGATTTAATGGCGGCTTTGATTGCGTCTGGCATTTGCGGCCAGGCAGTGATAATGGCAGCCAGATCATTGGCATCTGACTGCGAAAAAAGAGGTGCAACACTGGGTGCAACAGGTCGATTCAATTCGTCGTAAGTGCCTGCAGAATAAGTAGTTTGCGAATCTGAAATAACGGTTTGCAAAACCGTCATTCCCCGGTTCGAATCCGGGCGAGGCCTCTGGTTTTTCTCTTCTTCAGCGGTGATTATCTTTCCGCAAACATAGTCTATTAAAGTACTTACGTCGATCACAAAACGACCAAAACGTCCGCTTTTGTATCCAATAGTGGGATCATGATCGCTATCCGACTATCAATGCTCTAAAGAGTTTGGGAGCAGATGACGATGGCGGAAAATTCAGTCGACAAAGGAGCAGTTTTAATTACTGGTGCCACCGGTGGCGTGGGAAGTGCCCTTGCAGAACTGTTACACTCCCAGGGTTTCCCACTGTTTCTTGCGGGGCGCAATGCGGAAAAATTGCAGGCATTGGGGCAGCGTTTAAACGCACCCTACTGGGTAGGAGATCTTACGGAAAGCCTTGCAGCACAGACAGTTGTGGAAAAATGCCTGGAGCACCATGGGCAATTGTCTGGCGTGGCACATTGCGTGGGGTCGTTTGTGTTGAAACCAGCCCACCTGACTTCGGATGAAGATTGGGATAACACAATTGCTATTAACCTGACCAGTGCCTTTCGCTTGGTGCGTGCCAGTGTGAAGGCGATGAAAGGCAGCGGATCGATTGCTCTGGTCTCTTCCGTGGCTGCCCGCTTTGGCCTGGCGAACCACGAAGCGATTGGTGCCGCAAAGGCTGGGATTATTGGCCTGACGTTGTCTGCTGCGGCCACCTATGCTGCTCGTGGCATCCGTGTAAATTGCGTGGCACCTGGATTAGTGCAAACACCGTTGACACAAGGACTTACAGCAAATGAAACCTCTCGGAAAATTTCAACTGCGATGCACCCCGTGGGGCGACTTGGTGAACCAGGCGATGTTGCCCGCGTGCTCGCACTATTGCTCGATCCACAGAATAGCTGGCTGACTGGTCAAGTAATTGGCGTCGATGGGGGGATGGGTTCATTGCGATCTACGCACAAAGTGTGAGTGATTTCTCATTTTTTGCGTCATTTATGCAGTATCGTAATGTTCTTCTAATTTTTTTGAAAATTTCTTAACTGCTTTCAAAACAAGAACTTACGTTCGTTTTCAAAGAAATTCCTTGAAAAAATCCAAAAATAAGTGATCAATTGAACAAGCTCAAGGATATATTATATAGAAGTGGAAATAATTTCACTATAACTGTTCTTTGACAATTCGATTTTTCCTAGTCTCACCTTCTGGTAGGGAGTCCGGATTATTGGGGCTGGGATGTGGCTTGTTTGAAGATTAGCTTGCTGGCAAGTTTTTTCATCTTTATTCCCAGTGGTCGCAGCTTGCGATAGGGGAAGAGCATCGCCAGCAGGCCCACGAAGATGGCCATTGCCAGTTGCTGATTGGTGAATTCCCGCTGCACATACTGAATGATATCCGGGCGGTGTACTGGTGCCTGCATATCCGCTTTGCCAAAGAAGACATCTTCAAAGCCTGGTCGTGGGGTGGAACGGTCTTCAAATTCTGTCAGTCGCATGCCAATCTCATTGCTGTTGGCCGGAAACATGAGATCTTTGGTCAACTGCTCGCGGGTTTCTTTGCTCAGTGCATCACTCCACACAGTTTTGGCAGGCCAGGCTTTTGTGGAATCGCCCAGAAAACCTTCCACACGCTCCTCGCCAATGAAGTAGACCCGCAACATCCGTGGGGGATAATTCCCACCGTAGGGGCGAGGCACAGGTGGCTCTTTGTAAGGATAAAACGGCTTGTCGGTCTGAAAAGAGATCCGCAATGCCTTGGCCTGCACCATGATTTCCTTATCGAGTGTGGCGTCAGCTGGGATTTTAAACGCAGTGATGAACCATTTCTTCTGTACGTAATGGTCGATCCACGGCTTCAATTTGTCGGAAACAGGATACTTATGATCTGCCAACCACTTGGTTAATGCATCGGCATTGGAGGCTTCCAGAATGGCACTATCTAATCCTGCAACCCGTTGTTCGGCAAGCACTTGCACACCACCTGCAGGTGCAGGATAATCCATGGTCGCAGATTTTTCCGATCCACAACCACAACCCATTTTGGGTGGGGCCGTGCGGGCCTGCTGCACAATCTTGGGCGCTGTCAATGTTTTCAGCGAATCGAACACTGTTGCACCCACTTCACCCAGTTCTGGTTTCGTTGGAGTGGGTACCAGAAAGCCAAACTCTTTGGCATTGGTTTCGAACGTAGCAGAACGAATAAAGTGTTCTGTTTTCGTTTCGGCATTCCACAAGATCAGTGCAGTTTCGTCTGCTGCACGGATAGCATCTTTGGGATCCATCGGCGCAATCGCACAGGCATGAACATGGTTTGGCGGGAAAGCCAGATTCAAAACGGAAAAGAAACTTCCCACCAAGGCGATCGAAAAAATAACTTTCATCTCGGCCTCGCAAATAATAATGAAGAATTAAGAAGCAGGTGCTTCCGGATAAACATCGTCCATTGTAGTTTCCCACTGACCGATGCCAATGGAGATTACCACAATCCCTTTGCGATGGTCAACACGAGACACTTTGGCGGTGTTGCGAAACCGTGCCGAATAGACCGTGCTGCCCGCCTGCAAGGTCTGCCGCCACCGTTTTACTTCTTCCTCTCTGCGGGCCTGACGCTGCAGCTCATTCAGTTGTGCCTGGTATTCCTGTTTCTGGCGATCCGCTTCCGCCTGGCGTGCCAGTGCTTCCGCGCGGGCTTTTTCCGCATCTTCGCGAAGTGCCTGCAGGCGTTGCATTTCGGGGAGTTTGCCTTTCTTCCGCCGCGTGTAGTGGTGGGCACGTTTCAAAATACTTTTGGGCAGTTTTAGTCTGCGGGCAATTTTTAAGGCGTTGCTCATCCCAAACTGGCCGATGTGTAGGCGATAGGTTGGCCGTAATGTTTCCAGATCGAATTCAACTGCAGCATTCTCTGCGCGGTCGTTGGTAAAGGCATAGGTTTTCAGATCACCCAGGTGGGTGGTGACAATCGCCCGACAGCCCAACTCTGCCAGAAAGTCCAGAATTGCCCGGCCCAACGCGGCACCTTCGTGGGGATCGGTACCAGCACCCACTTCATCGAGCATAATCAGTGATCTGGAAGTAGCCTGGGCAAAAATGGTCGACATGCGGGAAATGTGAGAGCTGAACGTGCTGAGCGATTGTTCGATACTTTGCTCGTCGCCGATATCGGCAAAAATATGATCGAATATCGGCACGCAACTGCCTTCGGCTGCGGGAATCATCATCCCGCACATCGCCATCACGGAAAGCAGTCCCGTGGTCTTTAGTGTGACGGTTTTTCCACCCGTATTTGGGCCGGTAATGATCAACAGATCGAAGCCGTTTCCCAGGCGAATATCAATTGGTACCACCTTGCGTTGGGTTCCCGGACTGCCATCTGCCTTCGGTGGAATGGTTTCGTGCCGGAACAGATGTTCCAGCAGTGGGTGGCGGGCGACACGCAGCCACAGCCGACCTTCTGTATTCATCTCCGGTGGGTACATCTTGTAATCGAGTGCGTGCCTTGCCTTCGCCGTAATCAGATCGGTGCGTGCCATAATGTCCAGCGCGGCACCGGCTGGGCGAGCGTATTTGCCCACGTGGGCAGATAGTTTTCGCAATATGCGTTTGATTTCGCGATCTTCTTCGCCTTTCAGAACCACCCGTTCTGCAGAAAAGCGGGAAATGGAAGCGGGTTCGATATAAATTGTCTCGCCGGTGCTGCTGGTGCGGTGCACCACCCCGGGTACTTTCTGGCGATGATTGGCTGCCACTGCCAGCACATAATGATCGCCATTCACGGTGGCATTCTGAAAACGAAGCACTTCGCGCAGTTTGGGATCGCGCAACAGGCGTTTTAATTCCTGTTGTACTTTCTCATCCACCTGAAACAGTTTTTGTCGGATTTCGGCTAATTCGGGGCTGGCACCATCAAGAACGTTGCCACGGCCATCAATGGAAGAAGTGATATTTTTGGCCAGCGTGCCCATATCTTCGATGGGTGCCAGCAACTCCAGCAACCGGTGGTGCCGGGCATCGATTCGCATGCGATAGCGATAGAAGGCACCAGTTGCCAGAAAAATATCCGATACCTGCAATAACTGCTCTTCTGTCAGCATCGTGCCAATCATGGCCCGCTTCAACAGTAGTCGTACATCGCGAATGCCTTGCAGTGGTGGTGCCTGCCCTTGTGTCAGTACATCCACCATTTCGGTGACCAGGCCAATTTCGTGGCGAACTTTCTCCAAGTTCTGCATTGGTTCCAGTTGTTGCACCAGATCCACACCAATGGATGTAACCGCATACCCACTGACAATGTCCAGCAGTTTATTGAAACCGATCAGACCTAGTGTGTGTGAATCCATGGCACAATGAGGGGAGGAGCCTTGAAAAAGTTCGCAGGTGGGCATTAGCCCCCACGTCGGCCTGCTTTTTTACGGTCCGATTCTTTCAGCAGAATCTTCCGCAGTCGAATGGCGGTGGGGGTTACTTCCACTAATTCATCGTCTTCGATATATTCCAGGGCCGCTTCCAGATCGAACTGGCGTGGCTGTTTCAGCACCGTTTTAATTTCGGCGTTGGCGTTGCGGATGTTGGTTAGCTTTTTCTCGCGGCAGACGTTTACTGGCAAGTCATTATCCCGCACATGCTGGGCTACCAACTGGCCTTCGTAAACCGGTTCCATTGGTGCCACAAACATCACCCCACGTTCCTGCAGATCTTCCAGTGCGTATGCAGTTGCTTTGGCGGTTTCCGTTGAGATCATCACGCCGTTCAAACGACTGGGCAGTGCTGGTTTCACCGGCTGATATTCATGAAACGTATGGTGGACAATCGCCATTCCGCTGGTGGCGGTCATCAGGCGAGTCCGTAATCCAATCAGGCCGCGTGCGGGAATGGTAAACTCCAGGTGGGCAAGACTTTCACCGGAATCCATCGACATCAGTTGGCCCTGACGTTCCAGCACCTGAGCCATCACGGAGCCCACATGGTTGCCGGGAACATCGACCACCAGGTGCTCCACGGGTTCCATCTTCACGCCATCGATTTCGCGAATAATCACGCGGGGTTTGCCTACGGACAGTTCGTAACCTTCCCGGCGGATCGTTTCCAGCAGAATGGTCAGGTGGAGCAGACCACGGCCAGAAACAATGTATTCTTCCCCACGGTCGCTGGGGCGGACTCGCAAGGCGATATTTCGCTGTAACTCTTTATCAAGCCGGTCTTTCAATTCACGACTGGTAAGCGGTTTGCCATCCTGACCAGTAAATGGCGAATCGTTGATCCGGAATACCATGTCCAGGGTGGGCTCATCGATTTTCACGGGTGGCATCGCTTCGGGATGATCCACATCGGTCACGGTATCGCCGATATCCACATCATCCAGCCCAACCAAAGCGACAATGTCGCCAGCGGAAAGCGATTCCACTTCTTTTTGCCCAGTCTCTCGTATTCCAGCACCTGGACGATGGTGTCGTCGATGATACGGCCATCTTTCTGCTTGATCAGTTTGACCCGCTGGTTCTTTTTGACGGTACCGCGGTTGATCTTTCCGACGGCAATTCGCCCCACGTAATCACTGTATTCCAGCGATACAACCTGCATCTGCAAGGGGCCATCCATGGTCACCACAGGCGGGTCGATTTTTTCCAGAATCGCATCGAACAGTGGGTGCAGGTCGGTGCCAGGCTTGCTCAGATCGCGGGTGGCGATGCCCTGTTTGCCAGAAGCATAAATCAGGGGGAAGTCCATCGTTGCATCATCCGCGCCCAATTCCATGAACAGGTCAAAGATCATGTTGTGGACATCAGGAATACGTGCATCGGGGCGGTCGATCTTGTTGATCACCACCACCGGCTTCAGTTTCTTTTCGAATGCTTTGCGAAGTACGAACCGCGTTTGTGGCAGTGGACCTTCCGCGGCATCGACCAGCAGAAAGACCCCGTCGGCCATCAACAGAATCCGCTCGACTTCCCCGCCGAAATCGGCGTGGCCGGGCGTATCCATGAGATTGACTTTGATGTTGCCTAAACGGATGGCAATATTTTTGCCTAAAATGGTAATCCCACGCTCTCGTTCGAGATCGTTTGAGTCCATAATGAGGCCATGCTGGCCCCCCACCAATTTGTCCAGTTCTTCAGAGCGAAACTGGCCCGATTGGCGTAACATTTGATCCACCATGGTGGTTTTGCCATGGTCAACGTGGGCAATAACTGCCAAGTTCCTAATATCTTGACGCGGCTGCATAAAAAAGCGCTAAATCCTTCCGTTCGATACGATCTTGCAAGAACAATATTAATTGTAGGAACGTTTGGGCTTTCTGCGAGTGGGGAAAATGGGATGGAAAAGTGGCATTTTGCCCACTTATTTATTTCTGTGCAGTATATTTGCCGACATTCGCCCACGGAGCACGTTGCAATAAATAGCAATTCGGCTATATAGCTGATCTGTTTTGAAAGTGTTTCCTAAAGGGACTTTAAGCTGAACGATTGTAAACCCGCTATCCGGAAGTAAATAACGTGAGTGAAGAAGAGGCGCTACTGAAGGCGATCCAACTTTCCCCGGCTGACACTACCGTCAGGCTGGTGTACGCCGACTGGCTGGAAGACCGAGGTGATCCACGTGCAGAGTTCTTGCGACTTCAAAACCAACTTGCTAAGGTTCTCGACCGGCTCCAACATGTGCGAGCAGGGCTGTCCCGTGAATGGATTCAGACTGTTGAGGTCTGCCGGGATGTTGTGTTGCACTCGTTCACACCTGAGAATCGCCGTGCGGTAACCAAAATCGTGCGATTACACTCTGCTATGATGATGGAAGAGATTCGGGACCTGTTCGCACAGCTACCTGCGGTGATACTTAAAAATCAATCTTTGGTGAAAGCGGAACGTGTTCGGCAGGAGTTGGAAAAAGTAGCTGTGGTCACCATTGAGCCGTCAACGGATTGAGATTCAGAAGAACACCAGGATTTTCATCTTCGGTCATTGAATTGACAAAGTAGTTTCAAGTTGATTTGTGAATACAACTTTCAATGTGTACTTTGGCATGCCTGCTGCAAGGGAATATTTGACAAACTTGCACAACTATCATCTGACCAAGATTTGAGCTTCCCCAAATCAACTAAAAATCATGGGGAAAAATACTCGATTCCAAGTGGAATTCCAAGTTCCCAAAGTGTGGGTGTTGCTGGCACGTCAAAGCCAAGTGCCAGAATGTTGCTGTGAATTCCGATATAAACATCAATGAAGTACTTTTTCATTTGAAGATTTTTGAATACTTCAATACGCTTATTCACAAAATTTTCTGTCCATTCTATGACGTGATTTGGGAGGAGTGGCTCATCGACACGATACTCTGTGCACCAATAGCCTGCGGATCGGCATTCACCGTAAGGCACTTTTGATTCGCCTGGTCGCAATGCAATCGAAGGATCTGCGTCTAGTAGCTTTGTCAATTCGGCAGGATCCAAATTTGGATGACAAATTCTTATTGTTGCACTAGACCACCATAAGAATCGTTTAGATTCTATCGTCATCGTTTTTATTCCCCCTCCGATAGACAGAATCTACGTCCAAAGACCTATTTTATTTCTTCTTCTTTTTCTTGGTTTTCAACTGGATTGCCAGGGAGCGATGGGACCAGTCCATCAATATGGTGGGGTTTTGCAGCACTTCTGGTGGGAGGAGATAGTAGGACATCGTCATCGGTTTGTCTGGATATGGCTGGAAGGCGTGGGAGCCAGCTTCGAGATACTCATCACGATTGCTGTCATCGACCTTCAGGTAGACAAGATCGTCTGCAACCAGGCCAAACATTTTGCCATCGCGATACAAACCCGCACCACCAAACATCTTACGTGCGGTTACCCCGCCCCATGTGGCGTACTGATCCAGCACATATTGCAGAAACTCTTCGGAAAGGGCCATTTGCTGCCTCCGTGGGGCATCCTAGATCACATACGCGGTGGGGTCGGGGATGCCCGCTTCTGCAAAGCCTTTTTTGCGGAGCTGGCAGGCATCGCATTTCCCGCAGGCAAGTCCGCTGGGGGTAGGGTCGTAACAACTGATTGTCTGGCGGTAATCGACCCCCAGGCGGGTGCCCAGTTGAATAATTTCTGCTTTCGTCAGTTGCAACAGGGGTGCGTGAATACGGAACTGCCCCTTTCCTTCAATGGCAGCCTGGGTGGCCAGATTCGCCAAAGTGGCAAACGCATCCAGAAAGGCGGGCCGGCAATCGGGATAGCCAGAATAATCCAGGACATTTGCCCCAATAAAGATGTCAAATGCTCCACAGGTTTCCGCATAACCCAGTGCAATGCCCAACAGAATCGTATTGCGGGCCGGAACATACGTCACGGGGATTCCGTGGGACAATTCCTCGCTGGTCCGGCTTTTTGGGACCGGAATATCCGCTGTTAATGCGGAACCACCAATTGCCCGCAAGTCGAGTGTCACCAGTCGGTGGTCGCTGGCACCCATCAATTGTGCCAGTTGCTCCGCCCGTTCCAGTTCCACCTGGTGGCGTTGACCGTAATTCACGCTGAGGGCATGGATCGAAAATCCATCGGCTTTCGCCACCGCAAGGCAAGTGGTGCTATCCAGACCGCCACTCAGCAGCACCACGGCTTTTTTTGTTGTCATCGCTCTGTCTCGTGAAAAGCCACCGTGGGTGCCAGGATCTTTCTCATTGATGAGAAAATCCTCAGATTACTTCCCGCCCCGTAGCTTGAACTTGATTGGCTTTTTCGGTTTGGGTGGGTTGGCTGCCTCTTCCGCTTCTTCTGCCGCCAACTTGGCAGCCAGTTCTGCCTGAGCAATCTCATTGTCTTTGCGACGCTGTTCATCCTGCAGTGCCTTGATCGACAAACTGATTTTGCGGTTCTCTTTGTCGATGTTCAGCACCTGCACATCCACCTGCTGACCTTCCTGCACGACATCCCGCACACGGTAGACTTTGCCCACAGAAAGTTCGGAAACGTGCACCAGGCCTTCAACGCCTGGGGTGATTTCCACAAACGCACCAAATTCCATGATGCGGGTGACTTTCCCCTGAATGCGGGAGCCAGCGTGAATACCCAGGGTTTCCCACGGACTGACGGCAAGTGCCTTGAGGCTCAGCGAGATTTTTCTGGTGGCACGATCAATTTTGGCCACTTTCACTTCGATTACCTGGCCAATCTGCAACAGATCTTCCGCCCGATCGACGCGGTGCCACGCCAGTTCGTTCATCGGAATCAGGCCATCAGCCCCACCCAGATCGACGAAGGCCCCGAATTTCTGGATCGAACGCACGGTGCCTTTCCGCACCTGACCTTCTTCCATTTCTTCCCAGAACTTGGCTTTCTGGGTTTCCCTTTCCCGTTCCAGCAGAATCCGGCGGCTGACCACCAGGTTCTTTTCCGTGGGGTTGGCTTCCGTAATTTCGCACACCAGCCGCTGGTTAATGTAACTATCGGCATTCTCGACGCGGTAAATATCAATCTGGCTGATCGGCATAAACCCACGAATGCCGTTGACTTCGACTGCCAGTCCACCACGATTGGTGCCAGTAACGCGGGCTTCGACAGTCTGCCCCACGCGGACGCTGGACCAGTCGACGCTGATTGCCGCACCCTTTTTGCTGAGGCGAATCAGGCCATTTTCATTGTCAACCGATTCAAAGTGCACATCCACTACGTCGCCAATCTGTGGTTTTTCGGCGAACATGGTCAGTGACATCAGCCCTTCCATCCGTTTACCGGGCAAGTCCAGAAATACATCATTCCCACGAATGGCAATAATGCGACCCTGGTTTTCCTCCACCTGCTTTTGGGGTGCGGGTGCCGCACTGGGGGCAGAACCACCCATCAGCGAATCGAAACCAGACATCGCTGCAGCCATTTCGGCTTCCAGTTGTTCATCCAGGGCGCGAATTTTCAGGCCGGTGGATAATTCTGTGAAGTCGATCTTCCGCTTTTCTGGCTCTTTGGGGCGCTTATCGCGATAAAACTTCCGTCGACTATCGTCTGGTTTTCCTTCCCCACCTGGTGCCGCAGTGGGGTCTGCAGGTGCCACCCCACTTTCGGGTGCTGCCGTTTCGGGTGCTGCTACCGGGGCGTTTTCTGCCACTGGTGCCGTGGGGGTGGTTTCTGGTTCTGGCGTGGGCTGGTTAGAAGGGGTATCCGTCATCATCTTGTCCTAAATCCTGTGCGTACAGTCGTTTACTTCAATTCCTTGATCTTCAGATTGCGAAATTCCGCCATGTTGCTGTGCGATTGCAGGCACACATGACCTTTCAATGGCTTATTTTTCAGTTTTTCATCGCTGGACTGGTCAAAGTTCAGCACCTCGGTGCCATTCATATTAATGATAATTTTTGGCCCACGGCAGGTGATTTCCATGGTATTCCACTCTCCCGCTGGTTTGTGGGCTGCTTTGGCGGGTGCCACATAGCGATACAGCGAACAAGTAGTATGTTTTGTTGGTGCGGCTTTTGAATCATCCAGCAACTGAATTTCGTAACTGAAAAATGAAGGCCGGCTGGCAGTTGACTTCTTCGGATCGAACACACCAGTGCGAATCCCCAGTCCACTATTGACCCCTTTTGTGGGTGACAGGCGATATTCCACGTGCCATACAAAATCGGTAAACTCTCGGTCGTAACGCAAAAAACCAAACCCCTTTCCTTCGGTACGAATCAGGCCGTTTTCCACAGTCCAGAGGGGTTTCATTTTGTTGTTATCTGCTTTGTCGGTAAAGGTTTTCGGCCCATCGATGGTCCAACCGGACAGATCTTTGCCGTTGAACTGTACGATCCACTCTTCACCATCCGCACCTAACCCCACCATCGGCAGACTGGTGCATAGACTCATCAACAGCAGATAACGCATCATCAACTCCCCAAGTGGTGCCCACGAAAACCCGCAACAGAGGTACCCATCATGATACACGGTGGTGCGGGACTGTTTAGAGCAATTTTGCCCGATTTGGCAGATGACGCACCGCCAGAGCAACTTTCGTATTGAACACCAGGTCAGCTGGAAGAGAAATCATTGAAAATGCACTGGAGCCAATTCGAGTTGTCTGCACGTTACGAACTGCTTGATATCTGTTTTTATCTTTCCATCCTGAATTGCCCAAATTGCCATTTGGTGCCGTTTCGGTGATCACCTTAGAAAACTTGAACAATTCTGGAAAAAATCCTGTTATTTTCTTGACAGTTTGGGGCCGATTTGCGATTTTACCCCTTCAGTAATTTTCTCGCAACGGTGATAGAAAAGCCCACTGAAACGGTAATTACTCTACCAACGGATATTCCATTAGTTTCGTCGACCAGGGAGGGTCAGCCATGCGTTATTTAGCCGAAGAACGTGCACAATGTTGGCGTGCGGTGGGCATTCTGCCCAGCGGTGTTGAAGTTCTCATTTTTGTGGGGCGTTCCGCTTCCAACGTGCGTGAACACTACATCACCAATTTCAACGATCCAGAACTTTTTGATGAAAGTTTCCGCACCAATGTGGAAATTCTGTCGATGCAGCGTTGGAGTGGGGCTCCAGATGCTGGCCGGTGGGAAGACATTGCCAAATTGTCGATTCCCGGCCGATCGAAGAAAACTGCCCGCGCTGCAGCCTAAAAGGCTTTTTCAGGTGCTTTGCCACTCAATCGATGCTAAACTGGTAATGAAAATCCTTTCTTGTTGAGTTTCTTCATGCCTGATTTCATTATTGATCCTGCACCGATGGTTTACATTATCCTCGTGGCGTTTACTGTTATCCTGGCTGCATTGGCCTTCCGCCGCCAAACCAGGCGGGATTTAATCTTTTTTGGTTTCGCCGCTGGTATCTTACTTACCTGGTTCCTGCTCGACCGTGCCTATGAAAGTGGGCGGGAACAGGTCAACCGCAAAATCAGCGAAATGGCGGAAGCCAGCCAGTCGAATGATTACAAGAAAGTCTTTGATAATATTTCACCCACGTTCAAGTATAAAGCATTGAACAAAGATGGGTTATTTCAACTGTCCCAGCGTGGGAAACAGTTTTTAACCGATGGCGTGGAACTGTGGGGAATGAACCGTCAGTCGTTCAAGCAGATCAATCCCACCACGATTGAAATGGGCTTCAATGCCCAAGGGAAAGGGATGCCACAATCTCTGCGTTATTGCGTGGGAGTGTTCCAGAAAGAAGCAGATAATGAATGGCGGATGACCAGTTTCCGACTGTACAATCCGGTGCAGAAAGACAATGGGGAAGAAGATCAGATTCCAGGTTTTTAGAAAATTATCATGAGTTTTCTCTCACAACTTAACTGTGCCACTGAATCACTGCATCACGTGGGATGACCACAATTCCTTCTTCGGACACATGAAAACCCCGTCGGCGGTCCAGATCCAGGTCAAAGCCAACGGTTGTGTCACACGGAATGACGGTATTTTTATCGACAATCGTGCGTCGAATGCGACAATTCCGCCCCACCTGCACTCCGTCGAACAGGATAGAATCTTCCACCACTGCATAACTGTTGACTCGCACCCGTGGGGAAAGCACGCTACCCCGAACATGGCCACCAGAAATGATGCACCCAGGCGACAGCAGACTGTCAAATGCCTCCCCACGTCGGGCCGCACCTATTTCGCCGGGCATGTTATGTACCAGTTTCGGTGGAGGATCATGTTCATGGTAGGTGCGGATCGGCCAGTCTCGATCGTACAGGTCCAGTTGCGGTAAGGCAGTCGTCAGGTCGATATTCGCCTCATAAAAAGCGTGAATTGTACCCACGTCTCGCCAGTAGGCACTCACCCCACCGGGAGAACTCGTTTCTGTAAAAGGAAACGCAAACACGCGGTGCGTCTCAATCAGCATGGGAATCAGATTATGCCCGAAATCGTGATGGCTCCCACCGGCATTCTGATCTTCAATCAATTGTTCAAATAATAGATCGGTGTTAAACACATAAATGCCCATCGAACCGAGACAGTGATCGGTGCTGCCTGGCATGGGGGGGCAGGTGGCAGGTTTTTCGACAAAATGCCGAATACGGTACGAATCGTCGACCTGCATAATCCCAAACTGATCGCTTTCGGTAATCGGCACTGGAATACAACCGATCGTCAGATCCGCACCACGCTCGATATGAGACTGAATCATCGGGCGATAATCCATGCGATACACATGATCCCCAGCCAGAATCAGGGTGTAGCGACGTTTTTCTGCTTCAATCGTATAGATGTTGTGGTAAATCGCATCTGCGGTTCCACGATACCATTCTTCGCTGGTGCGTTGTTGTGGGGAAAGAATTTCGATGTATTCCCCCAGGCTGCGGCTGAGAATATTCCAACCTTCCCGGATATGCTGGTCCAGGCTTCGCGATTTGTACTGTGCCAGTACCATCACCTGTCGCAGATCGCTATTCAGACAGTTGGATAATGTGAAATCAATGATTCGGTAAATCCCACCGAATGGCACTGCTGGTTTGGCTCGGTGCCTCGTCAGGGGGTCTAAGCGCTTCCCGCGGCCACCTGCCAGAATAATTGTTAAGACATCGCGCATGGTATATCCTCACGGCGAAGGGCGATCTCCCACCCATCGTACATGAAAATTTCCGATGATGCTGCAAGATTTTCTGATTTCCTGCGTATTTCCGCTTTGACAAAGCGAAAGCTTACAAGGCGATCAGCGGCTTTCTGAACAAAGTGCAGGAAGACTCTCGTGCCGCTTTTGGCTATCGCACCCCTGGGAATTCTCCCACGTCGAATGCGGTAGGTTATTGTCTCGCCATTACACTGGTTGGACACCAACCCACCCAGCACTGCAAAAGGGTGTCAAGCGTTTGTCGAAACTTTCACTTTAGTTGCCAGCCACAGAGCCTGCCACGGTGAATCGGGTGCCGATCAACATGTATACCTTCTACTATTCCACTCAGGTCATCCATTTTTATGATGGTCCCGAGTTGAAAGCATTCAATCCAAAGATACGTGATTCGCAGACAGAACAAATCAGGTGATCAGAACCTTAATGGTAACTGGGCACCACCTGTATGTGACTGCTGACCCTGGAACTCTATTACCACCTGCCAGGATACAAACGCCGTTCCGCAGGCGGTATCGTCGATCTCGACCAATAATTTCTGTAGGATTATTTTGGTGTGTCCTGTTTGGGCTTTTTCAGAAAAGTGCCCATGTGTTGTTCATGGGATATTAATCAGTTGTGGGGATGAAACATCATTTCAGCCGTGGGAACAAAGGCTTCAATTTACCTTCAACCAGTTCCGCCATAATTCGCAAATCTTCGGGCTGCGATCTCAACTCGGTGGCATCGGCATATTTTACCTGATCCCACGGGATATCGAAGTTGAAGCTGTTGTAGATCGTCGCTGCCGACGTGGGGATAAACGGCTTCAGCAGAATACTGGCAATCCGCAGCGACTGAATCGCATTGAAAATCACCTGTTTCGCTGCTTCCATGTCGGTTTTCACCAGCTTCCATGGTGCATTACTCTCCAGATACTGGTTCGTTGGGGTCAGCAGTTCCAGAAAAATGGTCTGCAATGCCATGTTGTAGCGGCAGGTTTCCACCAATTCCCGCACTTTCCCCACAAACAACGCCAGATCCAGGCCGGGCACTGCGGGTTGGGGCAGTTGATTGGCAGTGCCTGTCAAAGCAGAATTAAAGTTCTTCGCCGGAATGGTGACCACGCGGCTGAGCAGGTTCCCAAGGTTATTGGAAAGTTCGCTGTCGTTAACCTCTTCGTAGCGTTCTCCACTATAGTCGCCATCGTCCGGGAAGGGGCATTCCCTCATGAAGTAATATCGGTAAACATCGACGCTGCTCTTTTCGATGATTTCGCGTGGCTCCTTCACATTGCCCAACGCTTTACCCATTTTGGTGCCATTGATATTCACAAATCCGTGGCTGAACACCTGCCGTGGCAGTTCCTCACCCGCAGCCCACAACATCGCGGGCCATATCAGCGTGTGAAAGCGTGTGATATCCTTGCCGATGAAGTGGACATCGCACGGCCAGTATTTGCGAAACTGCTCTTCATCATCGCCGTAGCCAATGCCAGTAATGTAAGTTAGCAGGGCATCGAACCAGACATAAATGGTAAATTCCGGATCAAATGGCAGTGGGATGCCCCACTGTTCCCCCTGGCGGGAAATATTCAGGTCGAGCAGCCCATCCACTTCCAGAATTCCCAGCATTTCGTTGCGGCGGATTTCTGGCTGAATAAAATTCGGATGATCTTTCAAATGTTTGATTAATCGATCCTTGAACGCCGACAACCGAAAGAACCAGCACGGCTCGGAACGACGCACCAACGGGCGATTGTGGTTGGGGCAGTTGCCGTTGTTATCCTTGTGAACTTTGTCCGATTTGAACTCTTCGCACCCTGGGCAGAACCAGCCGGAGTACTCCCCCTTATAAATGTGGCCGTTGTCGTACACTTTTTGGATGAACTTTCGGCAACAGTTTTTGTGGCGTTCGTGGCTGGTCTGGATGAAGACATCGTACTGAATGTCCAGCAGGTCCCACACTTCGCGGAACTGTCTGGCCATATCATCGCAGTATTCCTGGGTATCACGCCCCAGTTCGGTGGCTTTGTCTGCCACCTTCAGGGTGTTTTCGTCATTCCCCATGAGCATGACCACATCGTACCCTTCCATCCGGCGGTAGCGTGCCTGCACATCGGCACCCAGCTTCTCGAAAGCGGTACCAATGTGGGGTCTGCTGTTGGGGTAGTCAATCGCTGTGGTTTGGAACCAACGCGGTCGCTCGCTCATGAAATCTCCTGACGCACCAAGTTTCCCAGAAATAGAGGAGTTGTTTTACCGTTTGTTCACGAAAATGGCGAATTATAAGCCAGAACTGCCTACAAGTAGAATGTCTATCAAAGTGATCATCTTAGTAGGCAAAAAAGGCATTCAGATTTACCTGTTCTTCATCATTCCTTCATGAAATGGGAAGGAGACGCCGATATTCTGCCCAGGTCGCAGAATGTAACGGTTGGCATCGTCGGTGTTGTTGAAGTCAATTGTGACCCGCACGCGACCGCTGGCGTCCAGTGCATCATCCACAAACGTGGTAGTGGCATCGAAGCGGGTACCCAGTTTTGCGGTGGCAGGTAACTTCCAAAGGTGTACTTCGCCTCGATTGGTACCCACCACAATAAATGGTTCGGTGGCATTCGGTGAGAAGGCAGAATGCAGTGCGATTCCCCCACGTGGGCAGTAGAGGCGGGCCACTTCGTAAGGTTCATCGGTTGTGGTGCCGCTGGTCCAGATCTGCACGGTTTGTTCATTCGTGTTCATCGTGGCAATCCAACGCTGGTTCCCACCTGCCAGTTTGGGTGAGAACTGGGCAAACTTCTGAAAGCGGGCGGTATCCAGGCTACTGTGGATGGAATTCACTTTCTGCCCCAGCCCCAGGTGGTACATATCCAACTGGTTACGGCTGGCATCGACCAGAAGAAAACGCCCGTCTTCAGTTACCCCAGGGTGGGCTACATCGCCAGTTCGCTTTTCGATCACAAAATCGACTTCAGCACCAGTGGCACCCACTTTCCAGACAATAATAGACGGTTCTTTCCCTGCCGAAACCACTTTCCCCTGGGGGGTAAAGGTCAGCGAAGTGATGGAACTATAGTGTTTTTGCTTCGGGAAGGTATATTTCAACTTGCCCTGAGCAACATCAATCATGTAAATGCTTTTTTCATCTGCGGTTACCAGCCAGTTGCCATCGGGCGAGAATGCACTCGCTTGCACGCCACCTTCGTGCTTCAATTTGGTTTCTCCATCCACCATCACCGATGTGGGTGCTGGCAACGTCAGATCAGCGATCGCCAGATCGTAAAGCATTGCAAAGCCGTCATCTGTACCCAGCAGCACCTTCGGTGCGGCTGCACCTGGTGCGGTAACGGCAATGTTCGTAATCTGGTTGCGGGTGCGTAGTACTGCTTTTGTCAGCAGGTCCTGCCCCCAGATCATCAGCCGGCCATCTTTGCTGGCAGAAATAATGAAGGTTTCCTCACCAACTGTGGTGGTGGCTAAGCCCACAATCGGCACGTTGGTGGGGTGTTTATCAAACGTGGTCAATGCAGGAAGTTCGTCCGGTGCGGCCAGTTTGACCGGTTGACCGGTGCGAAAACTGCCCAGATACTCACGCGGCAGGGTGGCTTCTGCCCGCAAGCGGGAAAGGTTATGCAGCACCAGAATCGGATCAGTGGCCTTCACCGACTCCTTACGGTGCTTCAGCACCTGCACCACAATTCCATCGAATGGTGCCACAATTTTGTGGCGTTCAATCTGAAGTTTCGCTTTGTTATTTTCCGATTTGGCGACTTCAATCTCGCCCTGTACCTTGGCTTGATCAATCCGATAACGTGCACGCGACAGCAAAGTATTAACAAGTTCCGAAAACGGGATGGATTGCGAATTGAGTCCTTTCTGCATTCTGGCAAGCAACTCATCAGTAATTTTCAATGCTTCAGTAGCCTCTTTAATCTCGGCTTCGGCTGCAGCGGCACGCGTCAGGATAATTTCCGATTCATATCGAGCAAGGCGATCATCCAGAAACACAATCGGTGTGCCTTTCTTTACACGGTCGCCCAGGGTCAGCCGGCGGTATGCCTTGCCATCTTCCGTGCGGAACAAATCCGAATTAGCGGTATCATCGGTAGTTTCGATCCCCAGCCAGGCAATTTCACCATCCACCTGACTGGAAATATCCGATTTGTCAAAAACAACTGTCAAGCCGTTGCTGGTGACCCCTGCAGGCGCAAACCGCGTCAGGGAATCTGCATCGGCATATTCGTCGTATTGAAATAAAGGATCTCCCAGCACCATGGGTGCGTCGGTTGCATCCGATTTACTTGGACTGCCCAGGTCGACGTTAGGGTTCGATGGCCCGCAGCCAACCAGAAAGCCAAACGTCAGGCATGCTGCGAGCTTGGGAATATGCAAAATATTCAAAGTTTTCATGAATCGATCCGATCCCTTTCCGTGGGTCAGAAAAGGTAAAAAACAACTTTTTCGTAGAGAAATTCCCACACACCGTAGAACATCGAATAACCCATGGCATGTTTGCCGCAGCGGATTTTCGCACTGATTTCCGCATCGGTCACCAGCAGCCGCTCGTCCAGGTGGTATTCTTTGGGAATGTCGGCGGTATTCATGCGAACATACGCATATACCACTGGTTCGCTTTCATTCTGGTCATCGCGGTTGGGAATCGCTTCCGCAGTAATATCTTTGCGGGAGAGCTTCCCTTTCCCCTGATATCCAGGGGTGGGGGCACTGCGGGCCAACACGTCGACCCACAGGAATTCATCGTCGCTCTGGCCTGGGTATGCCCGCAGCACCTGACCGATATGTTTCTGTGGGATTTTCAGCACAACCAGCCAGCCACCATCCACGTTCCCTAAACGTAGCAGAGAATCGCTGGGTTTCACGGTTTTGCCCACCAGTTCTTCGCGAAAATCTGGTGTTACCACACGCCAACGCTGGGCACCCGAGAGAGATGGTTTAACGGATGGTGCCAGCACCTGAAACAACCCGGGGCGGGACAGATCGCATAGAAATCGCTGCTCATAAAAGTTCAGTTGGCTTTGCAGTTCGCTGGTTTCTTTCAACAATTGCGAACGCTCGGTGCGTAACTGCTCTTTTTCCTGAAAAGGGGTCTGGGAGCTATTAATTCGGCCTTCAATGGTGTTGATTTTATCTGCCATCCCACGGAGCTGGGATTGGATCGCGGTAATTTTCAGTTCAAATTCGGTACTTCGCATCAATGCAACTGGCGAGGCGGGTAAAATCGTGTCATCGTGCTTCACCCGAAACTCGACCACCTGGCCTTCCGCATCGGGATAGACATACAACCGGTCCAGTGGGGCCAGTTTGCCACCCGCATCCACTTTCAGGTCGTAGGGAATGAACACCAACGCACAGAGAAGTGCGGCAAAGAGGAATAATCCGGTAAACAGCCAGAAGCGTGCCTTACCGCCCAACCCCTGCTGGACCCGTTTCAATGGCCACCAAAGCGGCTTCAGGGGGACCTGCTTCATTTCCGATGCGTTATATAACGCACCTGCAGCATGACTGCCCACGATTTCCAGTTTCTTTTCCAGCAAATCGGTCTTTGCAGGTGGGTCGAACACTTCCATCATCAGTGCCGAACGCACCACTTTGAGCTTTTCGTTTGGCTTTGGCTGTTCCCGTTCATCACGTAAAGGGATCAGCACCAACAATTTCGGGTTTTGCTCCCGCAGATAGTTATTCAGTGCCTCATACACTTTCGGTGGCAGGGTTTCATCGTTTTCGCCACGATATTCCAGCCGTTCACCCCACTGAATGACCGAATCGAACAGCTTTCTCATTAAAACGATGTGGGAACTGGCTTTTTCGACCACATCCGCCCCGCTGACGGCTTCGATCGTGGTTTTTCGGCCGTGCCTTACTCCCACACAGATGCGGTCACATTCAATCAGCCGACGGCCTTCGTTTGCCACCACGTACGCCACCTGGGTGGGGTCCAGTGATGCATGAATCTGCTTGCTGAACGCATCCAGCATTGTCCAGATTTTTTCCTGGCCGATCGTTTTGCGGTTGGTGTTGTTGCGGACGAAATTCGATGCAAAACCGGCCACCTGCAGCGTATATTTCAGCAGATCATCGGGGTGCATCGTGGGCTTCTGGAAGATTTCCAGCATCCCCAGCGTGCGGTTGTCTTCATCCAGAATGGGTGCGAATGCCAAGACTAGATTGGTCGGATTACCCGCTTCGGGATGCCCATCTGCCAGTGCTTTCGGCCCCAACAGTCCCTGGGCGTTCTTTTCAAACGCCACGCTCAGCAGTTCGTTGTGGAATTTCCGGCCTTCGGAGTGGTCATCCAGCCCGATTTTTTCCAGATTGACTGTGACTGCAGGCTGCAGCATCCCCTGTGGGGTGCGTAACCACACCGCACCGGCAGGTGCGTCGATCCCACTGAGGCCCTTGCGGACCAGTTCCTGATAGAAGTCGGCAGGGGACATTTCAGAACCCGACAGTGCCGCCAACTGTTCGATGGTAATTTCCACCTGGCGTCGGAGCTGTCGAATACCTTCATTGGATGCAGGCTGGCTGCTCATGGAATCCTGCCACGAGTAAGAGGGAGAATCTGCGAGAAATAAACCGTCTACGATTTCCGCATATCGTTAAGACAGTTTATTTGTATTGTCAAGCGAATGCAAGAAATCTGGGTGGATTCGGGGGTTTTCCAATGTAGTCGGGGTTGGCGTAACCCGCACAAGAGGCGTAAACGAAGAAGTGTCAATTCGCAATATTGCAATATTGCGATTCATGATTGTTGCTTGGTGACAAGATGAGAATGCGTGATAAGTTTACACGTAAATAGTTGATCGAAAAGCTAATTTTCCGGCACCGAAATGAACCGGTAGGTTCGATTCACCATCTAAATATTCGTGGCAACTAAGTTATTCGAACCCGAGAGATTCCACTTCCATCATTCAAAGCTCGTGATATGATTGAGAATGGAGGTAATCCTCAATGGTAGAAATCCCAACGGTGAGATTCTTCTGCATTTGTGAAAAAGCAGAACGAAATCCCAATGATGGTTCATGGAGTTTGCACAATATCTACCATACGGCTTATCTTCCGAAACAATTCGATAGAGTTGAGGAAATGTACGCCCACATCCAGTTAACGGATGGAATTGGCGAAGCAATGATCGGACTGAAAGTAGAATGGGCGGACCTAGCAAATCCCAAAAGGAATCAATTGGTAGATCGAATTCCGTTAGGTACGATCAACTTTACTGATCCCTGGAAGGTAGTATCACGGACGATCAGGTTTGCAGAGATTCCAATCCCGAATCCAGGTCAGTACCGTTTCAGTTTGGTATTGAAGGATCAAGCACTGCAAGGTGGTGAAGTTTATTTGCGGATTTTGCAGGGAGAATGAAAATGACAAACAAAGAAAAAAAATCCGGCAAATTAATTACCCGCACTGATAGCGAGCCAATCATCGTCGTTAACTGTGCTAACTGGCCAGATAGTGGTGACCCTGAAAGAACCACTGGAAAGTTTGTCACGAATACGCCTTCAGAGCCAATTACCTTAGTAGATTGTTCGAACTGGGTACTTGATCGACCATACATCAAATTAACATTTACGAGGAATGAGAGTGCTTCCCCTGCCCAGTTGCAAACTCGTATCGAACAGGTGATGCTTGCACTACACGACCTTCGGCCTGAATTGGAACTGAAGTATGACCAAGACCGTTCTGAAATTGTTGATATCGATGGCACACAAACGGCAATCGTCGCCCTGACGCCTCAGGCAGATCTGCCTGATCTTGCAGAGAAACTGCGGGATTTGTTCCAAGAAGTCAGAAAAACCCTTTTTTCACAGGATCCTGACGATAGCCAACAAATTAGTGAAGAATGCGAACTTGTAGCAATGGACTTAAATTCATGAGTGAACCAACGCTACCAACGGAAGAGGAGATTGACCGACTTCCTACATATGCACGAGTGGCATTCGCGGCACGGTGCGCGCGACGTGCCCAGCCATTGTTTCAAAAGCATTGGCCAGTAGCATCTATTCAGCATTTGAAAGCAATTGAGAACGCTATTCGAATCGCAGAACAGGCCGCCTATTCCTACGCCGCCGCCCACGCCAAAGCCACCACCATAGCCAGAGCGAGAGCCGCCGCCGCCGACGCCGCCACCAGAGACGCCGCCGCCACCAGAGACGCCGCCGCCACCAGAGCCGCCGACGCCGCCGCCGCCGCCAGAGCCGCCGACGCCGCCGCCGCCGCCAGAGCCGCCGACGCCGCCGCCGCCGCCGCCGCCACCGCCTACGTTGCCTACGTCTTCAGAGGCGCCGCCGCTGCCGCCGCTGCCGCCGCTGCCGCTGCCGACGCTGGGGTAGATATTTCCGATCTTCGTAATGACTTTGAGTATCTTCTGCAAGAATCACGCTGGCGTGGTAAATCGCCTGTACCTCTTACCTTCTTTCCTCCGCTGCCACAACTAGATGAGAAAATAAACCAACTAGAAGATAGCGATCTAGAGGAACTCGCGGGGGACAAAGAAGTGTCATTGATCGTTCGTGCCTATGCCAGACCCGGCATTACTGCCACTGAATTAGCACCGAAACTCGTTGAAATGTATACTGCCCTCAACGAATATACACTCGCCAAATACGGCAGGCATTTGGCACGTGATGGCTTTCGTCGTTTGCTGCTTTCCCACGCCAAACACCCGGTGCCATCATGAGTGAACTCAGCCGGGAACCGGCCCCAATGGATGTTGAAGGTGCGGAACTCCGCCTGCACGCCATCCTGCCACCTGGCGCTGCTAAGCATCTCTGTGACTTGATCGAGGCACTATACAGTCAATCGAACACATCAGAAATAACTGGCTCTCAGGAGCTTGACGTGATTCCCGATCCTGTGATCGCTTCTGCATTCGAAATGGCAGACCAGGATTTGGCTGATGCAGAACAACAATTTGCTGCCGAGGAAGCCAAGCGGCAACAATCGGATCAGCCTACTGACACCGAAGACAAGATTTATGCTGCATACGCGATACTTCTTGACATTGCTGCAGACCCAAACGTAAAGTTCAAACTGCAAATCGAAGAGTGACGTTGTTCTCTGCAACAAACAATTGACTCATCATCATCTGATTGAATTTGCAAATGCCGTTTTCCACTTACGTATCGAAATGGACTGTTATTTTCACTAACAGCGGAGAAGCTGGGCACAAAACAGATTCCTGAAGTGGGCATGGTTATTTGGCAATTTGCCTACAATACCAGATATGCGAATACTGCACACTGCCGACTGGCACCTTGGTGATCGATTGGGCCGCCAGGATCGTACCGCCGACTTACGCACCGCTGTTGAACAGGTGGCCAAATACTGCCACCAGGAACAGGTCGATCTACTGCTGGTGGCGGGGGACCTGTTCAGCGAACTGGCCCGCCCGGATTCACTGCGGGATACGATTCGGCATTGGGGCGCTACTTTCAGCGATTTTCTGCACCAGGGTGGGACAATTATCACCCTGACCGGCAACCACGACAATGAAGTTTTCTGCCGCACATTGGCTGAGGCGATGGAACTTGCTGCACCAGAAGCAGTTACGGCAGATGGTGTTGCCAGTCGTGGGCGGTTTTATCTGGCCACGGAACCAACATTTTTTCGGCTGTCTGCACCCAATGAAGTGCAGTTTCTGCTGATGCCTTACCCCACGCTGAAGACCTATGTGCCCGATGGCGAAAAATATTCTTCTACCAGCGCACAGGAAAAATATCAGAAACTGATGGACGCAGTGGTGGAGAGAATGAACCAACTGCGGCAATCGCCCCACGCACGGCCGAACCTGCCCATGGTGCTGGCTGCCCACCTGAATGTGGAAGGTGCCGATATTGGTAATGGGCTATTTCGCCTCAGCAGCGAACATGATGTCGTGGTCAAATTCGATCAACTGGCCAGCGATTATACTTATATCGCTCTTGGCCATATTCACAAGCCGCAAGTCCTTGCAGGACAAGAACATATACGGTATTCGGGCAGCATCGAGTGCCTCGATCTAGGTGAGCATAACGACCAGAAAAGTGTGGTGATTGTTGATATTGATGAAAATGGCCTGTCCACACCACCGCGGGTGCTGCCGTTACAAACCCGTCGGGTACGTCGGGTGCTGGTCGATCGACCTGCGGTGCAATTGCCGCAACTGATGCAGCAATACCCCACCGGTTGCAACGATCTGGTGCGTCTGGAAGTGCATTATCATTCGGGCGAAGATAATCTGGAACAGATATTGAAGGATCTCGAAGTGATTTTTCCGCACTACTATACCAGAGAGTGGTCTGAAAAACTGGATCTGGGACCGGTGATGCCCCTGTCTCAGGAAGAAATCAGAACACTCAGCTTTCAGGATACTGTGCGGCAATATGCGATGGAGCAGTTGCTCGATCAGCCCGAATCCGAACGGAACGCACTTTTGGAACGCCTGGAACAATTATTGGATCAGGAAGCGACCAGTTCCTGAAGTACCATCCGTACTGCACCAACCCACCTGGATTTCGAATGGAAGTGATATGATTCCGCAGCGCCTGACACTTGAAGGTTTTTTAAGCTACCGCACCGCCCAGACCATTGATTTTTCCAATGCGAACATCTGGATGCTTTCTGGTGCCAACGGCAGCGGGAAGTCGGCTGTTTTTGATGCGATGACCTATGCCTTGTACGGCTACCACCGTGGTGGGGGCAGTGGCTACACGGAATTGATCAACAAACAAGCCAATGAAATGAAGGTCGCATTTGAATTTCAGATTGATGGCAAAAATTATCTGATTAAACGTGGCTATAAACGCACCCGTGGGGGTGATCAGGCGATTTTTGAACGTCTGCCGGGTGCCAAGAACTGGACTCCCATCCCACAGACAGACAAAGTGAACGATTTCAAGGAATGGATTCAGACCCACGTTGGGCTGGATTACATCGCGTTCACTTCCAGTGTGCTGCTGTTACAGGGGAAGGCGGAAAAACTGCTCGACGAAAGCCCGAAAGGGCGAGCGGAAGTTCTGAGCAAAATCGTCAACCTGGAGCGGTATGTCAATTTGCATAGTTTGGCAGATGGCAAGCGAAAATCGTTAAAAGGTCGCCAGGATATCATTCAGGAGCAGTTGGCTCATGTGCCAGAGGTGCTGCCAGCAGATCTGGAAGCAGCAAATGCCCATCAGGCGCTGATGCAGGCCCAGTTTCAGGAAATTACCCACCAGATTGAACAGTTGCAGCGATTGCTGGCAGAAGCCACCTTATGGAATGAAATCAAGCACCAGATGGTGAATCTGGAAGGCCAACTCACCAAACAGCGTCAATTACTGCAGCAGGCGGGGGCGTTAGAAACCAGTTTTCGCCGGTATCAGGAACTGCAACTTTGCCTGCCCCATGTTGAGGTGATTCACGAACGGGAAGCGACTGTTCTTGAAAAAATACGCGAGCTTCACGAAACAGAAAAGGAAACCACCAGGCTGGAAGAACAAATTCGCAAAAAGCGTAGCGTGTTGCACGCCCACACCACTCAGCGTGCGGCAATACTGGAACAACAACGCACGCTGGAAACCGAGTTGGCCGAAACGAAGGAAACTCGGGCAGAACTTGCCCAGGTGATTGGCAAACTGGATCAATACGAAGAACTGCTGCAGCGAATTGAAAACGACCGCGTGGCTTTGGATGCTTTGCCGAAAGATCTGCAAGAGCAGGTGGCTACTGTGCAGCAACAGGCCGATGAACTGGCGGAACTGGGGCGCTGGCAATCTCACCTGGTGCATATCGCCCAGAACCGCCAGGAATTGATTCAGTTACGGCAGGAACTGGTCGAATGCGAAGAAGAGAAACGCAAGCTCACGGAGCAGGGGAAAGCTGCGGGAAAGAACGACACCAGTTGTCAACAATTGCTTGCTCAGGCGAGTGCTCATAGTAAAGTCGCCGCAAGTGCTGCGACACAAGCCAAAACGTTGTACGAACAGGCGAAACGTCTTGCAGATGAATTCGAGCACCTTGATGGGCAACAGATCTGCCGTGTCTGTGGGCAGGAATTAACGCCCGCCCACTTTCTGGAAGAAAAGACCCGCCGCACCAAAGCGATGAAAGAAGCTGCTAAAGAAGATCGAAAAGCTCAGCAGGCACTGGAGGCAGCTGAAAAGGCAGAAACTGAAGCTCGAAAGAAAGCAGAAGAAGCTACTAATCTGGTAGAGCAGGCACGCAAAGCCTATCTGGATAACAAAAAACAAACCAAAGACCTGACAGACGATTTACAGCAGTTAGAGCAGAAGCTGGCTCAGGCGTTTCATGTGTTACCAAACCAGTTGCAGGGGAAAATTGCCCCCACGGTGCCAGCAGACTGGGCGGTGACACGATATCCCAGTGCGGCTGACCTGAAAAAATTAGAAACCCAGTTGCGGCAAACGGATGCGTTACGCACCCGCCTAAAGCAATTACAGCAGCAATTAAACCACCGGAACACGCTGGTGGGGGCATTTGAATCGTTAAATCAGCAATTGGCTGATCATCGCAAACAATTACCAAATAAGGACTTTGGCGAAATTCGTGCCAATTATTTGCACATTCAAACTAATGAGAAATCATTTCAGAATAAAATGGATGATATTCGAAAGCAACGCACCGCGGCGGATCAGGCACAGGAAAAATATACCCAGGCCGTAAATGAGGCGGAGCAGCAGTTGATTCGGATTCAAGGCGAACTACGATCATTACGCACCGCACGTGATGAAGCCCAGCAGACTATCACGCGGGCTCGGGAAAGTCTCCCCAGCCACTGGCAACAGATCAGCACCAACGTGGGGCTGGCAGATCTGAACCGTTGGAAAGGTGAGCTGGAAGGGCTGATTCGCGACCAGATTGCAGATAAGTACGAAAAATCACGCACGGCCCAATCGGTGATTCAGCTTCTGGAGGGGGAATTGCAGAAAGTAATGGTGCGGGCAAACACCATTTCCTCAGAAGCAAAAGTGCCACCGGAACAGGTGTCGCAACGGATCGAAACCATGAAAGCCGCTTCCCAGAACAGCCAGGCCCAGTTGAAGGAAGCCGAAAAACAGGTGGATCTGTTGTTATCCCGCGTGAAGATGCGGGAGGAATACCAGACGCAGGTGCTGGAAGCTGGCAAAGAATTGCAATATTACGATATACTCACACAGTTATTAGGGCGGGATCGCTTGCAACGGTTTTTGGTTCGTACTGCCGAACAGCAGATTGTCTTTTTTGCGAACGCGATTCTGGATCGGCTGTCGAGTGGCAGTCTGGCACTGCAAATCGCTCCCACCGAGGAAGGAATTGAAGAACGTGCTCTGCACCTGGTGGTGATCAACCGCCACACAGGTGATGCGGCCATCGGAGTTGAGTTTCTCAGTGGGAGTCAGAAGTTTCGGGTGGCTGTCAGTCTGGCGTTGGCGATCGGGCAATATTCCAGCAGACAACACCGCCCAATGGAGTCGGTGATCATCGACGAAGGCTTTGGATCGCTGGATAACAACGGCCGTCTGATGATGTTGCAGGAATTGCAGCAGTTACAAGGACAGTTAAAGCGAATCCTGCTGGTATCGCACCAGGAAGATTTTGCTCAGGCGTTTCCGAATCGTGTGCAGTTTGATTTATCAGGTGGGGAAACGCAGGTGACGCACCTGACGATGAGTTCATGACACCAACGCCATTGTGTCAAACAAGCTTTGTAACCTTGGGTGCATGAATTGTAAAAAGGTAAAAATTACAATGTAATCTTGAAGGCCTTACAATCTTCCCCAACCGTGTTGTGTAGTCAATTCAGTAACAAACAATTCTAACTCCTTGTAATTAAGGTGCTTACAGAAAATTTCCCAAAAAATATTTCGCTTTGGCACGGTGTGTGCAATGTAGTTTTCATGTCTTGATCGAATCCTCCCCCGGAAAGATCAAGTGGTGAACCAAAGCAGCCCCCTGCTGTGGAACACAGAAACCGATGTGCATTCAGGTGAAGTACCCCCACTGACCCTGACAACTACCCCCAGTTGCGTCACAGCGGACACCTCCAGAACTATCCAGATTTCCCCAAACCCCCTTCTTCCTAAACCCCACCTCCCCGGGTGGGGTTTTTTTACGTACCTTGCACTCGAAATTGATGAGAATTACTGGTCGCTTCCCACAGTTCACCTTGGCAATTGGCCGATTGAAATCGCTTTTTTGTAGTTTTGAACCCCCGTTGGGTCGATTTCATCTATTAATATCTATTCGTAACTTTGTGCTGAACAGGTAGTGATGGCTGCAGATTTTCTTTCAATTGCGGATGAACGAGTTCTCATATTGGATGGTGGGATGGGTACCAGCCTGCACCGATATCAACCCACTGCTGCCGACTGGGGTGGGGAGCACCTGGTCAATCTGTCCGATGCCCTGGTTTACACCCATCCCGAATGGATTGCTCAGATTCACGCGGGCTACTTCGAAGCGGGGTGCGATGCAGTCGAAACCAACACATTTAACGGCAGTCATATGGTGCTGGCTGAATTTGGTATGGCTGACCGCGTGGATGAAATCAATCGCCGCAATACCCAAATTGCCAAAGAGGTGGCAAAGCAGTTTTCCACCCCCAGCCGACCTCGCTTTGTGGTGGGATCGATTGGACCTGGCACCAAAATGCCGTCGCTGACTGATCCGGCGATTTATGTTGACTTCGATACATTAGCAGATTCGTACAGAGGTCAGATTGTTGCACTGGTCGAATCTGGTGTTGATGCCCTGCTGATTGAAACTTGCTTCGATATCCTGCAGGCGAAGTGCGTGCTGATTACCGCAATTGAGGTGATGAAGCAAAAAGGGGTGAAAATTCCCCTGATGGTGCAGTTGACCATCGACCAGAACAGTGGCAATCTTCTACCTGGGACCGATATCGCAGGTGCACTGACCACCCTGACCGCTTTTACAGAGCTGGATGTGATCGGCCTGAACTGTGCGGTGGGGCCCGATCTGATGCTTTCTGCGGTAAAGCACCTCAGCCAGTTTTCGCCAAAACGGATTTCTGTGCTGCCAAACGCAGGTCTGCCCGAAAAGCGGGGTGATGATACCTATTTCCCACTGCAACCTGTTGAGTTAACCGATTGGCTGGAGCGATTTGTTACGGAATTCGGCGTGAACATTGTCGGTGGATGTTGCGGTACGACAAAAGATCACTTAAAGGTAGTCTCTGAAAGACTTTACGGCAAAAAACCGGCACCACGTCAAGTGGTGAACATCCCCGCTGTTTCCAGCCTGTTTACCACGTCAGAATTAAATCAGAACCCACGTCCGCTGCTGGTAGGGGAACGCACCAATACCAATGGCTCTCGTAAATTCAAACAACTGTTAGAAAAAGAGGACTGGAACGGCCTGGTGGAAATGGGTCGCGAACAGGAGCGTGAAGGTGTCCACATTCTGGATGTCTGTGCCGCCTACGTGGGTCGGGACGAAGTTCGTGATATGAAGGAAATCATCCGACGTTACAACGCGGTGATCACCAAGCCGATGATGATTGACTCGACGGAATGGCAGGTGATTGAGGCATCGCTGAAGTTATGTTCCGGCAAGCCAATCATTAATTCGATCAATCTGGAAGAAGGTCGTAACAAGCTGGATATTGTGGTGCCACTTGCCAAAAAGTATGGTGCGGCTCTGGTGGCACTGACCATTGATGAAGTTGGTCAGGCCGATACCGCTCAGTGGAAGTTCGATTGTGCCAAGCGGATTTACGACATCTGCGTGCACGAATACGGCATCCCACCCACCGATATCATGTTTGATCCGCTGGTGTTTCCATTGACCACAGGCCAGGAACAAACCCGCCGTAGTGCCATCGAAACATTTGAAGCAATTCGAATGATTAAGGAAGGACTGCCCGGTGCGTTGACGCACATCGGGTTATCGAATTGTAGCTTCGGTCTTAGTCCCTATTCCCGTCAGGTGCTGAACAGTGTTTATCTGCATTACGCACTGGAATATGGATTGGATTCTGCCATTCTGCATGCGGCAAAAATCATCCCACTGGCACAAATCGATGATACAGGGCGGGAGTTATGTCGTCGACTGCTGTTTGATGAACGTGGGGAAGGTGACCCACTGCAGCAGTTGATTGAACATTATGCGGACAAAAAGACGGAATCTCGCAAGACTGCCAGCCTGGGGGAAAGCGTTGAAGAGCGTTTGCAGCAGGCAATTATTCAGGGTCGGCGCGAAAGCCTGATTGCCGACCTCGATCTGGCCAGAGAAAAGTACGACCCCATCGACATCATTAACAATATTTTGCTGGCCGGCATGAAAGTGGTGGGGGATTTGTTTGGTTCTGGTCAGATGCAACTGCCGTTCGTGCTGCAATCGGCGGAGGTGATGAAGTTTGCAGTTGCCCACCTGCAGCAGTTTATGGAGAAGGTGGAAGGCACCGAAAAAGGCCGCATTGTGCTGGCCACTGTCAAAGGCGATGTGCACGATATTGGCAAAAACCTGGTTGATATTATTTTGTCGAACAATGGTTATAAAGTGTATAACCTAGGGATCAAGCAACCAGTCGAAAATATGATCCGTGCCTACGAAGAAAATCAGGCGGATGCGATTGGTATGAGTGGCCTGTTGGTGAAATCTACCGTCATCATGAAAGAAGACCTGCAGACCCTCAATGATCGTGGTTTGACCCCCACTGTCATTCTGGGTGGTGCCGCACTGACCCGCAAATACGTGGAAGAGGATCTGACGCAGCTCTATCAGGGGACTGTTCACTACGGAATTGATGCCTTCGCTGGCCTGCGGATTATGGATGAGTTGATGGCCCGCAAGAAATTCAGCAAAACAGGCAGTATGGTGCTGGATGGAATTGCGGATCGGGCTGCCAAAAATGCCAAAAGTAGCCGTGCGAAGCCAAAAAATGAGAACTCGATGAGTAAGCCGCACGTGGACGTGGTGTATCCTCGATCGGATACCCCGCCTGCACCGAACGTGCCTCCCGCCCCTTTTATGGTTCGAAAGTACGCACCGATATCACGATGGATGATATTTTCCCTTTCATTAATGAACGCACACTATTCAGCACACAGTGGCAGTTCCGGAAAGGTGGGGTGGCACTGGCAGAATATGAACGCCAAATGAGAGAAGAAGCCTACCCCGCACTGGAACGGATGAAAAAACGCTGTCTGGATGAGAATATCCTGCAGCCTTCAATTGTTTATGGGTATTTTCCCTGTGCGGAAATTGATGGTTCGCTGGTGATTTTCCGCGAAGATTCTCGCACCGAGTGGCTGCGATTTCATTTTCCACGTCAGGATCATGGTGCCCACCTGTGCCTGAGTGATTATTTTCGCAATTCTGAGAATAGCCAGCCAACGGACGTGGTGGCACTGATGGGTGTCACGATGGGGCACCGAGTGACCGAAATTGCCCAGCAGTGGTATCAGGCGGGGGATTATAAAAACTACTTGTACCTGCACGGCCTGGGCGTGGAATGTGCCGAGGCACTTGCAGAGTGGGCACACCGACATATTCGGCAGGAATGGGGGATCGGTGGTGAAGATTCCCCTGATGTGCAGAAACTGTTCAAGAAGCATTATCGTGGTTGTCGCTACAGTTTTGGCTACCCCGCCTGCCCCGATCTGGAAGATCAGGCGAAGCTCTTTGAACTGTTACAACCTGAGCGGATTGGCCTGATGCTCAGCGAGCAGTTCCAACTGGAACCAGAACAATCGACCACAGCCGTAATCCTGCACCACCCGATGGCGAAGTATTTTAATGTGACAAAAAGCCAGGACTGCACGGTACCCACCTAATTCTGCAATTTTTGCGACAAAATTGTAATGAAGTTCTAATGTTGATTACATGACCGCCGAAATCGCTATTCAAATTCGAAATTTGCAGGTCCGCTATGGAGACTTCCAGGCGGTGGCGGGTCTTGATCTGGATATTTATCAGGGCGAACTTTTTGGCTTGCTGGGACCGAACGGTGCGGGCAAAAGTACCACCGTGCGGGTGCTGATTGGCCAGCGGCTTCCCGACGGTGGCAGCGTGCAAGTCCTTGGCCGCAATGTAGTTACGGAATGGCATTACGTGAAACCTCTGTTCGGTTATGTGCCCGATCGGGATAACCACTTCGATGAATTCACCGGTCGGCGTAACCTGCAGATTTTTGCCGATTTGTACAATGTGCCGCGTTCGCGGGTGAATGAATGTCTGGCAGAAGTGTTTCTGCTTGAAGCGGCCGATATTCCCGTGCGTGGTTATTCCATGGGGATGAAGAAAAAACTGCTGCTTGCCAGGGCACTTCTCCACGATCCTGCAGTGATGTATCTGGATGAGCCCACTGCGAATCTTGATATTGGTTCGGCAGAAGTGGTGCACCAGATTCTGCAAAAACGTGTGCAGGCGGGCAAAACTGTGCTGCTGACCACCCATAATATGCCAGAAGTGGAAGCGATCTGCACCCGCGTTGGAATTATGGCCCATGGTCAATTGATTGCTTTGGATTCCCCAATCAAATTACGCCAGCAGCACACAGAACGCCGGTGCGACGTCATTTTGAATGATGGTACGAGACGCGTTTTTGACATGGATCTGCCCCTGCACCGCGAAGAACTGGCGAAGTTCATGCAGATGGGGCTGATCGAAAGCGTCCACACACGTGAATTTGACTTTCATTCGACCTTCTTAAAACTAACGGGAACGGAGTTTATTTAGTGATCCGCTTCCGCATTCTGAAAGCGTTGTTTTTGAAAGAGGCCCTTCGCCACACCACCAACCGTGGTGGTTTGGTGCTGGCTGGACTGCTGATTGCCGCATCGCTGATTCTTGCGGTGCTGAACCCAGCGGAAAAAGACCAGCCATCCAACTTGATTGCGGGCATTCACCACTGCTACATTTACTACGATACTTCCGATGAGTGGGTGGAACATTTGATCAATCATGTCCCACCTGGATTGAAAAACCATCTTTTTTTCAAGCAGATTCCGGATGATATCCCACCGGATGAGAAGATCCGCTACGTAAACGGTACCGGTGGGATCGAATTGCGAACTCTCCCTCCAGAGGGCAAATTCAGGAAAAAACGGATCTGGTTGCGTTTTCCCGATGGAGAACGCGCTGGCATGGCCGTATATGAACAATGGTTCTGGCGCGAATCATATCGTTTTTTATCCCAACAGATGCTCAATGAGCAGGCCAATAACACTCTGATGAAAAGGGAAGTGGTGCGGCCTGCCCACACCGATGACCAGCTTTGGGCCCAACGCGAAGCTTTTAATCAATTGTTCGCACAATATTATGATCGTGCGATTGATAACAACCTGCCCGTGGTGCCAAAACTGGATTTGCAGGAATCCGCCATTTCCAATGGTTCCCTTGATTTTCGGGCTGCAATTGCCACCGCACTGGTAATGTTCAGCCTCTTTTTCACGTGCGTCTATCTGATGCCTTCATTTACATGTGAAGAGCGTGAAAAAGGGATGCTTCTGGCCCAGGCGCTGTCACCCGCGACCACGTTCGAAATTCTGCTGGCAAAATTCCTGTTTTACCCCGCCTTCGGGGTCATTCTGGCAACTCTGCTGGCAGGGATACATAATTCTAACGTTCTAAAGAGTGTCTTTTTCTGGCTCACCCTGCTTACCTTGTCTGTAGGGACCTTGGGCATCGGCATTACCATTTCCAGCCTGGCCCGCACCCAACGATCGGCAAGCCTGGCTGCGCTTTGTTACATGCTGGCGATTGCACTGGTGATGTTGCTCTGCCAGCAGAATAACATCGAGTATATCCCACAACTGGCAATTGAATACCACGCACCCCACCTGTTACATGCGATTCTGACCGACCAATTACGCTCCCACCACTGGTTGAATCTGACCGCGGCAATTATCCTATCGGTTTCATGGGTGATTCTGGCTGCAGTGCTGTTCCGCCGCCGCGGCTGGCAGTAATGCAGCTTGGATTGACAATTTACAGTCTGCTTTCCTTGCATTCACGCACCATTTTCAGGCATCCCGTGCTCTAATTCTGTACTTTATCAGTTACAGGATGCAATCGAGAATTAACCATGATTGGTAGGACAATGAATTCGGGAGCGTTTCTGGAGCGTGTGGCTCAGGAACTGCTCCGAGTGGATCCGCAGCAAATTAATCACCTGGCGGACCTGATCTGGAACTGTTACCAGCAGAAAAAGTTCGTTTTTGTCATTGGTAACGGTGGCAGTGGCAGCAATGCTTCTCATTTTTGCGAAGATATGGGCAAAGGCACCATCGATCGCACGTTATACGAGCGGGATGATGTTCAGCGGCTGA
The DNA here is from genome assembly GCA_041399155.1 of Zavarzinella sp. Taxonomy (NCBI): domain Bacteria; kingdom Pseudomonadati; phylum Planctomycetota; class Planctomycetia; order Gemmatales; family Gemmataceae; genus Zavarzinella; species Zavarzinella sp. The sequence continues at coordinate 365,639 of JAWKTI010000001.1, forward strand.
AAATCCTTTCGCTGACCGATAACACCCCCTATATTCTGGCGTGGGCAAACGATGAGGGCTTCGATTGTATATTCAAACAACAATTGAAGAATCTGGCCAGTCCCGGGGATCTGCTGATCGCCATTTCCGGTTCCGGAAACAGCCCCAATATTCTGCAGGCAGTGGAGTGGGGCAACGCCAATGGGTTGACTACGTTCGGATGCACCGGTTTTAGTGGGGGCAAATTACGTCAACTGGCCCACGGCAATTTTCATGTGCCATTAGACGACATGGGCATTGTCGAATCGATACATCTGACAGCCTTCCACTGGATTGTCGACGATCTGTACCGGCGCATCTCATTGTGACGATAAATCACCTGCACGAGAAACTGGTGCGGTTGTAACGATTGTATGATTGTCAAGCACACTACCACATCTGACGGCAAGCAATTCAACGAACCTGGAAAAAATCGCTCGGCAAACAACGCAAACTGCCTAGTTTGAAGTAAGTTACTTCAAGGCACATGATTCCATGAAGTGGCTCAATTGCAGGAGTTTCAAACATGCTCGTACTCAGCCGGAAACTAGGCGAAAAGATTTACATCGGTGATAATATCTGTATTACGGTTGTGGATATCGATCGTGGCAAAATCCGCCTTGGGATTGAAGCACCACGTGATGTGGCGATTTACCGTCAGGAGTTGTTGCCACCAGATCAACAGCAGAGGATTGCCGAAGGACTTCCTTTAGGCAACACTGCCGAAGCGTGATTGATTGTAACTGTTGAGTCAAGTGCCAAGCTGTTTCGAAGTGAAACAGATCTCTCCCGAATGCAACGTGGCACTGCAATCACGGACTGCGTTCGGAAGTTCTGAATATCCTTCACCACTTTACCTGGAAAATCAACTTAATCCAGTTATCAACTGTCACTGGCCAAATATACTCCATTTGGCAATCTTTTTGTTCACATCGTAGTTCCAATACGGTACACTCCCCAGTGGGTACTGGGAGCTAACTCATGAATTTTTGGCGGTTCGTACTGATTTTGGTTGCCTTCACCCCACTGTGGGTGCAGGCACAGCCACAAAAAGTGGGCAAATATAACATACTGTTTATCATTTCAGACGACTTAACTTCCACAGCACTAGGATGTTACGGCAATCGGGTTTGCAAAACCCCCAATATTGACCGGCTAGCCGAACGTGGGACGTTATTTCAGCGTGCCTACTGCCAGTTTCCCGTCTGCGGGCCATCGCGAGCATCGTTGATGAACGGTTATTACCCCCACGCCACGCAGGTTTTTGGCTATGTCAGTGGGCGTGCCGCCATTGGTGACCGCACCACTTGGGCGCAGCACTTCAAAGAGGCTGGCTACCACACCACGCGAGTCAGCAAAATCTTTCATATGGGTGTCCCAGGTGACATTGAAAAGGGCAGTGATGGCACCGATGACCCGATTTCCTGGAATGAACGCTACAACAGCCCTGGCCCTGAATGGAAAGCAAAAGGGAAAGGCGAAACCCTGGAAAATAATCCCGATGGCAAAAAGCCTGCAGTCGGTGGCAATACCTTTGTCGTGGTGGCTGCCGAAGGCGATGATCTGGTGCATTCCGATGGCAAAACTGCTCAAAAAGCCGCAGAACTGCTGAAAAAGCAACCGAAAGACCGGCGATTCTTTCTGGCGGTCGGCTTTGTCCGCCCCCACGTGCCTTTTGTGGCACCAGCACCCTACTTCGCACCATATCCTCATGAACAAATGAAATTGCCGCTCAAAGTAGCTGGCGACTGGGACGACATCCCACCGGCGGGGATCAACTACAAAACTTCCACCAACATGAAAATGGATATCCCAAAGCAGAAAAAAGCGGTCGGGGGCTATTATGCAGCCGTCAGTTATATGGACGCGATGGTGGGGCAGGTTCTGGCAGCACTGAAGGAAGCAAAACTGGAAGATAACACAATTGTGATATTTACCAGCGACCATGGTTACCACCTGGGGGAACATGATTTCTGGGCGAAGGTCAGCGTTCATGAAGAATCGGCCAAGGTGCCACTGATCGTGGCAATTCCCGGCCAAAAACCTGCCGTCTGCAATTCTTTTGTGGAACTACTCGATCTGTTCCCCACCACATCGGAATTGTGTGGTTTGCCCGTGCCGAACCGCCTTCAAGGGAAAAGTCTGGCCAAAATGATCGTCGATCCCACCCATCAGGTGCGGGATGAAATCTTCTGCGTGAACGGGAAAGGCCTGTTAATTCGCACCGACCGCTGGGCCTACATCCAGTATGGTGAAGACAGGAAAGGCGGGATGGAACTGTTTGACATGCACACAGATCCCGGGCAGTACACCAATCTGGCGCACAGTGCTGATCACCAGAAGACTCTGCAGGACATGCAGGATCGTTTGAAGAAGAAACTGCAGAGTGTTCGCGAGAATGATTTGCCCCCACCGAAGAAGAAAAAGTAAATAACGCTTATGAGCAAAAACTAATGAGAAAATCATGAGTTCAGGTCTGCTGGTTGTTTAATCACCGGAGCAGCCAATAAAAGCATACTCACTGGGATGCTCGTCGCAGAATACAACCATGTATCGTGCGTGCCATCTCTCGAGCAATTCAGCAATTTCTGTCCATTGCAATTCGACCTGATCGTGGGTTGGTTTTGTTGTTCCGAACACTCGCCGGACCTGTGCTATTGTTAAAGGGACTGCAAGCCCGAATCCTGGCTGTGAAGATGTGTGCTCAATGTCAAGGATCGAGTGCGTTCCGGATTCAGCCGCACGTTCAAGCAACTCGTCGATTGAGCGAGGCCGGTCACCATCAGTTGCTGGTGGCACAGCACCGAACTGGCCAGCTAATTGTCCAAAGGCCCGCAATCGTTCCACAAGTGCACGTTCTTTCCTACTTAAGCCGTGGGTGTTTCCGGTCCGAATCGCTTGCTGGAGCCTGACCGCACTATCGATCTCAGCTTGCACTTCAGGCGAATTCGGATCTTGTCCGAATCGGTGGGCATTCTGACGCAGAGTTTCGTCAATTGAATCAGTCGGATCGATATATTCACCCCGCGCAAATACTTCTGTTCGAAGTGCCTGAAGTGCTGTCTCAGGATCATTGTGATACCCTGTGTAGTATCGCCAACTTGAGGCACCCATTCTGACACACTCCACCCAGCAAAAATTCAGTTCTTTTCCTTCCGTTGCATTGTACCCGATTGTACCAGACGTGGGGCAAAAGACTGAACAGGTAGCTGTTTCGTCCCTGATTTGGTTCCTTTCTGGGCAGAAACGATCTCAAACAGCAATTCTTTGTCTCTCAGTTCATAACGTGCGGTTAAGAGCGAGCCGTTCACTTCGAACTGACTGTAGATCACATTGCCAGTCAAGTCGACATCCAGAACAATCCCATTCTGTTCATCAATCTGTAACTGCCCCTGTGGGGTGCGAATCAGCACGTAGGGACGGACCGAATTTTTATCACCTTCACCATACTTTAAGGTCCAGGTGAGCTGATTTTTCTCCGGGACCGGTGCAATGTTCAGTCCCAACGCCACCCGTTGAGGTGGGGTATCCGGACGACCATAAACGAGCATACTTCCCTGCCAGTTGCCGTGCCAACCGACTGGCAGCAACTCTTTTTCTGCACCATGGGCAAGCGCACCTGCCAATAAACAGACAATAACTAACCGTATCATTGTGGGAATCGCCCTGAAAATGAATGAAATTTAATTCATGATGATTTGGTTAAAAAGACTACTTCGCCGCCCACATCGGTCAAGCGTTCATCACGCCCACTGTGGCGATACGTCAGTTTTTCGTGGTCCATGCCCAGTAAATACAGAATTGTGGCGTGAAAATCATTCACCGAAACTCGTCCTTTGACCGCTTTCATGCCAAAATCATCGGTGGCACCGTGCGTCATTCCACCACGCACTCCCCCACCTGCCAGCCACATGGTAAAGCCATACGGATTGTGGTCTCGCCCACGACTACCCTGCGAAAAGGGGGTGCGGCCAAATTCACTACACCAGACGACCAGAGTTTCATCCAGCATGTCCCGTTGCTTCAAATCCTTCAGCAGTGCGGCAATGGGCTGATCCACACGCCGACACATCGCTTCGTGGTTGCCATTGATATCATCGTGGGCATCCCATTGAGTTACCAGCGGGCCACCTCCACTGTAGACCTGCACAAAACGCACCCCACGTTCTACCAACCGGCGGGCCAGCAACAGCCTAGTACCAAAATCCGCAGTTGCTTTATCACCTGTCCCATATGCTGCGTGAGTGGCCTTGGTTTCTTTCGTTAAATCAACCGCTTCCGGTGCGTGCTGCTGCATGCGAAATGCCAGTTCGTAACTGGCCATGCGGGCCTGCAGGTCGCTTTCACCTGCAACGAGGTGTCGCTGATTCAACTGCTGGATCAGCGACAGGGTATTTTTCTGCTGCTCATTACTGGTGCCTTTGGGATTCGCCAGATTGAGGATTGGTGAGGCACCCGCACGAAACATCGTGCCTTGATAGACCGCTGGCAGGTAGGCAGAACCCCAGCAGGGAGCCCCACCTTCAGGCACACCTTCCGGCTGGGTCATCACGCAGTACGCGGGTAGATTTTCCGACACGCTACCCAGACCGTATGTTACCCACGAACCAATTGAAGGATGCCCCATTAGTGTGCGGCCCGTGTGCAGTTCATACATGGCGGGTGCATGTACCGCAGAATTACCCCAGCAACCGTGCAAAAAGGCAATATCATCCACGCACGTCGACAGGTGGGGCACTAAATCAGACATCCATTTACCCGACTGTCCAAATTGTTTGAATTTTCTGGTGCTGGGCAGAATTGCAGAATCGCCCTTGGTAAACTGGCTGGGAAACTTGCCAAGATCAGCCGGAAGTGGTTTCCCTGCATGCTTTTGCAGCAACGGCTTTGGTTCGAACAGATCCAGCGGACTGGGGCCACCCACCATAAACATGAAGATGACCGATTTCGCTCTGGCCTGAAAGTGGGGCGGCTTCGCAGCTAACGGATTCCCCACTTGTTTGTGAGTATCAGCCTGTAACTCTTTGGATAGTAAGTAGTTAAGAGCAATTGCCCCTAACCCGCCACCTGCGGTGGCAAGAAAGTTTCTGCGGTGCTGATGAAAATTGTCCATGCCACCATCATAACGCACCGATGGGGAGTTGTTCAAGCAATAGTCCGTCTGGAAAAGGGCGAAATATAACGTGCCAGTTATCGACGAACAGCAACTGATTCTTTGATGTAGCCCCACGCGAAGCCAAAGTGGATGCTGAGAAAGACCAGAATCACCCGCCAGAATGAAATCCCACCAGTGGTATTGCTCAGTGAGGTGCGGATCGATTCGCCAAGAATAACAATCATGTAGCACGCCACGGAAGCGGCAAACACCAGCAATCCAGTTTGGCTCAGCACTGCGGCAACTGCTGTTCCTGCCAGCCAGAGCACCAGAAATGGCGGTACCAGACTTGGCAACGTAATGGAACTGGGGTCTTTTTTCCCCAGGCGGGCTCGGCCCTGTCCGTATCGCATCATTTGGTATATCAATCCTTTGGGCGTGGCACGAGGTTTGTAATCAAGGGCTATTTCCGGAGTGAAATAGCAGGTTAAACCGGCTTTGCGTGCCCGCACATTAAAATCCACGTCTTCGCAGGCATCGAAGCGTTCGTCGAAAAAACCAATCTTTTCAAATACTGATTTGTGGTACGCTACCGCGACATTATCAGCGGCAACAAATTGTTCTTTGCTGGAATAAATGGCAGAATCGGGGTTATGCCCCAGCCACGACTGCCGTGCCACTGAAACCGCTTTCTGAAACGATGTGGGGTGGGCAGTTTCTAATGGTTGTGGCCGACCCAGACAATCAGCACCCGAACGATCAAACGCCTGGATGACATTTTGAAGGTATGAGGGGTTTTTCACCGCACAGTGGCCATCAACAATGAGAAGATACTCACCTTTGGCATGGCGGACACCAATATTGCGGGCAGAACTGGAATAGCGCTTGGGATTGTGCAATATTTGCAGGCAGGCAAAGTGCTGCTGAAACTCCGCGGCAATTTTCAGTGTTTGGTCAGTAGACCCACCATCAATCAGTAATACTTCGTATTCCGAAACAGGTAATGTCTGATTCGCCAACCCTGCAAGCGTTTCGTTAAGGTGTGCCTGTTCGTTGTAGACTGGCACGATGACGGTAATTCGTGGCATCCTTGCCTCGCATTCAGGGAAATAATCTACAGTCCCACCAGAATTGTTACGCTTCTGGCGTCGCAGCAGAGGTTTTTTTCCAACCAAGGGCATGAAAAACAGTTTTCACCAGTGTTCGCAGGTCGAACCAGCAATTCATCTGCTGAATATATTCGCGGTCCAATTGCAATTTTTTCCGCACATCACCCACATCCTGGTCGGGTGGCAGGTGGATCTGAGCATGACCGGTAATACCGGGTAATACGATATAGCGTTCGTAATAATCTGGCAGGTTTTCCACCAGTGTGGGGCCAATTTCGGGCCGTTCCGGACGTGGGCCAACCAGACTCATTTCCCCACGCACCACATTCCAGAGCTGGGGAAGTTCATCCAGGTGCGTCTTCCGCAGCCAATAGCCAATTCGGGTAATCCGTGGATCGCCGGGGACGCACCACTTGGGGCCGCTGAATTTTTCACATTCGTGATACATCGTGCGGAATTTGCGAATGGTGATCGGCATTCCAAACTGACCGATGCGACGCTGGCGATAGATCGCTGGTCCTTTACTGGAGAGTTTGACAATTGCTGCAATCAACACCATCATTGGGGCCAGACCAACCAGCAGGGCACTGCTGGCAACGAAATTGAGACCGCGTTGCCAACGCAAGGTGCGACGAAGCTGGTGTGGAGCCCGCAGGGGAAACCAACTGTCATCGCTTTTGCCATTTTCAGAATGGTCAATGACAACAATTTCCAGTTCCTGGGGGGGCACTTCCAATCGCCGTTTCCCATTCAACTGATTTCCCGGGAAACAGTCGATTTCTACTACGCGTAACACCTGTCTTGCCTCCATGCTGATTGCTCGAACCTGGTCAACCTCACCAACTTACGCACTGTGAAAGGACATCATTTGGTCAGTTGTTGCCCCAATTCGGTAGCTAAGGCCGTTACGAAGTTACGGTAACTTTCCGTTTCCGTCAAGGCCATCCCTTCTGTTACAGGTTGTACAATGTACAGCTTGTAGACAATCGGCGTGCGAAAGAATGTCAAGCGTGGGTAATCGGGAGCACGCCACTGTTTCCCATCATGCCAGGTCCAGAGCACCCGCACCGCTTCCCGGTTTGAGGCAGAAGTTTTCACAAAATCTGCCTGGTACATTTCAATTTTCGTGCCATCACTGCCAGGAAAACTTTTTTTGCCCACGCTTCCCTGCAGTTGATACCCGCTGCCGAGGTAGCACACATCGGGCGTGTGGGCCGCAACGACACCCGGTTTACCCGCAGTCAGCGAGGCAACCAGTTGACCTTTCGCAGCAGGGTGCGAAAAAGCCCGAGATTCCGTATTCGTATCGGCGGGCAAATCCTGGGGATTCAATTCAATCATTTTTCCCGGTACCCACCCCGCCAGGGGCTGATCCAATTGTGCCAATGGTGCCCGTAATTCGGATTCTTTCGTGGTGCCAGACCAGCGATTGGTCCACATCCCGTGCAGAACCCCCGTGGTCAGTATCAGTGCAAAGGCGATCCCAATGGCTACTTTTTGAACTTTCATGATCTCTCCTACTGATAACATTCTTCACGTCGGGCACCCAGATAGACCATGCCCGCTGCTTCCGGGGCAATCCGCTGGATACTTTCAAAGGTTTTTTCCAGGGTGGGCAGTCGGCTTTCATGGCGCTGAACAGCCACCACCACGCCATCGGCGACTCGCCCAATCTGCAGGGTTTCTGCCACTGTCAGCAGGGAATGAGTGTGGATAATCACCACTTCAAACATCTGCTTAACCTGTTCAATTAATTGATACAACACATTGCTGGATAAGGATTTGCGCAGATTATCCGTCCAGACGCCTGCGGGCAGCAGGTGAATATGGTACGGCAACGCCTGCAGGCAATCGCCCAGGTAGGCCTGGCGGGTCAGCAATTCTGCAATACCTGGTTGCAGCGACGTTTCAAAGGTGTGGTGCATTTCTGGCGTACGCAGGTCGAAATCGATCAGCAGGGTGGATTGACCGGATCTGCCAAACGACAGGGCCAGTTCGCGGGCAAGAAAACTTCGGCCTTCATCTCCCACCGCACTGGTCACGACAATTGAACGACTGCCCGCTGTGCCAAATTGCTGCCAGATATTGGCACGGATTTTTTCCAGATTTTCCTCTGCAAGTGCCAGTTCCACCCCCTGATCTGCCTCATTCCCCTGCAGGTGGGGCAGCACGCCCAGTAACGGAATGTGCGAAAAGGTCTGCAAGTCAGCCAGTTGCATCACCCGTTTGCGGCGAGTTTCAAACAGCACCGCAAATAAGCCTATCAGCAGGAAACCTGCCAGCCCACCAGCGGCTGTGCCGATCAACTGCTTTTTGCGGTCTCGTTGCAGGGTTTGCGTAGCACGTTGAAACGATTGCACCCGCGTGGGGGCACTCAGTTCTAGACGCAGCAGGTTGGCCTTATCCATCAGCCCAGTCACAATTTCGGTGCGGATGTTCAGGTCCACTTTCCCAAAGTCACGTGGCTGGTTGGCATCAGGTGGCAGAATATCGGCCAGTTTTTTCTCATATTCTTTTAATTCTTTTTGCAACGTTTCTTTTCGGATCACCAGACCAGTTTCTTCCACGTCCAGTTGTTCCTGCTGTTCTTTCAACTGGTATTCCAGCACCTGCAACTGTGTTTTCTGGTATTCCACCAGTCGCTGCTTGCGAATGGTTTCCTTCTGGGCGGTCAGGGTTTGCAGGCGTTCTTTCAAGCCTTTCAACCCACTATTTTCCTTGTCAGGATTTAATTTGTGAAAATAATCTAATCTTGCCTGTGCTTCCGCCAATTGCTGGTTGATTCCCGCGATGCCGGGGTCGTTTTCCAGTTGAATCAACAGTGCCTGTGGCACGCTGGGAAGTTCTTCATTCAGATTTGCCAGCCGCATTTTCGACCGGCGACGTTCTTCAGCAATCTGTTTGATCCGAATGTCGACCACATCCAGCTTTTCTCGCAGGCGAACTACCTCGTTGGCTGCCACATTCGGCCCCACGCCAGGCAACGATTCTGCCACAGCATTGGGGTCTGCAGCCACCACCGCAGCCTGCTGGCGGGTTTTCAGTTCCTGTTGCATCCGGTTCATCGAATCTTCCAGTTGCTTCAGGCGGTACTGTTTCCGCTTTCGCTCCGCTTCAACCACTTCACGGAAATAGGCATCGTGGATCGAATTGACAATCATCACAATTGACTGGGCATCATCACCCATCAGTTTTGGCTTAATCAGTTCCGAGCCATCCTGAAATTCAACCAACAGTTCTTCTTCCAGAAAGCGGACAGGATCGGCCTGATTCCGCAACATCGGCAGTTGGGCAATTTCCGGATCGCGAATAGCAGCCTGCAGCACCAACGGACTTTTTAACATCCCCGCCTGAGTTTTCAGGTAACTGGAAAAATCATTGCGACCGTTGGGGTCTTCATTCCAGTAAATTCGTGGGTCTTCCGGCGATACCCGAATAATGGAGTAGGTGCTGTATTTGGCGGGAATCAGCATGTAGGCCAGTGCGGCAAAAATCCCACCAAAAATCGTGCCCAGAATGGCAATCAGCATCCAGTGGTAACGAACATACTGCACCGCTTTCATCCCACCACCTTCAGGAGGAGGTGGCTGTTCCGCAGGGGGTGGGGGCAGCGTGACAATCTGGTGCGGCTGGTTTGATTCCACCGGAATCGCATCCAGGACTGGCTCGGCAAAGCGAATCGCAGGTGTAGTTGCAGAGGTCATTGCTGGTTACTCGTAGGTGAATTCGTTTTCAGGAAGCGGAACGGCTCAGCAGAATCGATGGCCCACGGTGCAGGGGACGACGCTGTTCGTTCGTGTCACGCTGGATCGGTGTGGCTTTCACCGGTTTTTCCACGAGCAGGTGCTTCAGCACCCACAGTTCCAGCAGGAGAAAGGCCAGCCCCACCGGCATCATCATCCAGCCATTGAAATCGTGCAGAAAATCCATGACTTTGGTCTTGCTGGCACTGTCTTTCAACCAGATGTGGCACAAACCAGTTGCAGTAATTCGCAGAATGTTAACCAACAATGCAATTGGCACACAACTGAGCAGAATCAGCAATTTATGAACCCAATGGCGTTCCAGAACCAGCACCGCAGCCACGCAGAAGGCGGCAAAAGTCACCATCATCCTCAGCCCACTACATGCTTCGACTACGCCCAGTCGGACTTCGCCAATCAGAATCAGATTGCCATCGCGGATGGCGGGTTGCCCGAAGCACTGCAATAGTAAAGTGGTGCAGATCGTACCGATATTTTGTAGTTCCGCACCCAGAATCCGTTCGGATTGATATGGCATCGGCACCATAAACAGCAAAAAGATCAGTGCGGGCCAACTTTGCCGGATGCCTGACTTGCCACGATAAATCATGATCAGTGCCAGCACGCTCAACAGGATGCTTAACGCGTTCAGTGTCAGAAAACTGATGGCGGTTGCCAGCAGGTGCATCGATAACGCCCCCACCAGCAGGGTGCCACCCACGATCGGCCACGGTTTCACAGCAGCGGTGGCGTCGATGGGTCGACGCATCCACAGAAATAATGCGAAAAAAGGAACCAGAATGCCGTGCGAATACTGTGGGTCGTTCAGATATTTGTTTAATAGTTGTGTTAACGCAGGGAAGTAGGTCCAGACAAGTGCAATGACGAGCAGCCAGGCAGAAGCCGGGATGCGTTTTAAGTGATTCATGGTGTCCCTCCCTGGTGCCAGACCATTCATTGGCCTCGATTCGAAGACAGATTGTCAGCCCACCTTCGAACGTGGGGTATGTTAAACGGTTCCCACGTTGTTGGTCAATACTGTTTTTGAAATTTTTTCAAAATGGGCTTCGAGAAGTGCCACCCAATGTTGTGTGCCAATGGCATTAATGGGATTTTTTAATGATCTGCTTGTTGCACCGGGTTTGGTAGAGTAGCAGATGTCGTAATACTTAGTATTACGTTGTCGGTGTCATACTGTTGGAAATTGACTATCGTGAGAGCTTGACAGGATAAGATTTGGGCTCTTTGCTGATTTCCAGTTCCAGATCACTGGTCACCAGTGCGTGGTATTTTTTGGGAATCGGGCGGTTTTTCAATTGTTTGGCTTGTTCTAACGCTTGTTGCTGAACTGTATCCCCATCCTGGCCTCGACCCGCATCACCCTCAGGTGGGGGATCGTTGACAGTAATCTTGACCTTGCCGGGAATTACCCCCACTTTGGCACCCGTTTTTACTTTCACTTTGCCACTTTCGTCGGTAATGCCGGTAGCAACCATGTTACCCGTTACGTTATCGCCTATCGGTGTGACCGTGATTTCTGCATTTGGCAGTGGTTGATCATTCAGTGTGACAATGAGCTCCACTTCCACCACGTCGCTGGTTGACGGAGAATCATCGCAGCCAGTCTGCAGCACAAAAATGCCCAGAATGAATGCTTTTATCAAGTAAATATTTCGCATCTGCTTCCTGTTTGTTAGTTGAAATTAACGCTTCAGATCAATGGGGTAGTCCGACTGATCTTTGGTTACTGTCACGCTCAGTGGGGATTGGGCTAACGATGCATATTGTGGTGGGATGGGCCGGTTAGTCAGCTTCGCCGTAAATTGTGAAGCCAGAATTTGTGCCTTGGCCGATTGCCCGCGTGCTTCGTCTGGCAGTGGACCCTCGATCACAGTTACCTTGTTTTCACCCGCACAGGCACCCGCACCTTTGGGTATTTTCAGGGTAAATTTCCCCTGATCGTCCGTCACTGCTGTGGCGATGTAGTGTCCGCTTAACCCTTCCTGCATCGGCACAAAGCTGATTTCAGCGTGGGCCAACGGTTTTCCGTTCAAAGTTAACGTGCCTGTGACGGGAACAATTTCCGGTTCGCCAGTGTTGCAGCCTGAAAGCGCAATCACAAGGCATAATACGGGCCAGAAATAATATTTTTGCATGAGTTTGAAATACGCTTCAGTATGTGAATTAGGGGAGGGTAGCTACCTGGCCATCGCTGATGCGAGCCAGTAATTGCAGGTTTGCCAAAGAGGCAGTGCTGGTGGCGGCAATAAACCGAACCGAACCATCGCAGAATACGAAGTTAGCCCCACCGGTGTGGCCACTGCCAAACGAACTCAGGCGGTTATCTTGATAAGTAAAAGAGGGGCTGGGGCCGACACCTGCTGGCATTGTATAGTTGATAGGCTGCAGGGTGCCTGCCAGGCAGTCTTGTGGTGAGTTGTAATTTGACCAGGCCCAACCACGACGATTAGGCAGGTCGGCCCACTCATTGTCTTTACTATAACGCTCGCCTGCCAGAAATGTGTTACTGGTACCATCGGTAATGGTGGCAATCGAAGTTTTGCTGTTGATCTGGAACACGCCATCAAAGGTAGCAGTGGAAATGAACCATGATTTCACCCCACCGTTACCGAAATAGCTGTTGATACCGAAGTGGTATGTGGTGCCACCGGTGGTGTAAGTAATCACTTCCTGAGGGATAAAGTCGGAAGGACACATGTAAATCTTGATTTTCTGGGCACCAATCGAGTTCGGGCCGTCGGTGTTGCCATATTCCCGCACGTCAAAGTTGTAATTCTTCTGAATGTTATCCTGTTCCACGAATGGCAGAATCCAGGCCAACCAGGAACCAAACTTGTTAGGGAACGGTGGCTGACCAATCTTACCACTTGTTACCAGTGCATTGGTGGGAAAAACCATACCCGACGATGAACCGATTGGGATGTTCAATCCTGGAGGAAACATGCCGTTGGTGCCTTCATAGTTATGGCAGGCCAGGCCGATTTGTTTCAAATTGTTGCTGCACTTGGAACGGTTAGCTGCTTCCCGCACTTTTTGTACGGCTGGCAGCAATAAGCCGATCAGGATTGCGATAATGGCAATGACCACGAGCAACTCAATGAGAGTGAACCCGCGATGCTTACGAATGTTGGAATGCATGACTTTCCTAGCAAAAGTATTAAAGAACGCTTCTATGCTAGAAGTGGGTTGCTAGAAGAGTGTGATGATATTGTGAAAAAACAATGAAGGTGCAGAATTTTGTTGAAAAATTTGGTGGAGCAAGAATTTCTGGGAATGATAATTTTCCGTAACTGACCTCAATCGGTGTAGTTACGGAAAGTGGGCTTGAAATAGACTTGAACCACAGTTTTACGAATTTTATTACGTGATTGTGCAGGCTATCATCTGTTTCCTGTCACTGAGCCACTTGTTTTCGACTATCTGTGACAGTTTTTTACGACCAAAGTCGCCGTTCAAATCGTATAACCATGAGTAATTCATCGTTATTTTTGAGATATTTTCGCGATGCGGCCAACGAATCGACCAGATCAGGAACCTATACCAGAACCGATTCCCGAACCAATTCCGGATTCTGTGCATCAGCTCGCACCCACTGAGAAAGTGGGGGCTCAATCTCTTGCAAGTGCACTTGAACCGACAGGCCTGACACGTGTTCTGGGTGCGATGGCTGCACTTGCCGTGTTGATACTGGCATTTTTTCTCGGCTCGTTTGCCGTGAGAAATGCTGATTTCTGGCAGCACCTCGCCACTGGCCGACTGATTGCCGAAGGAAATTACGAGTTTGGCAAAGATCCTTTCAGTTTTGTCGATCCCGAACGCACGTGGGTGAACCATAGCTGGCTATACGATCTGATTATCTTTTATCTGTTTGATGATCCGAATGGAACGGTTCTAGTTATTCTGAAAGCACTTGGTGTGGCATTGATTGCCCTTTGCCTGCTGTACGCACGACCAAAAGGTTCCGAACTGCTGATGCCCAGCATGGTGGTGTTGCTGGCAATGTTGGCATCTGCGCCCCGTTTGAACCTTCAATCATCCCTGGTGGGCTACTTTTTGCTGACATTGTTGCTTGCCAGCTTTCTACGGCTGCAAGGTTCTGGCAAAAAATGGCTGATTCCCAGTCTGGCCGCAGGCATTTCAATGCTGTGGGCAAATATGGACCAGTGGTTCTTTCTGGCGCCAATTACAGTGGTATTGTACGCACTTGGCCAATATCTGCGGCCAGGTAATGACAGTCGTACAGAAGTCAAAACGTGGCTGATTGCTTTTGGTGCTTCGGTACTGGCATGTAACTTCAACCCCCACCATGTCATGGTGTGGAGTTTGCCCGCCGAAGCCTTTCGTTTCGACCTGATATCTGCCTTTGCCAGCGATGCTGAGCTGGGGCCGTTGTTTCGCAATATTGCCACCAGCGGTTCGGATACTTCGCGGGAAGGTGACAATCCGATGAATTACGTCCCACTTTTACTGCTCAATCTGTCCATCATTATTCTGGTGATGGTGCAGTTCGCCCTGAAAATGAATAAATTCTCACTAAGTTTGCTGTTTGTCTGGTTGTTCAGTATTGTGATTGTTTTGTTACATATTCGCGCAACTCCTTTTCTGGCAATAACTTCCGCTATTCTGTTGATGCACCTGACTCACCAGTTAGGGCAGCACCTAAAATCGAAAACAGTGGGCTCCCAAATTTGGACAACAGTGCAGATCAGCCATATGGTGTGCCACGCACTGTTTTTCCTGCTGAACATTGTGTTGATCGGCGTCAGCTACCCTGGCTGGTTGCACCCACTTGATTTTCGGCGTCGCTGGGCATGGGAAGTGGCACCGAACCCATCTTTTGTGGAGATTGCTAAAAAAATTCAGGCTCTGCGCGAAAATGGCACACTGCCAGCGAATGTGAACGGAATTATTTTACAGCCGGAATTGGCCTGCTATATGTCCTGGTTTGCCCCACTTGAAAAGACTTATTTTGATTTTCGATTCGGCTACCACCATCCGGAGGCGAAGGAGTTTGCCGATCTACGGAAAGCGTTATCGTTGAAACAACTCGCTGCAGCACAAGGGAAAGGGGTGCAATTCGATCTGCCGGCATTCATGAAAAAATACAATGCGGCTTATCTGGTAACTTCCCATAGCAGCAGTTTTACCAACGGGGTCATTCTGGAAACCCTTTGGATTTCGGTTGATTACAGTAAACCGGAACAAAACTGGGAACTATGGGAACTGGAAGGAAAAGCCGCACTGCTCGGCTGGAAGGGCCAGCAGGTAATTCCTGCCGCTGTGGCCGAAAAACTGCGTTTTCGTGCTTCACAGGTAGTTTTCAAAGAGGCATAATCACTGCCGATCCCAAATGTAGAAACCAAACTGATCCGTTCCTACGAATTCTGGGATTTGTTCGTATCTCCCCCACCCATGTACCCGTTTTTGATTGATGAAGTGACGGTGCTGCAAAAACAAGCGATTTATCTGCAGAATCTGGCAGTTTTACAGGCACAACAGGAGATGCAGGCACGTGCAATGGTGACCGGCGGGATGTTTTCCAATTACGCCAACCTGAACGATTTTGATCCGGAAGTGCTGGCCACGCAATTGCTGATGATGCGAAAATGTCGTGAGGCGATTCTGGAATCACCCAATCATCCCGATTCTTACGCGATGCTGGCAACTGTTTACGGGCTTTCCACTCTGGAAGAAGGGCTGAAAACACAAGTAGCGAACGCCAGTCTGGCACGTTACATCTATCGATTGCCGCCGTCACCCATTAAGGGCAGAATATCCGCCTATGCCACCACTGTTACCCGCAGAATGTTTGAGTTCTATCTGCAAATGGGTGCGGGAGATCTGGCTCAGGATGCCCTGACGCAATGCATCAACTATTCCGAAGAGGAACTGCAGCGATTTCAGGATATCAGTGCCGCAGATGGTATTAGTGAAGAGGAAGAAAAGCAGCTATCCGAGTTAAAGCAGAACATGGATCTTCTGAACCAGATGTCATCCAAACTGCAGCAACAACTCAATCAACAACTGGCCGCGTACGAATCGGAGATTCCTGCGGCAAAAGATCCATTGGAAAAAATCGGTATTGCCAAACGCTACGGGCTCTATCTGGTGGCGAAAACGCACCTCGATGAAATTGATTTCTCACAGCCAGACCCACTCATTTACACCTATCTGGCCGAAAGAGTGGATATCGCCATCATGACAGGCGATCTGGAAACGGCCTACGAAGTACTTCAGCAACTGAATAACCAGAATTTCCAGAGGGAATTTGTCAATCAGGCAGCCATTAACGCCTTTGGCAACGCACGCGTTCGGTTATTCCAGGTACAGTTTCCAGACCCGAAAAATGCTCCACGTGTAGATCAGAGTAAGTTTGATTTACGAAGCGTTTTTGAACGACACCAACGCGTCGTAGCACTGGCGTTTGGCGATTTTGAACAGATTTCGACTATTTTTGAACGGGATTTGCAGGAAAACGCCCGCCAACAGGCCGAAATAGAAACGCAATATCCTTTTGTTGCGATGACGGTGCCTGAAGTGGAAACAACCCAACCCTATCTGGCAATTCGTGCGATGGCGATGTCGCTGAATCCGTACGAAATCATGATCAATAATATCTGGGCATTCCATTTCGAAATGCGTCAATTTTACATCAGCAGCCTCCGCAGCCGTGCGGTGGCACAGATGACATTAGCCCAGATTCGGCTGGAACAGGGGGAAATCACCAAGGCGATCACCGCATTACGGACCATTGAAAACATGCCAGACCGGCCAGAAATTGCCTCCTATCGTCGCAATGCCAAAAAACTGGCAGATTTTATCACCACCACCAGAAAGTAAGTGGGCCGAGAATAATTTTGACGCTAACCCTTTTCAAATAAGTACTTAAGATTGATTTTCTTATTTTTAAGAAAATGAGAATTCAGGTGGTGGTACCACATTTTTACCACCTTTTGACTAATTTGCCGAAAAGAGAAACTTTTTTCACTGGAATACGGAACTAACTGAAGTCGAATCTCGTCATAATCTTGTGAAGATAAATGCAGTCCTAAATGAATGGGAACTGCATGAGAATATTTTAATATTTGCAACGCAGCAAGCGTTGGTGCAAAGACTCGAAAAAGCAGTTGTTTTGTTTGCACTAAGGCCAAACTGTGTTAGGTTCCATCAATTACCAAGAGGGAAGAGCCATGGGTCTTGATCGTCGTCACTTTTTGAAGCACTCTGCAGCAGCCACCGCCATGAGCGTGCCTGCAGCTAATTTCATTGCGGGTCTGAAAGCACAGGCCCAGACAATGAAGAAAAATAACAAAAGCCTGATCATCATCCACTTCGGTGGTGGTTATCCTGCGATTGACTTCTGGGAAGACAAAGATCCCCACGCCAACATGGGCGAAACCAAAACCAAAGAAACCGCAGCTTCGGGTGTCAAAATCAACGAACTGCTGCCGAAGATTGCTTCGCAAATGAAGAATGCTTCGCTGATCCGCACCCTGCGATCCACCGAAGGTGACCATGCACGTGGTACCCGTGTGATGTTCACCGGGATGCCAGTGAATCCGCTGGTCAGCTACCCCCACCTGGGCTCAAAGGTGGCATGGTACTACGCCAGCAAAATGGAATACGTTCCCGATCTGCCCGCCTTCATCACCGTTGGCAACAGTGGCATTGGCCCTGGGTTCCTCGGTCAGAAGTTCGGTGCACTGCCGATCTCTCGCCCCGGTCAGCCTCCCGAAAATGCCACCCCACCTCGCGAGTTGGGTACAGGTGCCTCCGCGATGGATCGCATGAACCGTCGTGGTGATCTGTTCGGTCGTCTGGAATCGGGTTTCCAGGGCAGCACTGGTTCCGCTCGTGATGCAGCGAAATCCCACCAGGAAGTGTACGAGAAGGCACTCAGCCTGGTTGTTTCCAAGAACAAAGACGTGTTCACACTTGATAAAGAACCTGCCGCACTGAAAACCGAATACGGCATGGGCAACTTCGGCCAGGCCTGCTTGCTGGCACGCAAACTGACCGAAGCCGGTGCCACCTGTGTGGAAGTGAACAACGGTGGCTGGGACATGCACAACGGCATTTTCGCCAGCCTGCGTAACCGCTTACCTGAAATTGACAACGGTATCGGTACCCTGCTGAAAGACCTCGCCGATCGTGGTCGCCTGCAGGACACCGTCGTAGTTACCTTGTCCGAGTTCGGTCGTACCATCCGCGTGAACAACAACGGTGGTCGTGACCATAACCCCGGTCTGTGGTCTGTGATGATCGCTGGTGGTAACATCGTTGGTGGTCAGGTTTATGGCCGCACCAGCTCCGACGCCATGAGCATCGAAGAAAACCCAGTCTCTGTGGCTGACCTCTACTCCACCATCTTTGCAGCTCTGGGCTTCAATCTGGAAGAGCAGATCCGCGACAACCTGGGCCGTCCTTCACCAATCGGTGGTACAAACGCGAAAGCCATCACCGCACTGTTGAAGAAAGTCTAATCTTACAGCAAGCCAAGACTCGCTGGGCACCTCTCCTTCACCGGAGAGGTGCTTTTTTTTGTTTATACCCGATGACTCTCGTAGATTTCCTTTCCACCACAATCAACCATAAAATACTTGCAACTTCTTCTTTCAGTGGTTTTCTGTGGGTAGCAATGTGGTTTCAGGGAAAGTCGATATCGAGATTTTTCGGCAATGCAAGATTCTGACTGGTCCTACCGGCTCTGGAAAATCGGGGCTCGCCCTGCAGATAGCACCACAACTGAACGCGGAAATCATCTCGGCTGATTCGATGACGGTTTACCGTCATATGGATATTGGAACTGCGAAACCCACTCTTGCAGAACGTGAAATAGTCCCCCACCACCTGATTGATGTGCTGGAACCGTGGGAATCGTGCAACGTTGCCTGGTGGTTGCAACAGGCCGCTATCACGGTACAGGACATTATCGCACGGGGGAAGGTGCCATTGATTGTCGGTGGGACACCTTTTTTCCTGAAAGCGCTGATTTGTGGCTTGTTTGACGCCCCACCACTCGATCCAGCGGTGCGTCTGCAGGTAGAAACCATGCTGCAGGAAAGGGGTGCGGAACGGTTGCATGATTATTTGAGTGAAATCGATCCAATTACCGCCCAGCGACTGCACCCGAATGATACCAGGCGGATTACCCGTGCGGTGGAAGTTTTTCTGCAAATGGGCAAACCGATGAGTGTACTTCATCAGGAAAACTGGTGGGCTGGCAACGAGCCTGCATTTCAGGAGAACCAGTGCCTGTGCATCGACTGGCCACGGGAGGAACTCTACCAGCGAATCAACGTTCGTGTGGAGGCGATGTTTGCCAGTGGCTGGGTTGCCGAAGTGCATCAGTTAGAACAATTGCCCCACCCAATCAGTAAAGAGGCAAGCCGAGCACTTGGGTATCCGGAAATTCGGGATTATCTGCAGGGCATTTCCACATTGGTAAGCACTCTGGAACTAGTGAAATTGCGTACAAGACAGTTTGCGAAACGCCAATTGACCTGGTTTCGAAATTTGCAGGGCGTGCAATTTGTCCCAATTGCGGAACTTGCAGATATTTGGTAGAAGTAAACCCACCTTGGTGTGGCTGGCGAAAATGAGAGAAATCATTCCCAGCTACCAAACTATGTGCTATAACTGTTATAATACATGGACTGGCGTTGCCGACATGAGCTTTTGGGTTGCATCTATGAAGAAATTGACGTTCCAGGTTATTGAAGGGGTAGACAAGGGAAGGATTTTCCGGGAGTTACCCATACCGATCACTATTGGACGTGAAGAAGGCAACATGTTGCGGCTGAATGATGAACGAATCAGCCGTTTTCATGCCAAAGTCCAGCAGGAAGACGATGATATTATTTTGACTGATCTTGATAGCACCAATGGCACCCGTGTGAATGGTGCCCCTGTGCAGATCCGTCGCTTACGCCTGGGCGATTCCATTTCGCTAGGTCGTTCCACCCTGCTTTTCGGCACGCGTGAAGAAATTGCCGCCCGCGTGAATGAGCACCAATCAGCGAATAATACCACCCAACGAATTGGTGAGGCGGCATCAGCAAGCCCAGGCACCGTTCCAGGTGAAGATATCGGCTTTGATTTTTCCGCAGTTCAGAATACCAATGCAGTGGATCGCACTGCCTGTGACTGGGCAAAAAGCGAACTGGATATGCCCCCATTGCCGACCAAATTGAATCTGTCGCAGTCCGCCCGTCTGTCCGATGTGTTTGATTTCCTCCACCGTGGTCTGGTGATTGGGACGGAAAACATTCAAGCGAACGAAGACGGTTCTGAAGTGCGAATTGGTTATGCCGAATGGCAGGCAATTCAGGCCACTCAATTGTTTCTAGCACGTTACGTGCGAATGGTCGCTTCACCAGAAAATTCAGTCGATGATTATTAAGAAATTATCATTTCTAGTGATGGTTTAGTCGATCAAATTCTCAATTTTCTCCTCCGCCGTGCGAGCCAGAGAATCAATTAAAAGATTCTCATATTTGTTTGCCAGTGTGAGTAGTTATCCCACCTGATCTTCAAAAATACTAATCTTGAATGTTCACTAATTCGCCTGCGGGCGCAGAAGTGGGAATAGAATCACATCCCGAATGCTTTGCGTGTTTGTCAGCAGCATCACCAGTCGGTCAATACCGATCCCCAGCCCACCTGCTGGTGGCATGCCGTGACGCTGGGCCAGAATGAAGTCGTCGTCCATTTTGGCCATGGAATCCTCTTCATTCATGCCAGTCAACTGCTTCCGGAAGGTGCTTTCCTGCAGGATGGGGTCGTTTAACTCCGTGTAGGCGTTCGCCAGTTCCATCCCGCGCACAAACAGTTCAAACCTCTCTGCCACTGCGGGGTTATCTCGTTTCCGCTTGGTCAGTGGGCACAAGGCTGCGGGATAATCGCACACAAAAACTGGGCCAATCAGGGCATCTTCCACGTAATGCTCAAACAATTCCTGCACCAGCACATCATGTTCTTTCTGTATCGCTTCGCCGCTGGCATCCCGCATTGTCAGTGGGATTTTGCTTTCCGCAGCACGTTTCGCCACCGCTTCGGGATCAAATCCGGAGCAGCCCACATGCTTTTCGAACAATTCGTAATACGATGCCCGCTGAAACGGCGGGGTAAAATCAACTTCAAATTCGCCGTAAGGTATTGTCAGGGAACCATTTGGGTTTAAAGCACGCACACAGCTGACCAGCACTCCTTCAGTCAGTTCCATCATCGTATGGTAATTACCGTAGGCCTGATAAAGTTCCATCATCGTGAATTCGGGATTATGGCGTTGGCTGATCCCTTCATTCCGAAAGACTCGGCCAATTTCGTACACTTTTTCAATCCCACCGATCAACAGTTTTTTCAGTGGCAGTTCCAGGGCAATCCGCATGAACAGGTCAATATCCAGTGCGTTATGGTGCGTCCCGAATGGGCGAGCGGCAGCACCACCGGCAATCGCGTGCAGTGTGGGGGATTCCACTTCCATATAGCCAAGTTCATCCAGATACCGCCGGATGGTTCGCAGAATCAGCACCCGCTGTTTGGCCCGTACCAGCGTTTCCGGTGTGTAAACCAGATCGAGGTAACGGTGCCGCAGCCGATATTCCATATCCTGCATGCCATGAAATTTTTCAGGGTGAGGCTCCAGTGATTTGGACAAAAAGGTCAGTTGCTCCCCACGAATGGTGGGTTCACCAGTTTTGGTGCGACCAAAAACACCATCCACACCAATGATGTCGCCCAGATCGAGCTGCATCGCCAGATTCCAACCGTCATCACCAAGCTGATTTTTCCCGAGCCACACCTGAATGGTGCCGGTCATATCGCGAATTTGCAGAAAATGGGCTTTGCCCATGGTTCGGCGCAGAACAATACGACCCGCTGCCCGCACCTTTTCGGTGGGTTCCTGATCAAATCCAACACACGGCTTTTGCAGGATCTGCTCAACAGGGATGTGATCGTCGAAGCGGGCCCCCCATGGATCGATGCCCATTTCTTCAATCTTGCGTAATTTTTCCATCCGACTGGCGTGGGCATCTCCTGCCGCAGCCAGTTGTGCTTGGTCATTCGACACGTCTTTGGCTACTCAATCGGGCGATCGGGTTGCAAACCTACATCATGAAGATCAAACTGTTATCGTATGGGTTCGGCAGTTGTTGGAAATGAAACAATTCATCTGACAGGAGGGGGAGAGACCGTATAAACCCAAATGAACCTGACATGCCAGTACAGTTGCAAACATGCAAGGATGGGTGATTTGAATTTGTTGTTTGGATAAAGTTGACTATTTTCTTCTTAAACTGGTTGAAAGTAACAGGAGAAGAACTTGATTTTGCCGATACCAAGAAACCTTAGTTAGTTGTCAGAGCCTGCTTCATCGTGGATGAATTGTTTTGCGTTATTCACTCTTATCGCACAGATTTCAAAGCTACCAAGAACAAATGAGAAGAACTTAATAAAAAGAATTTAATGGAAATTTATTCACATGGGATGAATGTAGTACGGAATTACCCTATTCGTCACTGCGAAGATGATATAACCGAAGAGCGAATGCCAGATGCAATGAGAATACCATTACGCATATTTGTTACAGGTGTTAAAAATAGAATAACAGATAATTTGTGTAAATAGTTAAAGATTCTTGGGGTTATTCAAAAAATAGTGGTTATCAGCTTGAATAAATTAGGATAAAGTAGCTCAGGAAAATATATTCCAGTATTATAACAGAACTGTGAGACATCCGATTTTGTCACAATCTGAGTGCAATATCGGGATATCTAGCGGCGAGGTAGTTGAGCTTCAATCTGCATTCGGCTTGATTAAGAGGCAATCCCTATATGGAAAACAAGCATGAACAGTTTGTGTCAGTAGCCTACAAGAAACTGAAACAAATGGTATATTATGAGAAGAATTCACTCAAGCTAAGAAGTCGTATCGCTGCTTTTGAATGCGCGCCTGATTTTCAGCAGAGACTTAAGTCAGTTGCAAAAGTGTGTCAGAATGATAAGCCTCACACTTCCAAAATTTTCAAAACATGGATTGATAAAATTGGTTTTGATTTAATGCCAAAAGGGGCAATTGGACCATCAAAAAGTAATGAACTCAATGGTTCGTTCTTGACTAACGTGACTAGTTCACCAATACATGAAATTAATAAAGTAAATTATATATTTGATGGCCCAATAGAATTGCATTTATTGTCAGTGATGTGGCTAATGGGCATAGGCTGGAAATATGATGAAATGCTATCTGATCATTGCACTGGTTCTCGCCTCCATGAATTCGTGGGTAGAGATTCAGATCAGTCGGGACAGCTCTTCAAGAAGTATCACGAACTTTATGCAAAGTGGCGAGATGAAGGCATTCAAAAAGCACTAAAAATTATAACTGAGGATCATAAAAGTGTTTGTCTTATTGGTCTAGATGTTCAGGAGTACTATTATAGGATCCAAATTAATTGGAAAGAGCTTCGTGCTGACGGTGCTTCTGGAAGCTCGTTTAATGAGAAATGTGGAATTAAACTCTTGCCCTGTATTGAAACTATCTGCAAAGATTACCGTTCGAAGCTTGATAGTATGTTGGGCATTACACATCCAACTTTATTAGATGAAGCGACCTGTTTGCCAATTGGTTTGTCTGCATCGCCATTAATTGCTAACTGGTATCTAAAAAAATTAGACGATTTAATTATTAGCAATTTAAGGCCAGCATATTATGGACGCTATGTTGATGATATTTTTATGGTAGTGACAATGCATAAGTCGCCACCAGAAGAAAATTCAATTAATAGCATTATGAAAAAATTGCTGATAGATAATAATATTCTTAATTGGGATGAAGAAAATAAGAGATATGAAATCCTATGTAGGCCGGGTCTTTATTTGCAGCAATCAAAATGCATTCTGCAGTACTTTGACGCAAATTACTCAACTGCTGGTCTTGACAAGTTTCAGAAACAGATCCAAGAAAATGCAAGTGATTTTGCGCTTCTGCCCCTTGATGGAGATGAAAACCCAGTTGAGCAGGTTGCATACGATTTGCTGTATGATGGCTCAGCAAACAAGTTTCGCAGCGTGAAGGCTGTCGCTGAGAATCGCTGGGAACTGTCAACCCACCTAGTGAAGCAAACCCAATTATATTTAATGACAAAATCTGCGATCGACAAGCTAATGCGCAGTGAGCTAATTAAATTTTTTAAAGGCAGAAATTCAATCGATTTTTTTGATATGTGGGAAAGTGTGCTTAGTTTTTTTGTTGTGGCTGGGGATCGAAAAGGGCGCAATCAATTTGTTCAATATATAAAATACGAAATAGATAAAATCAAGTTTAGTAACTCAACTTTAACAGCACGCCTTAAGAAATTTCTTTTTGAACACCTTGAATTATGTTTGGCGATGAGCATGTCACTTATAAGTGTAATCGATGAAGAAACCGATAGTACTATCTTTGAATTACGGCAATCCAATATGATTAGACATCACCTAGTTTCGATTCCATTGTTAAACTATACAAATTACAAAGGAGACTTAACAAGACCGACGAGTGCATTTGGTCTGCATATTGACGATCACATTGTCAAATATACTCCTAGATTTGTACACATTGACGAATGTATGAGTTTTATAGATTCAGGCTGTGCACACGTGCACAAAGACAACTCTGTAATACGTGCGCAGCAATTATACAAACAATTTCATCAGAATGTACATTCTGGCATAAAGTTTGTAAATGAGGAGATTTGAAATGCCATCATTTAACACAGTTGCTATAGGTGCACACAACCCAGATCTTCATAAAAACTTACGTGTGGCTGTGGGGCATATTCCTGTCGACAAAAATGATATTGAGGCTAGTTTTATGGGTGCCCCAAATATCTCTCGTACACGCAAATCCGCTCTTTCCGAGCTATTGAATGACGTCGTTGCACATGGCGTAAGGTGTCCTGCTAAGCGTACTGATCTTTTGGTCTTGCCTGAAGTATCGATTCCGCATAGCTGGGCAACGTTTATCACTCGATGGGCAAAATCGCACCAAATTGGTATTGTCTGTGGACTTGAGCATCGCTTGGATAACCAAGGTTGCGCCTGGAATGAACTGCTTGCCGTTCTCCCTTTTCGTAACCAAAATGGCACTAAAGAGTGTATACCAGTTCGCAGGCTTAAAAGACACTATTCACCGCATGAAACATTCTTGCTAACAAACAACAATTGAGTGCAACCGGTCATCCGGGCAAGGGTAATAAGTGGGACAGATTGAGCTGTTTGCGGAACCTGTCTGTTCTTTGGTATTCCTGGTTAGCCAGGTAAATATGAAAATCTCTGGTTCGACCTGCCAGATCAATTGCTCGGGCGTGTAGCATTGCCTGGGCCCCTTTCGTTTTCCATCTCATTCCCGTGCGGCACATTCGATCCATCACCAGGTGCCGACAAGCCCCTTCAATCACCCCAGTTGCAATCGGCAGCCCTTGCTGCAAATAGCTGTCATATCTCATCCGGTGGTAGTTCTTTTCAAAGTAGTTGCAAACCTGATTAATCTTCTTTAACTTTTCTGCTTTCAATTCGCTTTTTGTCGCTTTCTGACGGATTCCCGAAACCACACTTTTCACATCTCCCTTCAGGATTCTCAATAGGCGGTCTCGAGCAAACGCTTCCTGATGTTCACGGTGAGACTCAAACACTTTTGCCGCATCCCACACATAACTGGCAACATGAATGATATCCAGGATATCAATTGTTTCGTATGAATCGAAATTGACATCAGATGCTTCCCACAAACTGGTCTGACCATCCATCAGCCGTACCAAAGGCTGACCTGATTGGTGGCGACGTTCGACCTGTTCTGCTGCCCACACCATCGCGTGGTGCGTGCCTCTGATCAGCACCCCCTCCGCATCACATTGCGACAAAAATCCCGCAACCACTTTGCCCACCGGTTCGGGGCGTTTCTCCTCACGATTCGAGTTTTCTCGAAATAACGCTGCGACAATCTCTTCAGCCGTTCGAAAATATTCATTCACGGAATATACGGTCGCCAGCGTCGCCATACGCCGATTACCAGGAAAATACCGTTGATCAAACGCTGGAATCGCCTTCGTCTTGCGAACCATGGGGACTCCTTTGGCATCGGCACTCACCACCAGAATCTTTCCCTCTGCTGTTGGTGCAGGAATTGGGATCTCATTCAGAAACTGTTCTGCAGATTCACTCAGATTGTGGATATTTCGTTCCAGAGTATCGACCGGACTCTTTTGCAGATACAACAAAGAAATCACATCTGATGATTCCTGATACGACATCTTTGTGCTGAGATAATGCATGACCTCGCGAAACCACGGAGAATATGTGTTTGCTGGCATCTGAATCATGACATCCACAGGATACAAATCAATCTTGCGGCCAAGATCGACGCCATAAACATACTGCTCAAACCGATGCTCACCAAAGATCGTTCGGATGGACCGTTGTCGGGGTTCTTCGCTGCGATGAAGCACTTCACCTGTTTCTGTCTGGATCTTTTCTCCCACGTCGCCATCGCCAAGCATTTCCAGGTACAACGAGATTGCTGAAGCACCAATTTGAGCAACCGATTGTTGAACATGTTGCTCGAAATCACGAATCGGCATGCATTCCTGTACAGCACGATTGACTTCTGATGCGAGTCGATCAAATAGGCCAAACAGGAAGTTGGGGTTGATTGAAGAAGATGTGTCTGGGATAATCATTATTGGGTCTCCTGCGATGTTTGGTTGTCAGAACCCTGATATCGCAGAAAGACCCATCTTTTTACACCCCAATTTGCTAAATCAGTTACCCAACCCTCCCGAATGACCGGTTGCACTCACAACAATTTGAAAGTCCCAATAGAACCCACGAAAAGTCTATATCATCTTTTTCAATGGCGTGGAGTCAGTTTTACAGTTTACAACTGTTATGAACTTACAAGCATTGAGGATCGAGGGCTATTCAAGGGCAAGGTGGATTTCGTTGTATGTTCTGAGTTTAACCCTGATGTAAACTATTTTTCAAATATTGTTGAATCAGCCGCTCGTGATTTGCATTGTTACGTGATACAGGTGAATTGCGCACAGTACGGTGATTCTCGCGTCGTTTCTCCTTCAAAAACTGAGAAACTTAACCCACTTCGAATTAAAGGTGGCGACAACCAGACGTTTCTTACATTCAATTTACCACTCAGTAAATTGCGTTCACATCAAATCGTACAATATGGGCTACAAAAAGATTCTGAAGACTACAAACCTACACCTCCAAATTTTGATCATGCGGAAGTTAAGAAGAGAATTCGACTAGGGAAAAAATTATTCAATAATGAATAGTAGATTATATAACTCTAATGATTGGATAATTTTTGAAATTTCGGATTGTTTATTGTTTGCATTAAGCGGTTTAAGTTTGTATTAGCAGATAGGTCAACAATACTCTCACTAGTAGTGTACATGAAAACAGATGCCCCCAAAGGGATTCGAACCCATGTTTCGCTCCTGAGTGGGAACGCGTCCTAAGCCACTAGACGATGGGGGACAATTCGCGAGAAGATAGGTCATTGAGAAATTACTCGACGTGGGCAATTATCTGCCGGGTGCGGGTGGCAGTGCTGGTCCGCTTGGCTGATTCGTCGGCGCAGGTACCATCGGGATCGATGGGATTGCTGGCAGGTCAGGTAACTTCGGCAGATCGACTGCTGGTGGGACAGGCAGTTTTGGATCCGAAACAGGTGCCACTGGTGGCTTCAAACTGTTTGTTGAAGGTATCGGGATGATTACCGACGGTTCCTTTGATGGATTTTCCACTGGTGCGGGTGCTGGCTTCAACTCGGGCACGGGTGTTGGAGTTGGCGTACCGGGTGTTGGCAACGGCAGTTGTGGCAGTTCCGGCAGCGTAGAAGGCACCGGTGGGATGGTGATATCTGCCGGATTCCCAATCATCGATTTTGGCGGCAACGTGGGCTGTGGCGGTGCAATCGGTGGCTCCGTTGTCTGTGTGGGCTGACTGCTCTTCGGCGGTGCCGTCATCGATTCCGGTGAACGACCGAAATTCAGTAACCGATACATTACCGGGAAGCGATTGCCATCCACACCATCAATTAACGGTTCATCCACAAATGGTAACAGTGGTACTGGTTTCGGAGTATCCTTTTCTGGTTGCTTTACTGGCGGCGGTGGTGGCGTTGGCTCAGCTGGCTTAGCAGGCTCATCATCACGACCGAAAATCAGGTCGCGAATTGGCCGTCTGCCGCCAAAAAGCCCACTACGTTCACGTGGAGCAGGGGTTGGTGTGGGTTGTTGCTGTACGTATTGAGAAGCGGAAGGCATTTGCTGCGAAGTAATTCCCGGGCTGATTGCAAGCGGTGGTTCCTTGGTCTGTGCTCTGGCCAGTTCAATCTGGTTCCCCTGATAGCCCAGAAAGCGATATTGCGTCAGCGACCACTGGGCATTCTTCTGCACCGTTTCCGAAGCATCATTCGTCAGTGCCTGCTCCAGTGCAAATCCTGCTTTGGGTGAGGGTGGACGCACGCGACCAATCGCTGCTGCTGCTTCACTACGCACCATTGGACTGGGATCGTTCTGCAGAGATTTCACTAAGGAAGGCAGAATCGCTGGATGCGTTTTTCCATCAAAATCGAGCAGTTCTTTGGCAGCAACAGCCCGTACCACTTCGGAAGGATCAGTTGCCAGCCGCTGAAGTAGTTTTTCGACGTAGGCCTCTTCATCTGCTTTTTTTCGCCGTTCAAACAGACCTGCAGACGCAGATGAAGCGAACAGCAAACCACAGATAGAGATCAACACAATCCTGTTTAACATACCTCTCCTACCTTCAACCATCACTTGTGAATCACTTCCATCCTGGAATACAGCACCTATCCTCCTGATCGACATCGGTCACATGGAATCGGCTGACAAAAACCACTTAATCGCAAACAATCGCAATGACACACGCGAATATACGGCAAATCGGGCAGTATTCTTACATTAGAGTGAGATTCCAAACCGTGGAATAACGATTCGCCAATTCGAGTCGGGTGGTGTGCATCATGCGTTAAAACATGCATATTGTAATGATTGTTCCAGTTTTTTCAAATTTTGGACAACCGGTTATTCCGCTGGACTGCTGGTTTCGTCCGTAAATTGTTCTAACCGCATCGAACGTGGGGCTTGACGCAGTTTTAAGATCCCACGGGATTCAATCTGGCGAATCCGCTCGCGGGTGATGCCAAAGATTCTGGCCACCTCATCGAGCGTGCGGGGGTTGCCATCTTTCAGGCCATACCGAAGTTCCAGTACTTCCCTTTCCCGTTGTGCAAGCGAACGCAGTACTTCATCAATCCGTTCCCGTAACAGCAACTGATCGACATTTTCCCCAGGTACGGTGGTGATCCGATCACGCAGAAAATCTTCCAGTGCCCGTTCGCCATCGCCGCCAAATGGTTCATGCAGGCTGACAGGATTGCGTCCCACGGCACGTAGCGAACGAAGTTCTTCTACGGACAAGCCAGATCGTTCGGAAAGTTCTTCCAGGCTGGGTTCACGGCCCAGTTCGGTAGACATTTCGTTGCGTAATCGTTCTGTCTGCCCCAAAACGGCAATCTGGTGGCAGGGAACACGGACCGTGCGAGACAGATCGGCCAGAGCCCGCTGGATACTCTGACGAATCCACCAGGTGGCATACGTTCCAAACTTGTATTCCAGTTTGTATTCGAATTTATCCACTGCTCGGATCAGGCCGCGGTTCCCTTCCTGAATCAGGTCTGCAAAAGGCAAGCCGCGATTGCGGTATTTTTTGGCAATGGCCACCACCAGTCGCAGGTTGGCTTCCGCCAGGTCCGACCGCACCCGCTGATAGACATGCTGGCGTTTTTGAATGCTTTTCACCAGTACTTTCAGCTCTTCTGGTTCGCTGAGCACCGATTCCATCAGCCCACGCAGGTGGGAGTTGCGTTCGAGACGTTCCTGTACCAGTTCTGGGAAATCCTCTGCAGGCATTGCCAGTGGCAGCAATTCGCTCGATTTTCGTGCCAGATCCTGCACCCACCGTTCCAGATTATCCACCCGTGGTGCCAGTTCCATCAGCAAGGTGCGGGCCTTTTTCAGGCGACGCCAGCGCTGATGGCGATAAACTTTCAGTTCTTCCAGGTCGCCCAACTGCAGCGATTTCACAAACTGCAGTTTTTCTTCCTGTAGAATGCGGGCAGCGGTGGGCACATTGACCGACAATCGACGCAGAATCTGGTCTCGTTTGCAATTTCCCGTGGCAGAGACATCAATATTGGGATCGAGTGGGAGCTGGCCTGCCAGAACCGCTTCGAAAGTGTGCAATGTCCGATAGAGAATGTACATGGAAGAAAGGCTGGCCAGTTTGAATCGCATGCGCGAGACTTCCAGGCGGGCAGCCACTTCCACTTCTTCCGTTTTCTTAAGCATTGGGATGGAGCCCATCTGCCGCAAGTAAAGCCCTAATGAATCGTCTGCACCCCGGCTGTTGAATTCTCCAACTTCCTGAGCCAGTTCGGGATCATGGTCAAAATCGTCGTAATCGTTGGCAGCCACGCTGCCACGAGATACCACGGATTTACGGCTTGTACCAGTTCGCATATTATTTTTCATGAATCTTCCCATCCACCTGAGGTGAAGTGAACGTGGTGCAAGAGAGGTAATTCCATCTTACACCATTACATCTGCTGAGAACAAGCAAAATATACTTTCAAAATTCAGCCCAGACCGAAAAACTTTACAAAGATACCCAAATTATCAGTCTGTTCCTCAACACTCCTACTGATTAGACGCTGCTACTATGGACATTGGTTCACAATTGTTACAATTTTGTTGCAATCCAGTGGTCGACTGCTATCATGCATCGTAGCGCGGGGGACAAATTTTACCGGTTGAACGCACCTGCAAATCATGAAAATCTACTCATTCTTTTTCGTAAGTGCCTTTTTTGCAATACTTTATCCGACGTTGCGTGCGGCAGAACCAGATGCACCCGAGACTCATTGGTCATTTCAGCCAGTTAAGAAAATCATTCCGCCAGTGGGAAACGCCGAACAGGCAGAATTGTGGACACCTGTGGACAGTTTTATCTTTGATAAACTGAATGAGAATTCATTAATTTTTGCTTCCCGAGCATCTGCTTCCGAATTGATCCGCAGGGTCTATCTGGATCTGCTTGGTTTTCCTCCATCTCCACAACAGGTAAAGGCTTTTCTGGCAGACAATTCGCCAGATGCTTATGAAAAACTGGTCGATGAGGTGCTGCAAAGTCCTCACTTTGGAGAACGCCAGGCCCACCACTGGCTGGATGTGGTTCGATTTGCAGAATCAAATGGTTATGAAGCAGATGGTGATCGCCCCCACGCCTGGCGTTATCGGGATTATGTGATACGCAGTTTTAATGAAGATTTACCCTACAACCAGTTTCTGACCGAGCAGGTTGCTGGTGATGAATTGGCAATTCTTCACCCCACGGATAAGGAACGGTTGCTGGTGGCAGCCAGTATGAACCGCCTGGGGCCAGTTCATCTGGTTTCCGGCAATATTGATAAAGAAGTAGCACGTCAGGAAGTGCTGACAGAAATGGTCACTGGTGTGGGGGCAGCTTTTTTGGGATTAACGATGAATTGCGCCCGCTGCCACGACCATAAGTTTGATCCGATATCGCAAAAAGATTACTACCAGATGGAGGCCTTTTTTGCGAACACCGAGATGAAAGATGTTTCGTTTGGCGACCCAGCTGTGCTGGCAGAATACGATAATAAATTAAAAAAACTTAATCAACAGATCCAGCCGCTCCGTGCTGCGGTAAAAGAAATCGACAACCGATACATTCCGATCATTCGCGAACAGAAACTGAAAAAACTGGAACCCAAATTCCAACAGGCACATCAGACCGAAGGCAGCAAACGCACCCCCACCGAAAAGGCACTGGTGCTGGAGTCACTCCCTCTCTTGAAGGTCACTTGGGATGAAATTGTCGCAGCTTTGTCACCTGAAGATGCGATCAAACGCAAAAACCTTCGGGAACAGATTTATCACCTGGAAACTCAGAAACCTGCCCACCCGGGGGTCATCTGGACCATTCAGAATCAATCGACGATCCCGACTACCCACATTCTGAAGCGTGGGGAAGTCCACCGCAAACTGGAACCGGTGGGCCCGGATTTTCCAGAAATCCTCCGTCAGGCACCTGCAAAGAATGTGCGGCTGACCCGAGCCGATCTGGCAAAATGGCTGACGCACTCCGAACATCCTTTAACGGCAAGGGTTTACGTCAATCGCATCTGGAAACAATATTTTGGCCGTGGGATAGTTGCCACACCAAACGATTTTGGCAAACAGGGCATCCCACCAACCCACCCAGAATTGCTGGATTATCTGGCGCAGGAATTGATCCGCAACAACTGGCAGGCCAGAAAAATCCATCGCATGATTCTGCTGTCTCGCACCTATCAGCAAAGTACGCGAATCGACAACCCACGTGGGCGTGCTGCCGATCCTAACAACCACCTGCTCTGGAAAATGCCTGTCCGTCGGCTAGATGGGGAAGTTCTGCGGGACAGCATGTTGGGAGTTGCAGGCCAACTGAACCCGCAGATGTTTGGCAATAGTGTGAAAATTCCACTGGAGCCTGAAGTTTATGACCTGCTCTTTACCGAAGGGGAACCAGACGGACTCTGGCTGGTGACCCCGGATGCCAGGCAGCACCAACGTCGCAGTATGTATCTTTTTGCCAAGCGGAATGTTCGCCTGCCATTATTTGAAGCATTCGACCAGCCAGACCGGATCAGCCCCTGCGGACAACGGGCAATGTCCACCCACGCACCACAGGCGTTGATTCTGTTAAACGGACCGTGGACCCAGGCTAATAGTAAAGCAATCGCGAAAGCGGTGATGCAGGAATTGCCCACTGAGACCTGGCGCGAGCGGCTGGAGCAAATTGTCTGGCGAATTTATGGACGGCCAACCAGAACTGAAGAGATGAAACTGTTTGAACAATTCATCCAGCAGCAACTGATTATCCTGCGAAAAGCTCCGGGAGTTCGTCCAGACAACGAAATTGATCAACAGGCATTACAGGATTTCTGCAAAGCACTGCTGAACAGCAACGAGTTCATCTACATCAATTAACAAACCTGAACATTATTTGCTTACGATACCACTCCTTTCAGATGATCTCTATACGACACGCAACACTGATAAATGTCTACGGTACCCCAGCAAAACACGCTGGCTTCACAATTGTGCCAGCCGATTTTGAGTTTGTAGCATCTTGCTCAAGCTCATCACACGCATTAGCGGAAATTCCTTCACAACTTATTCCGCCAATACTCAAAAATCCACTAACAAATCACTTCGAAGTAGCGTGGGTGAGAGCACGCATACCAAGTGTTTTCAAAATCACTCCAGACCCAACTGAAATTGAGAAAACTGTTCTTTTCATGGGTTTCGTTGCTGCAGCAGAAAATAAAATGGAAGGAGTTCCGTTTTGGTGCTCCGATTACTATGGAAGAACATCGCTCACCTTCAGTGAAGAGGAAAGCGATGAATCGCTCAAAGATCAAGTGGCAAATGCTTACTGGGGATTGCTATTAGCAGAACCGGAAATTCTGCAAGATTTCGATGTAAAAGTAATGCATATGGGCGCTAATGTTACACTTCATTTCGGATGTGAAGACGGTGAACCATTTCTTAGGGAAATTCCTGATTGACTAATTCACAGATACCTGATCGACAGGTGAGGGCACCACGGGTGATACTTCCAGCTCTTTCTCGTTTCGGTTGTGGATCATCCGCAGCGTTTCGCGGTGGTATTGGGTCAGCAACGGCAGATTCTGCTCCATGAAGACTTCTGTGTGGGTGCCTGCAACATCCAATGCCCGCAGTGGACCTGTTGTCAATTGCCCCCAGCCAAAGTATCGATCGCTGATATCCGCAAACTCCCACCCTGGGTGAACTGCAGAACGAATGACAATTACTTCCCCATCGAATTGTTGTGCGGGGTAATACGCGTTATTCGCCTGAACCAGGCGTTCCCAAACCAGCTTCACGCGTTCGCCAAACAATCCTTCCAGATCGCCTGGCTGGTCTTCGACACCCGTTGGCGTGGTGTTCTTTCCGATGAACTTTTTCAAGTAGGCTTTCTTCTGTTGCCAGCTTCCAAACACAAAATACTTAAAGTGGCGATACAGTCGTTGAGTCAACGATCCTCGTTTCGGAAAACCGGGTGCAAATGCATCGTAGATGATCACTGCCGGAACATCGATTCCCTTCTGACGTAACTGCAAAGCGGTTTCAAAGGCAATTCGCCCACCCACAGAATAGCCGCTGAGCACAATCGGCCCACTCGGGCGGTGCTGCAAAATCTCCTGGCAATATCGTTCCGCTACCGCAGGAATGGATGAAAGCGGTTCTTCTTTGCCATCAATTCCAATGGCCTTCATGCCAAAAACTGGGAACTGCTCGCCCATTAATCGGGAAAAATGGTGGAATGTAAACACGTGGCCGCCCGCACCCGCAATCATAAACAGTGGAGGATATTTCCCGTTGGCATTCAAGGGAACCACCGCACCGCTGCCCAGTTCCAGTGTTTTGCGAATCGCCTCGGACATGGTGCGAATCGTCGGTGCTGCAAACAACGTTTCCAGTGGCACCTGATGGCCCAGGCGGGATTCAATACGGGCAATCAGGGTAGCTGCCATCAGAGAGTGCCCACCCAGATCATGGAAATTCGCAGTCACACTCAGTGGGCGGATACCAAAGACTTCTTCCCAGATTGGCTGTAAGGCCCGTTCTGCATCATTTTCAGGCGGGATATATTCATTATTGTTGGTTGGCTCTTCTACCGGTAATTCCCGCAGATATTTCCGATCGACCTTCCCATTGGGTGACAGTGGGAATTTCTCGATCGGCAGCAATAGTGCGGGTACCATGTAGTCCGGCAGTTTGCTTCGCAGCAATGTTTTCAGTTCCGTACTGGACCAGGCTGTGGCATCATGAAGCTGAACATAACCTACCAGTCGCGTCAGTCCGGCACCATCCTGATTCGTCACCACCACAGCCATTTTGATATTCGGATGACTGGACATCACTGTTTCAATTTCGCCTAGCTCAATTCGAAAGCCGCGAATTTTGACCTGATGATCTTTTCTTCCCTGACAGACCAAAGTGCCATCGGCATTCCAGAAGCCAATGTCCCCTGTGCGATAACCCTGACCAGTAGATACCTGGGGAAGATTCAGAAATACAGATGCCGTCAGTTCCGGTTGATTCCAATAACCCTGGGCAACACCATCACCAGCGATAATAATTTCGCCAGTCATCCCAGGTGCCACCGGTTGTAATTCATCGTCCACAATCAGAATCTGGGTATTGGGCACTGGTTTCCCTACCGGTGGTGCTTCATTGCGATTGACCACATGATGAGAAGTAGAGAACACCGTTGTTTCCGTGGGGCCGTATATATTCCAGAATTCGGCCACGCGATCAATCATCATTTCTGCAAGGTCGGCGGTAATCGGTTCCCCACCGGAAATTGCCTTCATCTGCGATCTGCCCTGCCAGCCTGCCAGTAGCAGAATCCGCCAGGTTGCAGGCGTGACTGACATCACTGTTGCCTGGGCAGTTTCCAGTTCCTGGATCAGCAGTGCACCATTGATCGAGGCATCCTTGCTGCCAATGTAAGTGGTTGCACCAACAGTTGCAGGCCACCAATAATCCAGAATATGGATATCAAACGAGTAGGTGCTGGCTGCAAAGGCAACATCTGAAGCATCGATCACCGGCAGGTGATCTCCACCGCAGAAAAGATTGATCACCCCACGCTGCTTCAACGCGACACCCTTCGGTTTGCCAGTCGAGCCAGATGTAAAGATAATCGCAAACAGATCATCCAGTGTGGCCTGATTGCTCAGTGAGGTGCGTTCCTGTTGCATCAGAGTGGGCAACAGTTCTTCCAGACACACCACCTGATACCCTGTAGGTAACTTGTCGGCGACAGTGCGGCTCGTCAGGATGACTGGTGGGGCGACCTGCTGAATCATTTCGGCCAGTCGTTCTTCCGGATGGGCTGGATCGAGCGGTACATAACCCCCACCCGACTTTATGACGGCAAATATTGCCGTTGCGATCTGGCAGGACCGTTCCAGGCAGACCACTACTGGTACATTTGGCCGCACCTGTTGCGATTGCAGCCAGCCAGCCAATTGGTGGGAAGCCAGTTCCCACTGCTGGAAAGTGATGGAATGGGCGGTGTCTCGAAATGCCACTGAGGTGGGGTATTTTTCACAGCAGGCGGTAATCAATTCTGCCACATTCTGATACGGCAACAGTGGGCGAAACGCTGTTTTCTCAATGCTTTTCTGTGGGCTGGATTCGCTTGGTTCATTCCAGAACGCTGTTTCCCGGTCGCAGAAAAATTGCAGTCGTTCCAGGAAGGTTTCTGCCACCAGCACTGCCGTATCTTCCGGATATAGTGTGGTGCGATATTCAACATGCAGGGTCCAGGCATTCTGATGGTGTTCCAGACCACACATCAGATCGAATTTAGCCCCAGGTGCGTAGGAGCCATCGAAGGACCAATGAACTTGCTCGGACAGTTGGCCCGACAGTGCGTTTTCCTGCAACACAAACACCGCATCGAACAGATCCTGCACACCAGGTGCACCCGGAATCTGATTCAGCAGCCATTGGAATGGCACTGTGGCTGCCTGGATTTCTCGGGTTACCTGCTGGCGTGTTTTTGTCAGCAATTCTCCAACAGTGCACGGTGCGGTGGGGATGATTACACCCTGCATATCCACCAGACAGCCAAATAATTGCTTCAACAGATGTGTATGGCGCTGGGACATCGCCGTGCCGATCACCACTGTATCATTTCTGGTTAACTGCGCGATCGTGGCACCAAATGCCGCCATGTAAACGTGGTAAGGTGTCACCTGATGGCGACGTGCCAACAGGGCTACCTGATTTGCCAGCGTGGCTGGGAACTCCCGCACGTACCTGGCACCATCATCATTAATGCGTGATACAGTGGTGTGCTGATAGGGCAGAATCGTTTTGCCGGGGCGTTCCTGAATCAGAGTCTGCCATGTCTCGATCTGTTCACGATGGCGGGCAGGTTCCAATTCCGATCGAGCATTCGACGAATAATCCAGATAACGGAACGATTGCCCTTTTTCAGCAGAAGTGGGGCTTGCATAGGTACGCTGCAATGCTTCCATAAGCAATTCACGCGATGCCTCATCCACCAGAATGTGGTGGCCAGCCCAGATGAAGCGGTGCTGGTTGTTCCCTTCGTGCACCAACACAGCATCCCAGGGACCCGCCTGATCCAGGGCAAAGGTGCGGTGTTGTAACTGTGTGAGAGTTTCCTCATAGAGGCGTGGGTTCCCAGTTGCATCCACATAACGCAGTGGGCGTATCAATTCCGAAGAATATTCCTGAATCACAATATTATCATTGATTCTGAACGATGCCCGCAGCATCTCCGTTGCATCTACCACCGCCTGCCAGGCTTCGGCAAATCGCTGTCGATCGAGTGGGCCTCGCAGCGTATACACATCCACCACGTTGTAGATGGTGCGGTTGGTTAAGCCCTTATCGATCAGCCAGAAATGCTCCTGGATAGGCGATGCAGGCCCACGGTCTTTCAACTCGGGATGTTGTTGATGCAGGTGGGTGTTCTGCGGCTGGGTGGAATGTTGCCGAACATAGTTTGCTAAACCAGCCACGGTTGCATGATCGAAAAGCACCGCGAATGGAATATCGATACCAGATCGCTGATTTAATTTGCCAACCAGTTGGGCTGCTTTCAGCGAATGACCACCCACATCGAAGAAATTGGCCTGACGGTGGACATTTGCCAGTTGAAGCACATCGGTAAACACTTCGGCAATCATCTGCTCAATTTCATCGGTAGGTGGTTCCAGTTCCGATGCTTGAGTAATTTTCAATTCCGGCAACTTCAAAGCACTGCGATCCAGCTTGCCATTGGAGGTCACCGGGAACTGTTCCAGGTAAGCAAATCGTGCGGGCACCATATATTCAGGCAGTGCCTTTCGGAGAAAATCCTGCAGATTGGATTCAACGATTTCGTGCGACAATTGCAGAAAAGCAGCCAGGGTGACCGTTTTGTCCGCATCGCGAAATGCCTGGACCACTGCTTCACGCACCCCAGGGAAGGAACGCAGTGCGGCTTCAATTTCTCCCAGTTCCACGCGGAAACCACGCACCTTGACCTGGTGGTCGATCCGACCCAGAAACTCAATGGTGCCATCCGGCCAGTAGCGTGCCTGGTCGCCAGTTTTGTAAAGTTTGCCTTCTGCACGGAATGGATCGGGAATGAATCGACTGGCGGTCAATTCTTCGCGTTGGTGGTAACCATCGGCCAGACAGACCCCACCGATATGCAGTTCACCCGGCACACCCACTGGTGTGGGCTGCAGGTGGGCATCCAGCACATGGTAGTGGGCATTACGAATCGGCCAGCCATATGGAATGCTGGTCCATTTCGGATCCACATTTTCAATCGGATAATAATTCGACCAGATAGCTGCTTCCGTCGCCCCACCCAGACTGATTACTTTGGCATTTGGAAAGGCATTGGTAATCTGGCCCGGTAAGGTGACTGGAATCCAGTCCCCGCTGAGAAGCACCAGTCGCAGATCGGCCACCTGCTTCTGTGGGAAGAATGGCACCAGTTGTAACAACGAAGCTGGCGCTGAATTCCAGATACTGATCCTTTCACTTCGCAGAATGGCTGCCAGTTGAATAGGATCTTTCATTTCCTGCTCGGAACAGATGCGTAAGGTAGCTCCCGCACCCAGTCCACCAAACAGATCATAGACCGAAAGATCGAAGCTGAACGACGCCACACACATCAGTCGATCGGTGGGGAATACAGCAAACTGTTGATTGACCCAATCAATCGTATTCACAGCGGCCCGATGTCTCAGCACCACCCCTTTGGGCTTGCCTGTGGAACCGGAAGTGTAGATCACATAGGCCCGATCATCGGGGTTGATCGCCACTGCCAGGCGATGGTGCGGTTGGGTGTGAATTGCCGCGGAATGATCCTCCAGACAGAGCAGGCGATCATCAACCTGTTCTGTGTTCAGAAGCTGTCGCAGTTCTTGATTCGTAATCAGTTTGACCGCACCAGAATCATGCAGCATATACTCGATGCGATCGCTGGGATAGCTCGGATCGATTGGTACATACCCTGCACCACACTTCAGAATCCCAAGAATTGCAACTACTGCGTGAGAACTGCGTGGTAACAGCACCGCAACCAGGTCACCATGTTGGACACCATTCTGATGCAACCAGTGGGCTACCTGATTCGATTCCTCTTCCAATTGCTGGTAAGAACACGTTCGATCGCTCGCCTCCACTGCCATGTGGGTTGGCTGCAGATCGACCTTGCGAGTAAATGCGCTCAACAGATGATCCGTTGCAGGATAATCCGCGCTGGTATTGTTCCAGTCGTAGACAATCTGCTGGTGTTCTTTTTCGTTCAGTAACCGCAGGTTGCCAATCGGCGTCTCCGGTGCGTCGCAGGCATGTGCCAGAAGGGTGAAATAGTGGCCCACCATCGCCTGCATGTGGGCTTCATCAAACAGGTCAGTGTTATATTCCAGCCAACCCCACACGGTGCCATGTTTACCATCTTCCAGCACAAACCGCAGATCGAACATCGAGGTGCCGTTGTGGGTAATGACCTGCTCACTTTGCAGCCCCGCAAATTGCTGCGGAATCATCGGCACGTTCTGGTAGTAGAACGCCACCTGGAACAGTGGTTGTCTGCTCGTATCACGTGGGGGAGACAGCACCTCAATCAGTTTTTCCAGCGGCACTTCCTGATGGTTGAGCGCACCGGAGCGCACGTCCCCCACGTGCTGTAGCAGTTGCAGGAAATTGATATCAGAACTGATCTGGCTTCGAAGCACCAGGGTATTGACAAACATCCCCTGGACCGCTTCCAGTTGCTGGCTGCTGCGGTTGAGTACTGGTGATCCGATGGTGACATCGTTTTGCCCGGTATAACGGTGGACGAGTGCCTGAAATGCCGCCAGGCCCACCATAAATCGCGTGACACCATGTGTGCGGCAGATTCGGTCCACATGGCCTAACAGTTTGCGTGGGAAATCGAATGAGATCAGCTTACCGCGGAATGTTTGTTGTTTCGGTCGGCTGTGGGCAAACGGAAAATCCAGAGATGCTGGAAATGGCGTTAATGTTTGCTTCCAAAAGTCGATGCTGTCGTGCCATTTTGCGGAATTCGCCCAGCCCGCTTCCAGCATCGCGTAGTCGCCAAACTGCATCTCCGGCGGGGGTAGTTCCAGCGAATCCCCTTTCAAACGTGCCAGATAACACTGTTCAACTTCCGCAATCAGCCGACCAAGTGCCCAGCCATCGGTAATCATGTGGTGGAGATTGATCCAGAAATAGCACTCGGTGCTGTGCGTTACATAGATTTTTGCCCGCCAGAGTGGGGCAACTGCCAGG
The DNA here is from genome assembly GCA_041399155.1 of Zavarzinella sp. NCBI lineage: Bacteria > Pseudomonadati > Planctomycetota > Planctomycetia > Gemmatales > Gemmataceae > Zavarzinella > Zavarzinella sp. The sequence goes on from JAWKTI010000001.1 coordinate 406,139, forward strand.
TTGAACGGCATTTGGTCGCACTTCAGGCACTGTTTCAGCACAGTAGGTTTGCGTTCCATGTACGGCAGTTCGGTCAAGTCTACCACTTCAACCAGTGTCGTCAGTTCTGCTTCGACGATCTGAACTGGTTCGTTGCCCGTGCTGTCAATGCGGGTGCGGAAAATCGCATGGCGTTTCACCACATCCAGGAATGCTGCGGCCAGTAATTCCGGTTGTAATTTCCCCGTCAGGTGGATCATTCGCCCCACATTATAGACCTGTGGGGAATCAATCATGCGATCCAGAAACCAGAGGCGTTTCTGGGCACTCGTCAACGGGAAATCGGTTCGGGGCTTGGTCTGTTCACTTTCATCTTCAACGGCCAGGTGGGTGACACGTTGTTCGAGCAGTTCGCACAGGCCACGCACGGTGCGAACCTGAAAAAGTTCCGCTTCTTCGAATTTGACTTTGAATTCTGTGTTGATTCGGGACAGAATCTGCACCGCACTGACGGAATCACCACCGAGTTCAAAGAAGTCGTCATCGGGTTGGATGTCGTCCACAAAGAGGATTTCGCCCCACAACTGCGCAATGTGGGTGTGCACATCGAATTGATCGACCTGCACCACGACAGGTGGGGCTGCTTTCTGTGCATTCACTTCAGCGGACAGATGGCTCTGACGGGTGCCTTCTTCACGCAGTTCCATGAAACCTACTCCCATGACGTTTAAACAGTTGTCAAAATGTCGAACCGAACGCGAGTCGGCAAGTTTGTGCAAATCGGGATGATTGCTACAACAATCCACTTTAACGCAATTCGCCCAGTTTGTACAACCCCGACTTACTACCGTAACACTACTACCAAAATTGCTGTCACAGGCGGAAAACGTGGTAATTTCAACCAGTTTGGATAAACCGGCATTTTGGTCATCATTTGCCTGAATTTCCCACCGATCGATGTAATTGATTCTGCGCAAGTTATTACAAATAAAGAACTTACGAATAAAATCCGGTGATTGTACTGAATTTCCCACGCGTTTAGCCGTGGCAAACGGTGTACCGTTTGTACCTTTTGAACGATCTGGGTGAAATGGCAAAGAAATAACGGTTATAACGATTATATCGATAAGAGAATGTAATCCGGATTGGTACAACCGATATACTTGTCCCAGTTAACGCATTATCTTTGACTTTGCCATCTTACCCAGTTATCCTAAACAATCGAAGCTACCTAATTGCACAGGACATGCGGGTGCGGGTAGCCACGGACAGTTAGTCTCAACTTTGAGGAGAACAACACGATGTACAGTTTGGTAATGCTGGCAGCCATGACAGGCGCACCAGAAACCCCGCAATTCTTTGGGCTTTTTGGTGGGCACAAGTCGGCAGGTTGCAACGGATGTTACGGCGGAAGCTGCAATGGCTGCTATGGTGGTTACGCCAAATCCTGCCATGGTTGCTTCGGTGGATTATTCTTTGGCCATGGTTGCAAAGGTTCCAGCTGCTACGGCAGTAGCTGCAGCGGTTGCTACGGATGTTACGGTAGCCATTATTCCAGTTGCAGTGGGTGCTACGGCAGTAGCTGCAGCGGATGCTACGGATGTTACGGCAGCCACTATTCCAGTTGCAGTGGATGCTACGGGTGCTATGGCAGCCATTATTCCAGTTGCAGTGGCTGTTCCGGCAGCTTCTACTCTGGTTGCACAGGATATTCCGCTGGTTGCTCCGGTTGCAGCGGGTGCTACGGGTCTTACGGCAGTGTCGTTCCCAGCACATCGGCAATGCCCATGTCTTCCAGCTACTACGCACCAGCCTATGGCGAAACTCCTGTTGCCAGCGTGCCAGGCAACAAAGCACGCCTGGTGGTGAATGTTCCAGCAGATGCCAAGCTGTATGCCAACGATCAGTTGACCGAACTCAGTGGCACCACCCGTTCTTTCCTGACACCAGAACTGCCAGGTAACGGTCAGTTTTCTTACAACCTCCGCGTGGAATACATGGCCAACGGCGAACGCCAGACAGAAAACCGCAAGGTGTTTGTATCTGCTGGCCAGACCACCAGTGCCGACTTCACCAAAACCCTGACAGCAAATGTCAGCAGCCCCGTGGTAGTTACACTGCCCGAAAATGCCAATCTGATGGTAGATGGGGTACGCACCAATGCCAAAGGGCCAGTGGCAGAATTTCGCACGCCAGAACTGAACCGTGGGCAAAGCTATACCTACGTTTTCACCGCAGTGATCAATTCCAACGGCACCGAAGAAGTAGTGGACAAAAAAGTGACTTTTACCGCTGGAGAACCAATTCGCGTGAACTTTGGCGATATCCTGCCGGTCCGCACCGCTTCACTCAGCAAATAGTCATTCACTGATAATCAATTGCCCATTTCATCTCAACATCAGGCTGATCTTCAGCAACTTATTTCGAAGATCAGCTATGCAACAATCTCCTTGATTACCTGCCCACCAAATTGGGAGAGTTGTTTAAACCGTCCACCGTGGAAATAGGTCAGCTTGGTATCATCCAGTCCCAGCAAACGCAGGATGGTGACGTGCAGATCTCTAATGTGGTGCACGCACTCTACTGCTTCAGCACCAGTTTCGTCTGTTTGCCCAATCGTATGTCCCGCCTTGACACCCCCACCTGCAAACCAGATGGACATTGCTTTGGGATTGTGGTCGCGGCCAAAGGCAGTTCCCATCCGCACGCCATTATCCGGGCTTCGTCCGAACTCCCCACCCCAGATCACCAGGGTGCTATCGAGCAGGCCAGTGCGTTTCAAATCGGCAATTAAACCTGCAATCGGTTGATCGACCTGCTGAACCAGGTTGCCGTGGGCTTTTTCGATGTAGTCGTGGCTGTCCCAGGTGCCAGCGTAAAGCTGCACGAACCGCACTCCTTTTTCCACCAGCCGACGTGCCAGAAGGCACTTCCTTCCAAACGCATCAGTGGGCTCTTTGCCAAGGCCATACATGTCCTTCGTTTGTTGTGGTTCATTGTCCAGATTCATCAGTTCGGGCACTTCTGCCTGCATCTTGAAAGCCAGTTCATAGCTTTTCATCCTGGCAACCAGGTCATCCCGCTCGAGACGCTGCCTGGAATGCTCTTTGTTCAGTTTTTCCAGCAGATCCAGATTCAACCGCTGATGTTCTCTTGAAACATTACCGGGTGGGGTGAGATCCAGCACAGGGGAACCTTTCGCACGAAATGGCGTTCCTTGAAACATCGCGGGCAGAAAACCGTTGCCCCAATTGGCAGCACCACCCTGGGGGTGACTGACTTCTGGCAATACCACATAGCCTGGCAGATTCGCGTTTTCTGTACCCAGGCCATAAGTTACCCAAGCGCCCATCGCGGGATCGCCACCAAAACGATTGCCTGTGTTCAGTTGGTACATTGCTGTGGGATGATTGACTGAATCTACCTGGCAACCACGATAAAAACAGATCTCGTCTACTACCTTGGCAAGGTGCTGCCAGTTTGTTGCAATGGTGGCACCACTTTGGCCCGCTTTCTGAAACCGGAATGGCGATGCCACATAATAACGCTTGCCGCTGGACATGGCCGACTGCATTTTGTCGGTGCGTGTGAATTCTTTCAAGTGCAGATCACCCAGCCTGGGTTTGGGATCAAACGTATCAATATGGCTGGGCCCACCTTCCATGGTAAGAAAGATGCACGCTTTTGCTTTCGCCTGCAGGTGGGGCTTCTGTCTGGCCTCATCTGCCATCAACGCAGTAAACGCCACACTGCCCAGCGAGGCACCCAGCGAATACAGGATTTCTCTTCGATCGAGCATCGTATTGTTCCCTAATCAAGGTAGATGAATTCGTTGGTATTCAAAAGCACCAGGCAAACTTCCATCAATCCACGAACATCGGGCGTCACATCTGCGGGGTGCAGATCGGCTTCATAATCTGCAGCTGCAAAGAATTTTTCAACAAAGGTATATTTCTGTCCCACGTTTTCTTCTACTGCTTCGCGAACGATTTCTTTTACCACCGTTGGTTTTGCAACAGGAATCGCTTCATGTTTTTTGGCCATTAAATGCCAGTGCTCCAGGCATGCCTGTTGTTCTGTCTCAGTGGGGGTGCGTCCCAGGGCACGCTGGAAGATCTGTTGCACTGCATCTTGTTTGGATTTCGATTTTTTCAACACATTAGCGGCAAATACCAATGCACGGGTGCGTGATGCCTCACTGTTGAACAATGAAAATGCCTGGGGGGCAATGGTGGAAACTTCCCGCCGCTCGCAGGAAAATTCTGGCGATGGCTGATTAAAAACTTCCGCGGTGGGATCACGCAATCCACGTAGTTTGAGCGTGTAAATACTCCGCCGATTGCGTTGGGCCGGTTTTGGTGACGCCTCCCACACATTGGCAAAGGTGCCCATCACCTGTCGTGGTTGTACAGCAATGTCGCGATTGATTTCATGACGCACGGGAATCCCACCAACCATAGCATTCAATTCCCCACTGGTAGCCAGTATGGCATCGTGCAGTTCTTCCGCAGTCAGACGACGTGGGCGATGTACCGCATACAGTTGCAAATTGGGATCACGTTGCAGCAACTCTTTCTTATTGGGATGTTGGGACATTCTGGCATACGTATCTGTCAGTACCATCATTCGAATCATTTGTTTCATCGACCACTGTTGCCTGATCAGTTCTGCTGCCAGCCAATCCAGCAATTCAGGGTGCGTGGGCTTTTTCCCAGTTGCACCAAAGTTGTTGGGATTGCCAGCGATTGGTGTGCCCATCACCCACTGCCACAAACGATTCACAATCACACGTGCGGTGAGCGGATTGGCGGGATCTACGATCCAGTTGGCCAACGCTGTTCTGCGACCACTCGTCGCTTGGGGGAAATTGTCTGGAAGTGCTGCACTGAAAGCACCGGGAAGAACTTTCTCTTTGGGGCTGAAGGGATCACCACCTGCCAGGATAAATGTGTTGTCCAGCGTACCTTTGCCTTCCAGTGGTGCTGTTGGCATTCGGAACGGTGCATACATTCCCCGTAGTTCCGGTGTTTTGCCGTTATACACACTGTGGGCAATCGGCTCATAACGATCCTCTTCCCAACGCAGCCGTTCCAGTCCTTTGCGGGCGATTCGTTCCATACCCAGATCGGCTGCCGACAGTACCTGATGTCGCGGGAATTTGATCCCTTTCTGATCGGGATTTTCCTTCTCCCACCGAATACGTTTGGCTGATTCGATTTTCTGAATTCGATTGAGATGGTCCTGATAAAACTGTTTCCGTGCCTGTAAATACTTCTGCTCTTCAAATCCTTGGGTATTTTCCTTGGGCAGAAAAGGTGCCGCACACTCTGCAATCTGCGTGGTGGCGAAAACTGCCTGCAGGCGATAATAATCCCGCGTGGGGACAGGATCAAACTTATGATCGTGGCACCGGGCACACTGGGCCATATGACCCAGAAACACCTGACTAACCGTATCGGTAACATCATCCAGAAAGCGTTGGCGGGCAATTCTGGCAACTTCCATCCCCGTTAATTCCCAGGCACCCATCCGTAGAAAGCCTGTGGCAATCAACATTTCTGGATTGTTGGTGTCGATTTCATCCCCAGCAATCTGTTCGCGGACAAATTGATCGTAAGGCTTATCATTGTTGAAGGCCCGCACCACGTAATCTCTGTAGCGCCAGGCGTTCCCACGTTCATAGTCGTTGGCAAACCCTGCAGAATCTGCATAACGTGCAATATCCAGCCAGTGGCGGGCAAATTGTTCCCCGAAATGTGGCGAGGCCAGTAAGCGATCCACCACCTTGCGAAATGCCACTTCGTCTGAAGTGTTGTCGGTGAGAAAGTTCTGGATTTCGTGCGGTGTCGGTGGCAAACCGGTTAAATCAAAGGTCACCCGACGAATCAGCGTTCTGCGATCCGCACGTGGAGCAGCATTGATGCCAGCAGATCGGATTCGTTCATCAATCAGATGGTCAATCGCCTGACTGCCGTGTTGAGACAACTGCACTTTCTTTAGCGGTTGATATGCCCAAAGATCTGCTGGCTGGTAACGTCGGTTCGTCCATTCTTCGCTGAGGCCACCACTGGTATGAACAGTAACCCCCTTGGGTTTGAGGGATTGTTGAATCAATTTGATCTGTGCTGCATCAGGCCACGGTGCCCCAGCATCAATCCACTGCTGAAGTGTTTCCAGTTCCAATTTCGAAAGACGATCATTCTCCTTCGGTGGCATCGCTGAAACTTCATGATCGGTACGAATAGCCGCTTTGTAGATGAGACTTTCCTGAGACTTGCCAGCGATCAGCGCTGGGCCGCTATCCCCACCTTTCAGGAGGGTGGCTAACGAACGCATATCCAGAGCTGCCTTCATTTTTTTGGCATCATCGCCGTGGCAGGCAAAGCATTTTGCCTGGAAGGTGGGCAGTACCTGGGCAACAAACAGGGTCTCGCCTTTGGAGAAGGTGGGTTGTTTGGGTTGACCAATTGCCACCGCACACCACAACAGCAAGCAGATTGGGGAAATTGTTCGCAGCATTGAGAGGGTCTCCTTGGATTTGCCAGGCAAACCTGCTGACTAGTTTACCCGATGGATTTGATCGATGAAAGAGGCTTCACGAAACGGCACCATAAAGTGCGAACAATCCTCTTCAAAGCATGAAATTATTTCCATGCTCACCTATATATATTACCCAAGCCCAGCCATGAGAGTTCATTTTTTTCAGATTTCTAAACGAAAAGGTAAAAATTGGCTGCCATAAATTCTTATGGTGTAATTAGTTATGACGATGGTAACTTTTTTGTGAATTCTTGCAAAATTGCAATCACCCCCACTGTTTTGTGGGGCAACAGATCAGATCAATGAGAGAAAAATGAATTGCAAAATAACAGGGTTGTTATGAATCGGCGATTTTTCGTGCAGCTTTTGCTAGCTTGCTTTCTGGATCGAATGTGCCAAACTTTTTCGCCAGCACCGATGCTTCTTCGTGCGAGAGATGATCCGTCTGACGATAGTAAATGTACCACACCGTGGGCACAATATCGCCTGCACGATCGAAGACAAACACATTCTGCTGCTTCGGGTGCTTGATTGTCGCGGAAAACTGGGCAAACCATTGTGCCGTAAGTGTTTCTGGCGTAACGATTTCAGCCACAAATGGCAGGTTTCTTTTTTCCATCTGCAACTGATCGCTGCTTGGGTCGTCTTCTGCACGCATCAGGTATACAACCGTACCAAACTGGTTCTGTTGCAACCAATCCAGGCCATTCAGTTCTGCACGCTGGCCGGTGTAGACGTTTGGCCCCACCTGCTGAAAGCGTTCAATACCAACCACTGTATCGGTCAGTTTTCCTGCTGTAGCAGGCACGTCTTTCTGCCCCATGTCCATGGGCTGAACTTCGGGCACTTCTTTCGGAATGTTTGTCGGTGGGATATATTCAGGTTCCTTTGGCAATTCCGATTTCGATTCAATCTTCGGAATCGGTGCTTCAGGAAACGTATCTTCAAACTTGGAACTGGAATTGGGCATTGATTCGGGCAGAATCAGTTCCGCACCTTTTTTCTGCGAACCAGACCCACCTGGCACCGGAGGCAGGTCGCGGTAAGGGTCGTTCGAAGCAGGTGGGGGTCCCACAGGAATATCCGTAGGTGGGATATATCCCGTTGAAGGGGGAGGTGGGGGTGCCGGATTACAAAGCCGACGAAAACAACCACCTCGGCAGCCTGTGATGCTCCCCAGTAAGGCGATGAACAGTAATATTTTCAGCGTGCGCATTATCTATCTCTTATACCACACAACACATTGTAAAACGCACTTCTAGTGAACGCCTTGCAATTTTTTCAACTGGAAAGGAGATAGAAAATAGGAAAGATGGGGTTATACAGCCTGGGGTGATTCTGCCAGATGTAATCAAGAAACCAATTCGCACTCCCAGGTCAGGATCTGGGCTTTCAGTTGTTGAATTTTAGTATTTTGTGTAGAGAGTACCGCAGTTACATAACCAGGACGCTCTAAAAGACACCACCAAAGATCTCCCGTGGACACTTTGGTACGCCCCATATCCATCTGGCGAAACCGTGCGGCGCGCAGCAGATCGAGAACCTGTTGCGAAAGATACTCGCGGTGCAGGTGGATTCGTTCGCATGTCACACGAGAATCTTTAGGTGGGAACTGCTGATCCAGACGGTACAGCACATCTGCTGCTTGTAAACCATTATCCTGTAATAACTTAGTCGCTAAATGGTCTTTCGATTGCAGCAATGCCATCAACAGGTGGCACGTGCGTACCATCTCCCACTGATGAGTTTCTGCAGCATGCACCGCTTTCTGCAACACCTGCCATGTGGCAGCACTGAAACAATCGGGATTGCAGTAACCATTGGGAAGAAAAATATCGTTTTCAATGCGAATCATGAGCTTACTCCCAACTAAGCTAGAAAAAAGTAGAATAACTTTCGATTTTCCGCAAGGTGAATTTCACCCGTTCACAATAGTAGAACGGGGCAAGTGGGGTAATTTGCTCGAAAATTGGGGATTAGCATGCAAAAAATAGCGCTGGTGACCTGTTTGTGGTGCTGTGCGTGGAGCCCAATTGGTTCTGCAGAACCACTAACCATTGTGGATCGGACAGAAAAGAAAGTTGCTCTCAGTCAGTGGAAGATCATCCCACAGCCGAAAACAGTTTCCTGGATTCAACCTGCGGAAGCAGTTTTTGAGTTCCGCGAATTGGATTCCACCACTTATCAGGAAGGGATTGTTACTTTCATTGCCTGGAATCGGATTCAACAAATCAAGTACAATTATGAGAAAGGCAAAGAAACCGCCGAACTGAAGGTGGTGGGGCTTGAAAAGCCATTGGTGGGCACCGCACGCTTTCGTGGAATTAATACGATCACCATCGAAGGCGACATTCCACAGGGCAAAGCAGTAGCCACCACACGCTTCCGCGGGGGTGTTCTTGATGGTGGGGTGCTGCAAATTGATTTTCCAATGCCCAAGCCACCAAATGTGAAAAAAATATCACCAGATACACACCAGTTTTCGATTGTTCCTGTGGCTAAATCGAAAGAGCCCGCCCCCAAGACAGCAGTAACCAATCTGACCGCACTTTATCGCGATGCGACAGGTAAGGAGCATCTGCTGAACTATCTGCGGTTTCGCAAAACGTTGAAAGTGGAATTAGCAAACATCACCACGCTGGAGGTGCAACAGATTAATTTGAAAGACCGCACCGCCGACTGCGAAGTACAGATGAAAGATGGAAGCAGCCTGAATTTGGCATTAATGCTCGATATTGAGATAGATGGCAAAGCAGCCCGTCTGGCAGGTCTGGTGGGGGAGGTTCCTGCGGGCTATCGCCTGTTCCCAGTGCATACGTTCACTCGCCTCCAATCGCTTGCGGATCAACCACCTGCAGCCAGAGAGTAGGTTCTTTTCCTATGATTCAGCAAATATGAAGGATTCTTCATGGCCATTTGGACGATCGCCCGGAAAGACCTGAAATTATTACGACGCGATTATCGCTCGGCATTAATTTTACTGCTGATGCCCATCTTTCTGGTGGCCATTCTGGCACTGGTTGTGGGTGATGGCTTTGGCCAAAAGCCCGATGATCGGCTGCGAGTAACGATCCTCAATTTAGATGAAGGTGGGGGCATTACTTCCGGCAATTACCCACCGAAGCCTTGGTCGGAAATTGTGATTGACGACCTGATCAGTTCTGCGGATATCCGTCTGGAAATCATCCACGATCGAGAACAGGCCGAAGAACTGATTCGTGAAGGGAAACGGTCTGCAATTCTCATTTTCGAGCGAGATTTCAGTTCTCAGATGCAGCGGTGCTCGTTTTTATCGAAAACAAATCCCCCACCAATTAATCCGCTGTATCGCGATGGAATCAATCCCAACATTGTGGGTCTGACCATCCTGAAAGACCCCACACAACTCACTTCGGCCTCCATTATCGAACAGGTGGCCCAGGTAACTCTGTTCCGTGTGGTCATTCCGTGGATGATTGGCAATGCTTTTGAAAAAGTGGGTGATCCCGAGTTCATGGCAGGGTTAGCGAAAGATCTCGATGGGGCTGAGGGAGTTGATCCTAAATTATTAAAAGATCTTCACCCAATGATGCAACGCCTGCTCAATCAGATGTTCGACAATCCGAAGTTCAAGGAAATCCTGCGAAAAGAGTTTGGCCTGCTGGCAGGTGCGTTCCTGAATCAGGCACCGAAGCTGCAGATTGTGCTAACCAAGTGCTTTGAAGATGAAGATTTTGTCAAAGAGTTGGCGAAGCAGGTAAAATATGAAGATTTTCTCACGCCTGCCGTACAGAACCAGATGGGGCCCAAAGTGCAGGATCAGATTGCGGTGATCTTCAGCAATTACAATTTTCGGGCAAAAACCTGGTCCAGTCTCACCAAAAATGAACCGAACAGTACCCCACAAGGTTCGGTGGCAGAATATCAGGCCCCCAGCGCCCTGCCAAAACGTGGGGAGATCCGTTTCCAGATTCTGGTACCCGCCTACATGGTCACATTCGCCTTTTTCCTGGTTCTTACCGTGGGCTGGATGTTTGTGGGCGAACGCAGGCAGAACACGTTAACACGATTGCGGGCCGCACCAATCAGTAGTTCATCCATACTGGTGGGCAAACTGATCCCAGCCAGCATGATTTCTGTTTTTCAGGGCGTCTTTCTGATCGTTGCCAGTGGGTTACTTTTTGGATTGAACTGGACCGACCACCCATTATGGATGTTGGCCGTGGTGCTGTCCACATCATTGGCCGCCGTGGGAATTTCCATGCTCATTTCTGTATTGGCAAAAACAGAAACTCAGGTGGCGGTATATGGCACTTTGGTTGTTTTGTTGCTGGCAGGGATCGGCGGATCGATGATGCCACGCGATTTAATGCCCGAAAATATCCGAAAATATACCTATGTAACACCACACGCCTGGGCGTTGGATGCCTACCAGCAATTACTGACCAACCCACAACCAAACTTTACGGTGGTTGCACAGGCTTGTGGCGTGCTGTGTGCGTTTGGCATTGGGGCACTGGCTATTGCTGCCTGGCGTGCCGATTTCGCGAAGGGGTAATTGATGACAACCGTAGTCTTCACCCAGAATCTGCAGCGACATCTGGAATGCCCACCGATGCAGGTGCCTGGCAGCACCGTGCAAGAGGTGCTGGAGCAGGTTTTTGCCAGCTACCCGCGTGCGAAAAGTTACGTGCTGGACGAACACGGTGCGGTGCGACACCACATGGTTATTTTTTTGAATAACGAACCAATAGTGGATCGCACCACATTGAGCGATGTTGTGACAGAGGGAAGCGAACTGTATATCATGCAGGCTCTATCGGGCGGATCGCGATAAGTAATTGATCAATAAGTAGTTAGGAAAATGAAGCAACAGCCAAATCGCTATTTCCCGACACCCCACCGTGGGGGAAATCCTGGTGTGTTGCCGGTGCCATTCCGCACCGATCGATTGCCCCAAGATCATCGCCAGGTGGGCCACATTCCTGGCCAGCGTTTGGAACAGGCCGAGCACTTTGATGAACCTCTCGCACGCGACGAAATGACCGCACGCCTGGAGGCCGCACTGATGATGAGCGATGAGCCCCAGACGATACGAAAACTAACCAGCATTGTGGGCTTTACGGACGCCCAAGAAACCAAACAGGCCATTCAGAAGCTCAGGCAGCTATACGAACGTGGTAATTCTGCCTTCCAGATCGAAGAAATTGCCGGAGGGTATCAATTATTTACCCTCCCTACGTACCGTGCGTGGTTGGTGCGTCTGCAGCGTGCCGATGATGGCGTGCGACTGACAAACGCCGCACTGGAAACATTGGCCACCATCGCCTATCGACAACCAATCACCCGCGCTGAGGTTGATTCGATCCGCGGGGTAAGCTGTGGCGAATTAATAAATCAGTTGCTGGAAAAAGGCTTTGTAAAGATTAGTGGCAGGCAGGAAACCCTCGGCCGCCCCGTGCTTTACGTTACCACGAAGAAGTTTCTGATCCAATTCGGACTGAACCACCTCGATGATCTGAAAAAATCCTCATAAAGTCCGATAACTTCAACAAAAGTCGCGACAAGCATTTATGAGGACATTCAAATGGATCGAATGATTAAGAATCCCTCATGTTTTCTTTGCAACTTCGCGGTAAAAAAATGAAATTGCAACTAACGCTTCGCTGACAGTTCTGGCTCGGTTTAAGAAATCTGTGTAACGTGCAACTGGTACGGTTTTTTCACTCCTGCATCAGAATTCCCCCACGTGGGGATTAATTGTGAAGATCAGGTCCGATTTTTACCGATTCAACAGTTCGGGGGATTTTTCTTTACTTTAGCTTTGGTGCTGCCGCATGGACCTGACGCCGATGGGACTGCGTCGAAAGCCGTTTCGTTCCACACCAGATACGGAGTGCTATTACGCCTCCAGCAGTCACGAGAATGCACTGGCGGAACTGAACCAGTTTTTGCTGGACAGTGAGCCAATTGCCTTGCTGACCAGCGAACCTGGCCTTGGCAAGACGCTGGCTGGCTATCGACTGCTCGAAAATCTGCCCACAGGTTACCGTGCGGTGCTACTGACAAATTCCCACCTGCGGAAAAGGGTTGATCTGTATCAGGCGATGCTGTTTGATCTGGCCATCCCTTACCACCGACTGACGGAACAGGAAGCCCGCCTGGCCTGGGTTGAAAGTTGCCTGAATTACTACCAGAGTGGTGGGCAAACGCTAATCGTGATCGACGAAGCCCACCACCTGAGCCCGGACACACTGGAAGAATTGCGATTGCTGAGCAATCTCGACGGGAAAGAAAGCAAGGCCGTGCAGATTCTGTTACTTGGCCTGCCAGAATTGCTGCAAACCCTGCAGCAGCCCGCATTTAACCATCTTCGACAGCGGGTGGTAACAAAGTGTCACCTGGAACCGCTCACGGAAGAAGAATCGATTGATTTTCTCTGCCACCAGGTGCGTGTCTGTGGTGGAAAGCCAGAACGCTTTTTTGAAGAAGAAGTGCTCGAAATTTTGGTGCATTGCTGCAAGGGTGTGCCAAGGCTGCTGAATCAGGCTGCCGCACTCGCAACAAAACTCGCATTATTGAACGATTGTATTACTGTAGATGTGGAAGCCGCACTGGAAGCAGTGAATCGACTTGGCTTAGATCAGGAACCACCTGCGAGTCAGGTAGACACTGAGCCAGAACTGTACCCCATTGCGGAAATGGTGTCGCACAGTGAGCCCCCGATGGCCGAAGATGTGCTGGATGATCTCCCACCGAAGACAATTCCGTTTCTGCCACCAGTAATTCTGCCGATCGATGGCCCACCCACTTATAGTTTTTCCGGTTCGGACGAACCTGATGGTCCAGAATTGATTGGGCCAAAAAGGCCAGGTCGAGTCGATCTCTGGGGCCAATCGCTGGATCGTTACGCCTGATTGTTTCCTGACGAAACGTTTTAAGTGCCTAATCGAGAAGTAGTTACAGTTTTTAGAAGGGTTGATTCCATGGGTCGAACGTTTGAAGCACTGCGCAATACCAGAGATTCTCGTTCGACGTTCCAGATCGTCTCGGAAATCGATGATGACCTGGTAGACCACAATTCCGATACGGTGGAAGATCTCACCGTCACTAAGTCCCTCGTGGAGTTGGTGCCGTTTTCGGAAGAAGACTTACCCACAGATAACAATGAGGTGCCGTTTGTTGAAATCGGTGCAGGTACCGCCACACCTACTGTTCCGACAATTTTGAAGTTGTTGCCACCGAATGTGGAACCTGCCACCCACCGTGCGATTCAATTTCATCTGTTGCCTGAATTATCATCACTGCCCATTACTGCCCACCCGCTGGGTGAAGATCTGGTGACCTATCACCAACCAGAACACTACATCAGCCAGCAATACGCTCAGTTGGTGGGGGGAATTGGTGCCCAGTTACGGTCATCCTCGCCAGCCGTATTGATGTTGGCACCGGTCGCTTCATCAGCACAGGTCACCACCACCTGTCTGAATCTGGCGATTACCCGCGCTGCAGAAGGGGTAGGCCGTGTTCTGATCGTCGAACTACACCGCGACGAGCATTCCTGTGCCACCCGCATGGGCGTGCCACATGTACCAGGGTTGCGGGAATTGTTAGGAAAAACAGCCCCACTTGCAATGGGTTTCCACCGCACCAGTGTCGATTCGCTGTATTTGTTGCCTGCTGGTGATGGACCATTGGGTCAGGATGAACTGGCACAAGTTCCCCAGCTTCTTAGCCAGCTTCGCAGTCGTTTCGATTGGGTAGTGGTGGCCGCACCTGGGTACAATCAACTTCCGCTGGATGTCTGGTTCCGGCATGCTGATAAGTCATATCTGCTGATGGATCAGGATGAGTGGGATTCGCCCGTATTGGATAGTTTGTACCACCAGATCGGATCAGCATCGGGCAAGTTGGGCGGGTGTATTACCATCCAGCAGCACCCCACGCACGCCAGAAAATGAGGAAGAACTCATTAGACGTATCTCGTTAACGAAGTTCAAACTCTATGCTCATCATGCACTCCGGATCGGGTTGTAAACTCAATTGATTCTGATCCTGCGGATATAAAATTGTCTGACAATAATTCGATTCCAGATCTCGATCCATGCCGATCTGCAGTTCATCAACCAGGGTTTCTTCACACGCAAACAGTGTTTCACCAGCTTCCTGGGTAAATTGTTGCAGTTGCCCAAGCAATTGTTCAATATTGCTACATCGCAGGTCGGGCTGCTTCGCCAGCATCTGACAGATCAGCAGATCGAGACTTTCAGGTACATCCTTGCGAAGGGAACGTAGTTGCAGAGGTTCGGAATACAGGTGGTGGGACAGTTTCTGGATAATGTTGTAGCCATCGAAAGGTGCATGCCCCACCAGCAAGTAGTACAGGGTGCAGCCCAAACTGTAAATATCGGTACGGTAGTCTACTGCGTAAGGTGTTTCGATCTGTTCTGGGGAAACATAATCGGGCGTGCCCATGATCCAGGGGGCATTTTTGAAGGTCAATGCCTGCGTTTCGGGTGATGGTTCGAGGTGGGCAAGCCCCAGATCAACCAGTTTTACCCAATCGCCTTTGGGACTAATCAGAATATTGCTTGGTTTGATATCTCGGTGCACCAGACCGGCGATCCGGAGTCCCTGAATGGCCTTCAGAATTGCGATGCCAATGCTGCATACTTCCGCAATGGAAAACGAGCCTCGCCGACGAGAAAGTTCTTCCAGAGTAATACCGGGCAAATATTCCATTACCAGATAATGGCGTGTCCCATCAACTCCCCCATAAATTGCACGCACAATATGGTCGTTCCACAGGGTTGAAAGCGTCGCAACTTCCCGCTGAAAACGCTTGAGTACCATGGCAGAAGCAGCGCGGGCAGGTTTGAGAATCTTCACTGCATAGATGGTGTCGAAATCCTGGCTACGTGCCATATAAACACGTGCCATCGATCCTTCTCCAACCAGACATTGCAAAACATAGTTACCCACGAAGAGCTGATCTTCATAGTTCTTTAATATTTCTGATAGTTGGTAACTGGTAATCAGGCGTTTTTCGAACAGGATTGTTGCCAACTGTTCACGATCGGTGGGTAGGTGTTCTTCTAACTCCTCGAAAATCTGAAAATCTTTGCGAGTTAATAATCGACGAAAAAAATCCTTCATTCTGCTCAGTCTTGGTCATCAGCATCCCATGTCCGGCAGTCCTGCCGTAGAGGAATACTGTTTTGGTAAAAATAAATTAATTATTAAACGATCACGATTTATAGCCGCGTGTAGTTTGATCAGTCTAGTACAAAGTAATTAATGAGTGCAATTTAATCATTGTTTCAATGATAACGATTGCATGAGAGTTTGATAGGCATTTTGGATTCGCAAATTCAGGAAAATTTTCCCTTCTGTACTCCAACTTTTCTTTTGTACGAAAAAGACAGCAGTACCCAGGCGGGGCTCTCGTGCGGCTGGGTTATCTTCCATGTCCGAGCCAGGAATTGGTTCAAATTGAATCAACATCTCTACTAGTACAATCAAACGCTGGTGCTGTTTGTCTTGAATAAAGGCGGGGGCTGAATCAAATTGACAAGAGACCCACTGTAAACCCTTTGGCTTCCCGGATTTACGCGATTCCGCAATGAACATTTCCTGCAACAATTCCTGCTGCAGGCGAAATGATTCTGCGGCCCAGCCCAGTTCCAGTTCGGTGCGAAAGTGTCTTCGTAACCACCAGAAAACCAGTAGACCAAGAAGCAAAAACAATATTGCAATGTAATGATATTGTGTCATTGCAATATTGTGGTATTAGAAGATGTTCGCACCGAGCTGCCCCGCGTGGTTACGAATTGGAAATTGTCAGGGCAATTCGTTCCGCATCTTCTGCCAGTTTCCGCACATCCTGGGTTACTTTCATTGAGCAGAACTTTGGCCCACACATCGAACAGAATTTCGCACTCTTGAACACTTCCTGTGGCAGCGTTTCATCGTGCATGCGGCGAGCAGTTTCCGGATCGAGCGACAGTTCAAACTGTTTGTTCCAGTCGAACTCAAAGCGTGCCTTGGAAAGTGCATCATCACGATCGCGTGCTCCCTTTCGCCCACGGGCAATGTCACCCGCGTGGGCTGCAATTTTGTACGCAATCACCCCTTGTCGAACATCGTCTTTGTTGGGCAGACCCAGGTGTTCTTTGGGGGTCACATAGCAAAGCATGGCCGCACCCGCTTCCGCAGCCAGTGCTGCACCAATGGCGGAAGTAATGTGGTCATACCCAGGGGCAATATCGGTCACCAGAGGCCCTAACACATAGAAAGGAGCTTCGTGGCACACTTCGCGCTCTTTTTCCACATTCATCTTCACTAGATGCATGGGAATGTGGCCGGGGCCTTCAATCATCACCTGACAACCATGTTTCCAGGCTTTCAGGGTCAGTTCGCCCAGTGTTTCCAGTTCTGCAAACTGGGCTCGGTCGTTGGCATCAGCCAGCGAACCGGGTCGCAGGCCGTCGCCCAGGCTGAAGGTCACATCGTACTGCTTCATTATTTCACAAACTTCATCGAAGTGTGTATACCAGGGATTCTGTTTGTGGTGTGTCACCATCCAGTGGGCCATCAGCGACCCACCTCGGCTGACAATACCAGTCACCCGATCGCGTGTGTGGGGCACATGTTCCAGCAGAATACCAGCATGGATGGTCATGTAATCGACACCCTGCTTTGCCTGGTGCTCCACCATGTCCAGCATCATCTGCGGGGTAATATCTGCTGGGTCTTTGACTTGCTGTATCGCCTGGTAAATCGGCACGGTGCCAATGGGAACAGGTGATGCAGCGATGATGGCCTTCCGGATTTCATCGATGTTTCCACCAGTGGACAGATCCATGACGGTATCCGCACCCAGATGAACTGCTGTGTGCAGTTTTTCCAGTTCGTCTTCCACTTTCCCAGTGACTGCAGAATTGCCAATGTTGGCGTTAATTTTGCAAACGGAGGCCACGCCAATGGCCATTGGTTCCAGACGTTGCTGCAAATGGACTTTGTTGGCAGGAATGACCATTCGCCCACGTGCGACTTCGCTGCGGATCAGTTCAACGTCCAGATCTTCGCGTTTCGCGACGAATTCCATTTCGGGAGTAACCACACCCGCACGTGCGGCGTCCATTTGAGTATTAAAATTCATCTCTCACCTCAGAAAATTTCCACATGTAGCAGAATGCAGGTGGGAAGTGGATGAGAAAACAGCCCAAAGTGCCTGAATTGTGTCATCGCTTCCCCACGCCGGCATTACCCGGATCGGGTTCGTCGGGGTATATTCTCAGCCTTCATTCTTCTGAAAGCACCCCCAGCTAATAACAGTTTACGCACGCCAGAGCGTTGTGGCAAAATTGTGGGCAGAATAATATGAAAAATGAAAAAACGCTGGACGACCTGCTATTATTGGTTTATAGGTTGAATACGGAATAAATTGCCCACAATACCGTCAAGTAGGTAGCAGCGGACAAACATGGCAGGAATGCAAACGATACTACAGATTGAATTACTGGAATCGCGTGATTGTCCTGCAACGGTCGATTTTACGAACGGCTATCTGACAGTGCTGGGTAATTCAGAAAGCGAATCGATCACCTTGACCCGCGATGGCATCGACGTTGTTGTTGAAGGACAGCGGTTCAATCTCAGTTCTATCCGCATGATCGTGATCAGTGCGGGTAGTGGCAATGATACGATCACTGTAGATTCGGCGATCACCAACCCCACCACCATCTATGGGGGATTTGGCGACGATATAATTTTTGGTGGGAACGGGTCGAACACCATCTTTGGTGGTTATGGCAACGACACCATCTTTGGTGGGAACGGCTATGACCGCATCATTGGTGGCGGGGGCACAGATACCATTAATGGTGGCGGTGGCAGAAATGTGTTGATCCAGAATCAGGCATCATTCCGCGGTATCCTGCGTGTGAACACAAGCATGGAACAGCAGGTGATTGACCAGGTGAATCTGGAACGGACCAATGCGGGGCTGAATGCACTGACGACGAACTTTCAGTTAAACGGTGCGGCTTACATCCATTCTGACAACATGGCCCGGCTTTCCGCCACGCTGGGTTTTGGTGCCCTCAGCCACACGTTAACGCAAACGATTTCCCCAGAAACTTCGAACCGTCTGGACATTGTGGGCTATACCAACTTCAACACACGCTTTAGTTATGGGGAAAACCTTGCAGTGGGTTACCCCACTGTTGCTGAAGCGGTAGCGGCCTGGATGGATTCTCCAGGCCACCGTGCGAATATTCTGAATCCCAATTTCCTGGAAACCGGTGTCAGCATTACCACGGATAGCAGCGGGCAGTTTTATATTACCCAGGTCTTTGGCGAACGTTTGTAATTAATTGAATAGATGTCTTCAATAGTGCGTGCATCCTTCATCAATAACCCAGACTAATCCCCGTTCATCTTGAAGATCGGCCTTCCCCGACTCTCATTTCGAATTCATCATGTTTGCCTTCATAGCCCGCAGCGTAAGCAAGGGTATTTCTGCTCAAACTATGAAGGCAACTTGGTAACTGTTCAATTTTAACCGAGTTTCAAACTGATTCCAGACTAAATCGTTCGAATCGATTGTTTGAAAAAAAGAATAGCTAAAACGTAAAAAACGTCGCTGGGCAATCGTGAAACTACACTATTTCCAAAGAAATGCTTTCGTCTTCTTCAGGTCGCGAATGTAAAGCTGGTTATCGACCACTGCAAGGTGGGCCCAGGTTTCTTCCTTCGAAACAACAGTCTGGTCGAGAATTTCAAACTCTTTGGGGTTGGCATTCAACAGATAGAGTTTGCCATTCATATCCAGCGCCAGGATTTTATCGTTACGTACTACCAGGCTGCAATATTCACCAAACCGTTCTTCCGAACGCCAGTTTTCTTTGCCAGTTTTCAGATTCACCGAAATGAAACGGCGGTCTTTGCCGAACCAGTAGGCATTGTCCTGAACAATCACCGGCGTGGTCATGTATCCTTCATATTTTAATTGCCACTTATCTGTGGTGGTCATCTGTTTGTCTTTCAGCGAAATATCGATCAGGCGGGTATTACCACCGTAAGTGCTGGTGAACACCTGATTTTCGTAGGTTACCGGAGTGAGAATATTCATTCCACGGAAGGTGGGAATTGCTTTTTCCCACATTACTTCGCCTGAATCCTTATCCACACCAGCCAGGCGAGAACGGGTTTGCACCACAATCTGCTCTTTGCCACCTAATTCACTGAGGACAGGCGAGGAAAACGCACTGCCCATCATCGAGTCGTTTTCTTTCAATGCTTTCCAAAGCAGTTTCCCGGTGGTTTTATCCAATTTGCACACGGTCAAGCCAGCCTGAAAGTAGATCCCCTGAGTATCCACCAATGGGGAACAGACGCAGCCGAATGCAGGTGCAGCAGTGCCCAGTTCTTTCATCGCATCGAATCGCCATAACTCCTTACCATCTGGCAGGTTAAAGCAAACCAGTACGTCGCGGATGCCTGCCACATACAGCCGATCACCGTCAATCGTGGGAGTGGCACGGATCCACGATCCGTTGCGTGCTGCAAAGAAAGGCACCTTCAGAGAGCCTGTCCAGGTTTGTTGCCAGATTTCCTTTCCTG
The DNA here is from genome assembly GCA_041399155.1 of Zavarzinella sp. Taxonomy (NCBI): domain Bacteria; kingdom Pseudomonadati; phylum Planctomycetota; class Planctomycetia; order Gemmatales; family Gemmataceae; genus Zavarzinella; species Zavarzinella sp. Next base: position 426,263 of record JAWKTI010000001.1, read on the forward strand.
TGGTGCGATCCAGACACCGAACCATCTCATCTTTTTCACCCACGGTGGCGGTAGTGATGAGAAACTTCTCATTCATTACTGGCCCTGAATAGCTCGGGCCAGGCTCATCGATTTCCCATAGGGGCTTCAAATTTTTGAAATTCGTGGGGAAATTTTCCCCAGGGGACACTCCGGTGCGTTGGGGGCCACGCCACTGGTTCCACCATTTTGATTGTGCAAACGTGGGCACACAGCAAAGTAAAAATGCAATAAGTGAAATTTTCTTCATTTTGACAAGCGACTTTTTTGGAGTTCAATGAAATTTTCGACACGAAAACTCATTAATAGCCCTTAGGGTGGGGCGAATTCCAGAAAATTGTCCCCACAAATGTGGTCTGTAAAGGTTTCGGAGCCTACCAGCTACCAGAGAGTGCTTTTTGCTTATCTGCAAAGAACTTCAGGCTACTGGTTTTTGGATATGTCTGCAGCATTTGCTTCAATTCATCGCGAATCCGACAAATGGCCAGTCTGCTTCCCTGATTGTGCAGCCAACTGACAAAATTATCAAACATTTCCACAGCGGGGCTCGACATTCGCTTCACGTGCTTCAGATCGAGCAGCACCTTCAGGTTGGGTCGATTCAGGTTTTCGTGCAGTTCACGGTTTAACAGTGCTAGTTCTGCATCTTCCACCAGATACAGATCGTTGACACGCACCACGGTAATTGCGCCTTCGCGGGAAATCCGCAGCCGCCCACGAACAATGCCTTTCTGCGCGTTCAGCACATCAATAATCGCACTGGCGGCCTTGGCGGCATTCTCATATTCGTCCGAATGTGAGGCCACTTCATCAATCCGATCAAGTGCGGACTGTCTCTGCACACCGTGCTGATCCAGACAACGCAATGCCCACTCTTCCAGGTCTTTTTTCGAAAGAACTTTTTCGCGATATTGCACCATGAATTTCAGCGGGCCCACCGTCAGCAGGTCACCAGAATGTAATGGCCATTCCACATGGGGATCCATCATCTGATCGTTGACATAAGTGGGCAAGCCAGAACCCAGATCGCACACAAATACCTTGCGGTCGCGCATGATCAGTGCGCAGTGCTGAGCGGCAAGGTCGTCGTGGACGGTACGCAACTGGCAGGCTTTGCCACTGCCAATCAGAAACAGATCGATCTCAATCGGGATTGGTATCCCTTTTTTCTTGCCATTGGCAACAATTAAATAAAACTTCACGACAAAACCCCCACGGAAGGATGTTACTGGGGAGAATCTTGAATGAAAAAATGGCGAGTGTTCAAGATTTCTGCTTTAATGAATATAACACAGGATTTTATTCCTACAAGTGAATTCTGCATCTGGTATAATCCACGGACTTGTCAAAATCATAAAATTTTTGTGAAGGGAAAACCGTTTCCTGGCAGCAAAATAGTATACATATGTATATTCTTTTCATTATCTATTCTTCTGCACTTGGGAGTTTTGCTCACATGTCCTCTTCTTATGATGGAGTGCAAATGACGGAACAAGCACTTCGTCTCGACCTGATTGACTTTGAACAAAGTCAAGAAACGATTCGGGAATTAACGAATCTCGGCAACAACAGCGATGAAGCACTGCGGTACATGGAACGCAAAGGGTTTATTACCCCATGGCAAGCTTCGAAACTGAGAAAAGGCGATACCACAGGTTACATTTTAGGTGGGTATCGCGTGCTTTATCGAATTGCGGCAGGCAGCTTTGGCCGCGTATTCCGTGCGGACAACCCACGTACGGGTGAAGTGGTGGCGATTAAGGTGCTGCGAAAACGCTGGGCAGACGATGCCAAACGGATCGAATCGTTCGAGCGGGAAGGCCGGATGGGTCTGACGATGAAGCACCCGAACATCGTTGAAATTCTGGCAGTGAACAAAGACCCTGCTTCCGGCCAATATTACCTGATTATGGAGTTTGTGGAGGGTGGGAATCTTCGCGATATTCTTGCGATTCGCAAAAAACTGGCCCCGATGGAAGCAGTTACGTTACTGGAAGAAACAACTGGCGGACTGGCACACGCACTATCCTGTGGGCTGACCCACCGCGACTTGAAGCCATCGAATATTTTGATTTCAGCAGGTAAAAGTGCCAAACTGGTGGATTTTGGACTGGCAGAGCTTGCAGGTGACAAAGACAAAGATTCAGACAGTGATGAAATCGACCGGACAGTCGATTACGCCGGTCTGGAAAAAGCCACCGGTGCTCCCAAAGGCGACCCACGCAGTGATATCTACTTTCTGGGCACGATCATTTATGAGGCACTGACAGGCCAGCCGATTCTTACAGTGACGAAAGATCCGCGTGCACGCATGCAGCCAAAGCGATTTGATATTGCTGGCACCATTAACAAAGATCATCCCGATATCCCACCCGCTATGTATCCGGTGCTGGTGCGGATGATGTCTCTGCAGCCAGAAGGCCGTTATCAGAATTACGAACAACTGAAACACGCGGTGGCACTGGCTAAAAAACAGATGCTTGCAGCGGAACGTGGCGATGAAGCCGCAATACCCATTACAGCCTACGTGGTGGAAGAACATCCCAAACTGCAGGATGCCTTCCGGAGTAAATTAAAGGAATATAACTGCCGCGTGCTGATTTCCAAAAATTCCAGCCTGGCTTTACAACGCTTCAAGCAGGAACCATTTGAGTGCCTGATAATCGATCTGGAAAGCACTGGCACCGAATCGCTGGAAGCCGCCCGCGATATCTGCCTGTTAGCCCAACGACAGGGCAGTGAACTGGTAGTGATTGTGATCTGTTCTGCGGAACAGGAAGAAGATGTGAAATATGCCAATCTACCGATCAAACCGGTGATGTTGCTCCGCCCATTGACGATGCGAACCTTAATTGATCACATGAAAGTGCGTTTTCCCCGTTCCGTGCGTCGCCTGAACTCATAATTCTCTCATATTTTCATATTTGCTCTGTTTGAACCGCACAACATTTTGGGATAACCACCCAGTTTATTTGACAGGATTGTTGCTTCGTCATATAGTTTCCTAGGAAACTATTGGTGTTCGATAATGCATGACGAGCATTCGATCAGTAATTTGCCAGACCACGTGGGGTATTGGCTGCGATATGTTTCAAACCACGTTTCCCACGCTTTCGCCCGCAAAGTGGAGGCGGAAGGTGTCACCGTTGCAGAGTGGGTGCTTCTTCGAGAGATGCTGACTGCGGGTGCGGTCAATCCCAGCCATCTAGCAGAACTGGTGGGGATGACACGAGGTGCGGTTTCGAAACTGGTGGAGCGTCTCTGCCTGAAAGAACTGGCCATTCGCACCCATTCAGACACTGATCGGCGTTTTCAAACAGTGGAATTGACCACCAAGGGCAGAAATATCGTCCCACTATTGGCTCAAATTGCGGATGAAAATGATCAGCAGTTTTTTGGTCATTTACTGAAAGAAGAAAAAACGCAACTGCTGGAGACACTACGGGATATTGTCCGCCGGCATGGCTGGAAAGAAATGCCGATTGATTAACAGGAATCCTTACAAGAAGTACAAACATGAATCCAGAACAAACTACGATTATTGAACAATGTGCCCACGGGGCATTAACAGGTGAATTGGCTTTTCCTGATATTATCCAAAGGTTAAGTTCCATTGGCGTGGAACGGTATCATGCGGATTACAGCCGACACGAAATCACTTATTATTTCCAGGCTGGGGAATCATTTGTTGTTGCAACGCCCCACGGACATCACGATATTGGACAGGAGTTTTCATCTGCCGATGTCGCATCGGCTGTCCGTCAAAGTCAGCTCAATGAACACACCTATCTTGACTTCATTGAAAAAACTATGAAAGCAGGTTGTGTGGGCTATTTTGTGCAGTTGACAGGCCGATGTGTGATCTATTTTGGACGGAAAGGCGAATCACATACGGAACACTTTCCAGGCAACAGGTGATATCTTTGCGGATCGGCAAATCGATTCTTATTCCGGAAGTGGTTTATCTTTGGTTTCTGGCAGGAAGACCAGAGCAATCAGGCCCAGGCCGAATACAGAACACATCACGGCCCCTGCATAGCGTGCAGGCTCCCCGGGGTCCGTGTAGCCATTTGCCGCACTGAAGACACTGCTGGTCAGCAGCCCTAGAACTGCGGGACCACTGGCTGCAACCAAACGACCCACGTTGTAACAGAACGATGTTCCCGTACTTCGCAGTCTTGTGGGGAAAAGTTCCGGGAAATAAATGGCATACCCACCGAATAAGCCAAGTTGACAGAACCCCATCAGTGGCAGCATCCAGAAGATATCGCCAAATGTTTTCATCTTTAAAAAGACCAGCAAGGTACTGCCTGCTGCTGCCAGGAAAAAGACTGCGAAGGCCGGTTTTCGTCCAACAATTCCAGTGAACCAGGTGAAGCCATAAATTCCAAAGAATGCCCCACCGTTAATCATCAATGAGGTAATTCCAGCCCACTGAGCGGTCTTGCCAGAGACAAACTGGTCTTGTTTTTCACCTGTCAGACCTTGTGCTTCTGCCTGCTGAACAAATTCTGCTTTGAAAACAGTTTGTTGCAGGTCAGGGGCAAAAAAGCCAATCCCCCACAAACCGACCACACCTGCAAAGGCCAGCATCAAGCCAAACAGTGCATTGCGTTTATACTTACTTCCGAGTAATTCACTGAATTGTCCTGCTTTGACCCCTGCATTTTTCGATGCCTGCCATTTTTCGGGTTCCTTTAAACGACCCTGAATCACCAGCACTAGGATCGAAGGGACAATACCAATGACAAACATGATCCGCCATGGGGACATTTCAAAACCAAGAAATGTCGCATCTTTAAACGTGCCAGCTCCTTCCAGGGAGCCCAGGCCGATATTGATCAGTGCGGCGGCAACATTCCCAATGACCGATGATGCCTGCAGCAGACCCAACATATAAGGCCTGGATGCGTTAGGCACCGTTTCTGCAACCAGCGATACGGCTACTGCAAATACGCCGCCCACACCCAATCCGGTAAGAAATCGGTAAAGAGCAAAATCCATAAAGCCCACGGAAAAGGCACTTAACCCAGTAAACACTGAGTAGAGCAGGATAGTAGTCATCAGAGTTCGTACGCGCCCCGCACGATCTCCCATGATGCCAAATCCCAAGCCGCCGATCGCCCAGCCGATCAGGAATATCGACGTGGCATACCCCGCATATTCATTTACTTTGGCGTCCTTGATTGCTTTGGTGACCTTGTCCGAATCAACGGATACTTTCAGCTTCTCGGCGATTTGTTGTCGCTTCGCAGGATCCTCGGTGGGAGCCTCCAGCAGTGCATTCATTGCCGGCTTGCGGGCCAGAATAAATAGCTGTTGGTCCATGCAGTCCAGGTCCCACGCCAGACAGGCGACCAGAAATACAAACCAGTGGTACCGACTGAGATTTTTCAGACTGCGCCAACCTTTCGGGTCAGTAGGTAGCGAAGCACTATTGGTCGACATTCGTAGCTTTCCTCCGGAGTGGTTGCTGGCTGGGCACCAACAATATCAAGTATTGGTTCAAACGCACGGCTGATCAACCAACGCTGCAAGTTGCAGTGAAGGGAAATCCTGTAAAGGGGATATTGTCTGATGCCAGCGGATGATTGTCAATTAAATTGATGGCAGCCTGTGAGATCTTGCCCATATCTGATCTGCTGGTATCGGAATTATTCAATGCCCAACGCCTTCATGCGGCGGGTTAAGCGCATTTTTGTAATCCCCAGGTGGTGGGCGGCACGCTGTAAATCGTTGCGACATTTTTTCAATGCTATCCGAATCATCCGACTTTCCACCTGGGCCAAAACCTCTTCTAACGGCAGCCGCGACGTGGGATCTTCTTTTGCTGGCAGCAGTTGCAATTCCATCAGGTGATCGCGGATGCGTCTTGGCAGATGTACCGCCTGAAGTGGCTGGTCTTTCGCATGATCTGCTGCACTTCGCAATGTTTCATCAAGTTCAACAAAGTTCTTCGGCCAGCTCCACGCCTGCATTGCGGGCAGAAAATCAGCTGCAGGTGGGGGTAATTGTCGCAGTTCAATAAATTGCCGCACGCGACGATCGACTTCATCTTTTCGGTTCGCCAGCGATGGCAGGTAGATATCAATCACCGAAAAACGATTGCGAAATTCCGCAAGCACACGCGAAGGCTGGCACGTAGCAACGATTACCCTGGGCACCACGTCCTGTTCACGATGCCATTCAATGAACTCTGCCTGCAGATCCAGTGGAAGGTGCTCTGGATCCACAATCAGCAATGTTCCCAGGTGGGGGGAACTGGCCAGGCCCAGTTGACCAAACAGCAAACTGCGAATGAGGTACGGCTGCACCCCGAGGCAATCGATCGTGACGATTGATTTTTCGCGGTGCACACCTTCGAAATGGATACGCCGTGCCACTTCTTTCTTGCCCGTTCCCGCTTCACCCACAATCCATACAGGTGCGGTAGTTTGCCCGGCCAGTGCCACCTGGGCATCAATTCGCTGTTGCACCAGCGTGCGCTCCCCATCCTCTTCCTGGGTAGCGTGCAGAATCTCTTGACGCATGGCCACCCATGCTTCAGGAAGGCTTTTCGTTGGGGCACCTTCGGAAGGGGCAATTGAGTCAATCATTGCCAGAATCGCTGTCACATTCTGATCGTGCAATATTGGAATGAACAGTATTTCCCACCAGGGTGGCCCCTGACGAGCCGGTGGAACTGGTCGTCGAACTCGCACTGTTCTTCCGTGAATTGCCTCTTTGGGCGGTGACAGTGCCTGCAGAATATGCCGCACGTTGGAAGGCAGATCGGGATTCAGTTTCAGGGGACGGCATTGTTCATGCAGCACCGCATCCAGTGGTAGCTTGATTAATCGCTCCAGTGCAGGATTGCCATAGCGCAGGCGTCTGCGCATGTTCAACAGATACACCGGGCGCGTGCTCTGATGAAACAATCGCTGCCAACTGCCTTTGGGCTCTGCGGCTGAAGGATCTCCGTTCATAAATCACCCACGGTGGCCTGAAATCTGGTAGCTCGTTCGGGCTTACCAGGTGAGAAACAATTTCCCACGTGGTGTCTGTTAACTTATGCAGATGAGAAAAACCGGTACCTGTTCATTGTTGAAAACTCCATTGAAGCTGAGGCGTCAGCACACATCGATAGTGTACTTAATAACATATTAACGATGCTTGCAAGGAATTCTGACAGAAAAAATGGAAAAAAGTTGAAAATAGTTCGCCATTACAGAAAATTCCCTTTTGTTTTGAAAATTCTAATGCTATTGGCTGTGGAATGTTTATAGCTCGTGAGATGGCAAGTACGCCCGTTTGTTCAGCAAGTAAACTGAATTTTCATCCTTACTCAAATCTAATTCTATTGCAATATTCTCTGCCATCTGAATTCTGTAAGCTGTATAAGGTGTAGGTGTAACCAATTTATCAGAAGTTGGTTGAAATGAGATATATAATATGTTTTCAAATTTCTCATCGCAAAGTTGAAAGTATGTAAGTAAATAGCGCTGAGGATATTCTTTTTTAAACCAATACAAAGCCAAGCATTCTTTCACATTCGGAGACCAATCATCTCCGAATAACGTTGGAAATCGAATAAATGCTGTTCGTAAAGCTCTTAATAATCTAATCATTTGTTGATTTATACCTAAACATGATTTTTTGCTGTAATAATTATTTCAGCGATTCCAGACTCAACCTTAAACTGACCAATCTTTGATGCACTGAAATCGAAAATCGGGTGATCGCGATTTTGGGAAAATTCACAAAAAAGTTCTGGTTACCGTAAGTAATTGCCCTGCAAAGATTTACGAACATGAAGGGCAACAATTTTCCCCACGAGCAGAGAGAAAATTCTGATTTTCAATTTTCTCGTGGATATATTATATTAGCGTGAAAATGTTTTCATGCAGATGATTTGATCTTTGACAACTTGAAAACACTTACTTCTTCTTGGGTGCGGGAGTGTGCGGGCGTGCCCCACGTGCCAGCCAGGTTCGCCAATCTTTATCCAGGTCGGCAATCGACCATTCCAGCGACATCATTGCTCGTTCAAAGCTGGGGTTATCGTTTCCCTCACCAGGCACCAGACCAGCCATCACCTGTGGAAACTTTTCCATACCAGGACCAGTGGTGAAATAATCCATGATGCTGGCAGCAATCAGATCGTTTCCTTCTTTATCCGCCTGCCATGCCCAATCGGCATAGGTGGGAATGTTGACACCTTTTGGAACGATCGTTGGATAGCGGCCGATGATTTTTGCAATTGCGGCACGATCTTTAGCCATGGTGGGAGAGCCGGAACGCCATTCCACCGCCTTCGCGAATCCTTCTTTCATCCAACTTGGGAAAACTGCGTTGCCCGATTTTCGTTGTAACAAGCTGAGAGCAAGTAGTTTCTGTGCCTCGGTTTCCGGCCGATTTTCATCTCGGTTGTAGAACACGATACTCGGTAAATCCGACTTGCTTTCGACGACGTACGTTTCGTCGCGTTCCGGTCTTCGGCGAACAACGAGTCGAATGTAGTTATCAAACGGATCTTTGGAAGCAATCGCAACCATAATAAACTTTTTAGGCAGTTCACTGTCTGGCATCCGCAGCAGTTTCTGAGTAGCCAGATAATGTCGTTCCAGTTTGGCAGCAAACAGTTTGTTTTTCGATTCAATCAGTTCTGCACCAACCACCAGGTGGGGCGTTTCAACAATGGTCCCACGGCTCAGTTCGATCTTATCGAATGCATTTTTGACAAACATCCATGCTGCCTTTTCATCAGCAGGGTCCTTTTTCGGCGGTTGTGCAAACAGGAAGGTGGGGAGCAGAATGAACAACGTTCCGGGTAACAACGTTTTGAACATGGTTTACCTCTTGGTGTGGTGGAATACTAGAATTATAGTAGTATTCTTTCGCAACAGGTCGATTCGGGCTGTCATCCCGGGAAAAACTCGACGAATTGTGTTCGCCTGGCGGATAAAACCTTGCGCAGTAACCATTTCCAAAAACTGTTTTTGCTCGGATTGATTATCATTCCGGGTATTTTGTTTGCACGTGGGCTGATTTTAAAACTGACACGCACACCGCCCAATTATTCCCAGGTGGAAGGTCGCCTGTGGCTGGGCGGGGCTGAACCAGTGCCACCTGCCGATACAGAGGTGGTCATTAATTTATCGCCTGTGAATCAGAACAAGTACGATGTGCAGGTGCATCGCTGGCTTGATGTTGCCGATGCCGGTGCTGCACCACCTGTGGAATGGTTGCAGGAACAGGTGGCCACAATCAACGAACAATTGCTGCTGGAAAAAACAGTGTATGTTTACGACAGCACCGGAAACAATCAGGCGGCATTTCTAGTGCTTGCCTATATCATGTTTCGCGAGAAGATGACAGTCGATCGTGCATACGGATATCTGAAAGCTCGGCGGGAATCGATTGCACCTGCACGACACTTTCTGGATAGGCTGAAAGACTGGGAAGATTTTCTCAAAAAACCGCCAGAACAGAAAAAGGAATAGTACTTCGAATCTCAAGTGTTCTTGAGCGTGGAGAGGATGTTACTTCACCTTGGAACCTGTCATCTGCAATAGCCTGGCCACCGATTGACTAATCAATCTGGTTTGTCTCGCCACCGTTACGTGAACCCATTGCGGTCCAGGCTGCTGGCGTTACAGAACTTCGTACGAATCGTACGGAACCATCCGCAAGACAGGCATTGACCCCTCCGGTATGTCGACTGCGAGCAGACATGTAATTATTGCCAGTGGATTGTGCCGCACAGGGAACATTCGGAATGGCTACGCAATAACCCTGTACATTGTCTCCGACGGTGGTATTCGGCGGGTAAAGGGTGGAAAGTGTGGTGCCGGCATGGATCGAATTCCAGATTCTCCCACGGACATCATGGGATCCAGTATCAGGTGACTGCAGAATTTCGCTGAAGAACAGTGTATTCGAGGTGCCATCGGTAATGGCACCGTGGGTGGTTTTGCTCAAACCATAGAAGATCCCATTACAATTCTGCCCACGAGGGTCGGCAGCAGTCGTTGAAAAACTGGAACCATGACAAACCAGGTAACTGGTGTGTAATCCCTGATTTAACGTGGAAACTTTGGGTGCGTTGGGATCAGATGGACAGGCCAGAATCGGAATTTTGACTCTTGAATACGCCTGGCTGAGAGTATGACCAACGCCAGTTTGCAAATGGGCTTCATACTGATTGCTGAGAGCCGTTTGCTCGAAGTGGGACAGAATGGGCCCCACCCAACAACTACGATTGAAATCCAGAATACCTGCTGTGGTATACCAGTTGTTTCCAAAGTAATAGCCCTGGGGTTGTCCCGCAGGAAAATGCCCGTGCGCGCCTTCATAACTGTGCATAGCAATCGCGAGTTGCTTCAGATTATTGGTGCACTTGGAACGATTGGCTGCCTCCCGCACTTTCTGTACTGCAGGGAGCAGAAGACCAATCAGAATAGCAATGATGGCAATCACTACCAACAATTCAATCAACGTAAATCCAGATCGACGTGCAAGTTTCATAATGGGAATCCATAAAAAAAACTTCATCGTAACTGAAGAGAAATTTAATGCAACAACGATTTATGAAAATTTGCCTGTTTGATCAGCAATTTGAAATGATGTTTTCGAAAATCCAATTGTTACAAACCGATTAGCAAGTCGTATGACCGAATCAACACTACTCTTCTAAGTCCCAGCGAAATTCCTAGATACCATCGACAAATCTGCCTGGATTAAACGTGGAAGCCGGGTCGAGGTGGAGTTTGATATTCTTCATCAAGACACGTTCTGCACCGCCGTCGCCCCACAGTTCTAACGATTCTGCAATACTGGGTGGGTGTTGCAGCACAGTGAACATCCCACCGTGCTGGTGTACTTTTTGAACCAACTCGGTATGCACCAGCCGACAGTGGGCATCATTTTCTTGTCCATTCAGCCAGCCAAACACAATACCGTTACCCAGATGCACGTTCAGCGCCCCTTCATATTTTTCCAGCAGGTGCTGACAGAACGCCACGGTGCGAGATGGGCGAAAGACCGCCTTCCACGTCATGGGATGATCTGCAGAATATGAGAAATTGGTGAGGTTCTGTAACTTGTTCTGATACTCGTTGGAATCAAGATGAACAAAGCTGTTGAAACCAGCACCCTGAAGTTCTTTTGCGATCGTCGATATTGACCACTCCACGGCGGGGCGGTTATCTTCAAATGCAATCATCGTTTCTGCTGTGGGTGCGTTCCACCATTGTTGCACCACCGGTCTGGTCTGGGTTTTGTTCAGTAATTCCATTAATGCTGGTAGCTGCATCTTGCTCAGTGGGACGATCATTGCTGCTTTGGCTTCGGGGATGGGCTTTAATTTCAATGTTACCTGCGTGATGATTCCCAGAGTGCCCAGCGAACCAGTCATCAGTTTCATCAGGTCGTAACCCGCAACATTTTTGACCACTCGGCCACCTGCGCTGGCTACTTCTCCAAGGTTATTGACAAAACTGATGCCGATCAGGTAATCCCGCAAGGTGCCTAATCCGAAGCGTCTTGGTCCACTGGTATTGACTGCAATCGCACCTCCCATGGTGGTCATTTCGGGCAGTGGGCAATCCACAGCCAATTGCTGACCTTCTGTGAGCAAAATCTCATTAAGTTTCTTTAATGTGATGCCCGCACCCACAGTGATCGTCATGTCGCGTGCGGGGTAATCGATCACTTGGTTTAATTCTGTCAGCCGAATTTGATGAACCGCCTGCCGAAAATTACCACCAATGTGCTGAAGGGTGCCATTCCCTGAAGGCGCAATTGCTTGCCGTGTGCTGGTCAATTCGCAGACTTTTTCACACAATTCCGCAACAGATTTCGGTGTGTGCGTACTTAAATAGGAAAACACTTCTACCACCGGAAGAGGTTTGGAAGAATCACTGCATAATTAAGTTGTTATATTAGTCGGGCTCAGGAAATGGTGGGCAATTCGCAAAAATTCGGTGGGGTTCAGCAGCAAATCGTCGTTGACGAACCAACAAAATCGGTTTCCAGATGTGCAGGTTCGTTGCCATGGTAAATTTCGTGGATCACCCACTCATCATCCCAGCAGCCACAAGGGCTTTGAATCTTTACCGTGCGGCCGACTTTCACCACTTCGGCTGGCAGGTGGGACAACTGGGAATGAACCCCGCTGGCCGTTCGTTTCACAATTTTACAAAGTTGATCGTTCATATCGTTTTTCAAACCATTATTGGGCTTTCTGATATTATTTCGCAAGTGAAGGAACTCTATTTTGCTCGGATCAGAAATTTTCATCATTTTCTCATTTTCAGGCTGGCTTCGCACAATTCGCGAAGGTTATGGTGCATGGAGCAATCGTTGCTTGTGCAGGTTCGTTCGGCAGGCAGTTTAAGAACGGGAAACCGGTCCCCACTTGCGCGATTTTTTGTGGTAGGGAAAATTACCACCGCACCACACTAAACTAAATCATCAACACAATGATTACTGTGGGATTTTCAATGAAAAGATGGCTTTGTAAACAAGAACCGGATTGCTATTCGTGGACTCAATTAGAGGAAGATGGGCAAACTGTATGGGATGGGGTGAATAATGCGCTTGCGCTGTCCCACATGCGAAGCATGAAAGCAGGCGACATAATCCTGTTTTACCACTCTGGCAAAGAAAAAGCGATTGTGGGCGAAATGGAAGTGGTTTCGATGACACTGGAAGACCCGGAAAATCCCAAATCCCGCCCACTGGTGGAAGTAAAGCCACTGAAAAAGTGGCCAATTCCTTTGACACTCAAACAGATGAAAGAATGTGAAGACTTACACGAATGGGAGCTGATTCGTATTTCTCGATTGTCGGTGATGCCTGTCAGTGCCGCTCATTGGAAATTGATTAGCGGGCTGGTGAAACAACTTCAAGCGGAAGCAAAGGCAAAGAAAAAATAGTTGTGATTTTGGGGCGCTAAGCCCGCTATGACACAGTTTAATTTCCTTGCGACACTGCAGGGGATTCTTTTTTCACCTGTAGAATCACAAAAACGCCACGTTTATTGGAAACGGCAACATCCAGCAAACCATCACCATTAATGTCTTCGACGGCAAACTGGGTGCCCACGCCGGAATCGATATCAATCACTTGCGGCTTGAATTCCAGCAAACCATCTTTCGCCCGCGTGGCTTTGAACCAGTAGAGCATCGCAGGCCAGTTGGCACCCGGTTCCCGCCTGCCGTGGGACCAGAATCGTTTGCCTGTAATCAGATCTGGCTGGCCATCTCCATCAATATCCTTGTAGTGCATGGCATGCGTTTCAGAAAGCAGTTCGCGGAATAAGTCCTTTTGAGCAAAGGAGTTACCGCTTTTCTGCTGGTGCCACCAAATCCCGAATCGGTGGGCACTGGAACTGACCACGTCCATTTTGCCATCATTGTCCATATCGACGGCAAACATATCGGCACAACTATCACCCAGATTGGCGGCATGAAAAGTCCACGGTGATCCAGTTTCTTTGGCAGGTTGTTCCCACCAGCCACCAGTGCAGATCACATCCTGGCGACCGTCCTTGTTCATATCCCCCACACCAAGACCGTGGGAAAATCGGAAGGTACCGGGCACAATTTTCCCGGTATTGGGCACGATTTTGCCATCTTTCATCTGTGGGGGCACACTTGGTTCGCTGATTGAGTGCATTTCCCAGGTTGCTGTCACATCTTTACCGGGTGCAAACCAGGCCATTTGCCCCATGTTTGCCGTGGCTGGGGTGTTTTTGGGCTGAAAACCCATGATCAATACCCGTTTACCATTCCCAAACAAGTCGGCGTAAAGTGGGGTTTCATTGCACGCACTGTGCCAGATGGTGTGCTTTTTCCAATGTTCTGCTTTCCCTTGTGGATTTTCCATCCAGTAGCAGGGAGCACCGGGGAAGTCGATCACAATCAGATCCACCCAGCCATCCTTGTTGATGTCATCAGTCCAGCACGCAAAAATTTTGCTGTAACCATTTTCGCCTGTGCCATGGTTACCCGGTTTCTGCATCTCGTGGGGCTTCCAATCGGGCCCTTCGTACCAGAATTCGCCGTTCAGGATGTCCATTTTGCCGTCTTTGTTGACATCGCCGACAGCCACCCCTTCCGTACGGAATTTGGTGTCCAGCACGGTCTTCTGCCAGAAAACCGGCTCCGGTAATGCAAAGGAAGGTGCCAGGCACCCAAGGAACAGGAAAATTGCTGCAAAGTTTTTCATAACAAGTACTTACGACAAGAAGAGGAACGTTTCCAACAGCGATCAATCGCTAAACTTCATCTATTCTACCAGTAATTTTGTGGGAATTACAAACATATTCCACCACTTATTCCGGGCAGGGCAATGAACCTTTTCTGAACAGACTTGTCGATTGAATAGTGCATACGTAGCATAATTGCACACTTATGGTGGGTGTAGCTCAGTTGGATAGAGCACCAGTTTGTGGCACTGGACGTCGCGGGTTCGAATCCCGTCACTCACCCTATTCTTTCTTCTATTCCTTACTATGCTTATTAAAATAGTAGGCATTTATCTTGCTTGTTCTTTACAAGTTTCTACCAAAAATTCTGATAAATAATTTTTATCGCCAATCTGTTTGAACTTTTGCCTCGTCTGCATTGTTGTGGGGCGATTGTTCCCACAGAGGATGGGGTAGGAGAATGATGTTAGATCGCATACTTCCTGTGTTCTTGTGCACTCTTTGTTTCACGGGTCAGTCTTGGTCAAAACCTGTTGCATATGCTCCACAGCAACCTGTGGCACGTTCGTTAATCCATGCAAATGTGCTTGCCGTTGGGAAAATTCTGGAAATCGAAAAAGAGCAGGTCGAACTGCCAATCGCACCCCAGAATAAAGAACAGAAGATTGCGATGAAGGTGGCAGTGATCAAAATTGAAGAGCCATTGCTGGGCTGCAAAGGTTTAACTCAACTTCGCGTTGCCTTTCCTGCTTCCCTTGTGGGTGGGCCCGGACCTGCGTTTGACCTTCCGGCACCAGGTATTCAATTCAACAAACGACAGCCCAATTTTGGTGCACCTGCACCTGGTTTCGGTATGCCCGTTCCCACCCAGGGTGCAGAAGGCATTTTCATGCTGAACCTGCACCATACGGGCGATTACTATATCTTTTCGCCTACTGCCGGTTTCAATGGGTTTATTGACAGTAAACGACCCACCTACAAAGCAGATCTGGCAGCAGTGCGTGATTCGCTGAAGTGTTTGGAAGATCCACTTGCAGCACTCAAGGACAAAGATAAGAATGTCCGCTGGCGTGCAGCAGAAATCTATCTGATGAAAATTCGCAACTACCCACCCGATGCGAATGGACGGAAAGTGGTTGAAAAGCCTGTTTCTGCAGAATTAAACAAACTCCTGCTGACCTCCCTGATGGATATGCCATGGGCAGCAACCGATTATTCCCAGCCCAACCGGGAGCAGTTGTGGTGGTTGTTGAACCCTAGCCAGTTTGGCTTCAAGAATCCTGTTTTTCAGCCCCAGGTGGGTGCCAAGCCTCAGGATTTTCAGAAAGTCTGGGAAGAAACAACTAGTGCGTTTCTAAAAGAGAATCTGGATAAAATTCAAATCAAAGCCTACACGATCACCGAGTAAACTGATTCCGTTATCCCGGAGGATGACTTCAACATGAGCTCAAAAACTAAGATACTAACATTGCTCTGCACGTTATTGATGATGAATCATGCGTGGTCGAAGTCATCAGAAGTGATTGCACAACTCCCATTGAATCATTGTATCCTGCATGCTGATATTGTTGCCACAGGCAAAGTGATTGAAATTGAGAAAGAAGAAGTGGAACTACCAGTTTCGCCAGGAAACAAAGAAAAAAAAGTGGCAATGAAGGTAGCAGTGATCAAAATTGAGCAGCCACTGATGGGCTGCAAGGGCCTAACGCAATTACGATTGGCTTTTTCAACAAACAATTTACTTGGTAGCTTAGACTACACTGAAGGAGGCGATGGATTGCAGCTCAAACAGCAATTCGGTGGTGCGCCATATCGAGGAATTGGCATGCCAGCACTCCCCAAGGTGGGAGCCGAAGGGATTTTTGTGCTGAATCTGCACCATACCGGAGATTATTACATTTATTACCCCAACGCGGGTAGTAATGCCTTTATTGACAGCAAAATACCAGACTATAAATCTCAATTGGAAACAGTGCTTTTTTCGTTGAAGTGTTTGGATAATCCATTACTCCTGTTGAAAGATGAAGATAAAAATGTTCGCTACCGTGCCACAGAAATTTTTCTGACCAAGTGCCGCATGAGGCCACCTGGAAAGGGTAGCCTTCAGGTTTTTGAAAAATACCTGGAAATCGAGCTAAACGATCTGCTGCTTAGCACACTGCTGGAGATGCCCTGGATGTCTACGGATGCCAATCAGCCCACACGACAGAAATTGTGGTGGATGATTGATCCTTCAAAATATGGATTTAAGAACCCCGAAATCAAAGCCTATGTGGGTGCCAAGCCAGAGGATTTTCAAAAGATTTGGGATGAATCAACTGCTAGGTTTTTGAAAGAGAATCTGAACAAGATTCACATAAAGTATTATTCTGTAAACAAGTAACTCGGATCATGGTCTTGCATTTTGCATCAGATTGATCCCCAACCTTGAGGTTTAACAAATGTTGAAACGATGTTTTCTTGCCGTAACGGCACTGGCACTTGGGCTAACCACAAATGCGTTTGCATTACGCATTGCACTGCCTCCAGCAGCCACCAATAATCCCACCAGTGCCGAGATGATCATTGTGGGCAAGGTACTGGAAATTGAAAAAGATACCGTCGAAGGCCCCATGGACGGTAACCCCGATGTCAAAGTAACCTACAAAATCGCCGTGATCAAGATTTCTGATCCGATCAAAGGTGCGAAAGGCCTGACCCAGGTTCGCGTGGGTTTCGTTGAAAACAATGTGGGAGGTGGCAACGGTGGCGAAATCCAGATTCTGCCTGCCCAACCAGGCCTCATTCAGGTGCGTCCCGCAATTGGGATCGCCCGCCCACTGCCAGGTCGCGGTGGTGCTCCTTCCACTACGTTTGCTAAAGATCAGGAAGGCCTTGTGCTGCTCAAAAGCCTGCCCAAAGCAGAATTTTATATTCCTGTAGGCTGGGGCGCATTCGTGATGAAGAAAGACCCACAGTACGATACCGTGCTGAAGAACATTACCAGCACGTTAGAAGTAATGGCCGATCCTGCCAAGTTCCTGAAATCAAAAGAACTGGCAGAACGTGCCAATGCAGCCAAAATCCTGCTGAATGATTACCGCAACACACCATTCGAGCAAGGTAAGGTGCGTAAAGAAGTTCCTGTGGACAAGGAAATCAGTGCGCTGATCGTTAATGTACTTGCAGAACTGCCATGGACACCAGAAAACAACGACTATAGCAAACCCTGCCGTAGCCAATTGTGGTACATGATCAATCCCAACAAGTTCGGGTTTGTTCAACCACAGATCAAAGTGGTACCTGGTCAACCACGGCCAAACTTCAATGTGATGATGGAAGAAGCAACCACCAAGTTTTTGAAAGAAAACAAAGAAAAAATCGTGGTTGAGAAAGTAGTGTTTACAGACAAGTAAGTAGTTCAGTGAACGCCCAACGTAAATTCCATTCTGCCTATCCACTTTCTGTCTTCCGGATAAGATATCAGCCAATTAAACTGATGAGGCAATCGATGGTAACTTTGCACGTTTTTATTTCAACAGGCAGGTTTCGCACGCTCGAAGAAATGCGTAACTATATTGATGAAACGTACACTGAAGATGGGGATGGTATTCCTTCTGAATTCATCGAAGAAGTGGAGTTGGATGAATACGAGCCGGGGTGCATTGAAGCTTTTCCATCTGAAACTGGCAAGCCAGTCCCACTGGCTCAATTGGTTGCAGGTGCCTCCTGGTCGGATCAGTGGCTGAAAAGCTTTGATGGCACAGCAATGGCAGATGCAGCCATTTGTGTCTTTTCACCGAACGTGGTTGAGAATCCCAGTAACTGCTCCCTGCAATATCTTGGCACATGTGATTTCATGCCAACATAAAATCAAATTATATTGCGATAATGTCTACGCCTCAACTCTAAACGGTACTCCATAATTTCTTCGCAAAGAAAACAACTTCTTCGCTCCCAGATAGTTGCGGCCATTTTTCTGAAATCCTGAACCAGGAACCTTGCCCAGATCGTCTATAATGTAGGTGGGTCGTTGCGGAGAGTGGGTCAGCACGTAAATGTGTTTTTTCCCCACAATCGGCACGGCACACCACGTTTTGAGGTGCAGGAAGCCAGTAAGGTTCGTCAACAGGCACTTCTGAAGGGGGCATTATGTTTTACAACACCAGCCTGCCATCGCACTTGCGTCTGTTAAAAGACGAAATCGAGGGCTACGCACGCGATTATGGCCTGGATTTCTTCGATACCATCTTTGAAGTGGTGGATTCGGATGACCTGAACGAGATTGCTGCCTACGGTGGCTTTCCCACGCGGTATCCCCACTGGTCGTTTGGCATGGCCTATCAGGAGTTGCAGAAAAGCTACGAATATGGGCTGTCCAAGATCTACGAGATGGTCATCAATACCGATCCATCGTATGCCTACCTGATGCGGTGCAACCATACCGTTGATCAGAAACTGGTGATGGCTCACGTTTATGGGCACGTGGATTTCTTCAAAAATAACGCTTATTTTGCTGGCACCAACCGCAAAATGATGGATGAAATGGCTAACCATGGTGCCCGCATCCGTGGCTATGCAGAACGGTTTGGCGAAAGCAATGTGGAGGAGTTTCTGGATATCTGCATGTCGATTGACGACTTGATCGATATTCATTCGTTGGCAATCAAGCGACATTCCGACCCACATCATGTACAGGCTCAGCAATTTGAAGATGCCCCCAGTGGTGCGGTGCGGTTCAAAAGCAAAGACTACATGGACGAATATATCAATCCGCCGGAGCAAGCACGCGAAGAGGCCCGTCCTAACCAGATGAAGCCGGAATTGCATTTTCCGGATCGGCCGGAAAAAGATGTGCTGATGTTTCTCATTAATCACGCCCCACTGCACGCCTGGCAGCGGGATGTGCTGGAGATTGTGCGGAACGAAGCCTACTATTTTTACCCACAGGCACAGACCAAGATCATTAATGAAGGGTGGGCCAGTTACTGGCATTCGCGGATCATGACTGAAAAAGCCCTGCACCCTTCGGAGTTACTGGACTATGCCGACCACCACTCGGGTACGATGGCAATGAGTGGTGGGCGATTGAATCCTTACAAACTAGGCATTGAACTGCTGCGAGATATCGAAGAACGTTGGAATACCGGCAGATTCGGGGAAGAATACGAAAATTGCGAGAATCTGGAAGAAAAACGGGCCTGGAACAAAAACCTGGGACTTGGCCGCAAAAAAATCTTCGAAGTTCGCCGTATTCACAACGATATTACGTTGCTGGATGCCTACATGACACCGGAATTCTGTGCCAAGCATAAGCTTTTTGGCTTCAAATACGATGATCACAGTCGCCAATATGTCATTGACACCCGGGATTTCGAGGCAATTAAACAGAAGCTGCTGACCAGCCTGACCAATTTTGGCAAACCGTGGATCTATGTGGTGGATGGTAATTTCCGCAATCGCAGTGAATTGTTGCTGCGGCACCAGCACCAGGGGGTAGATCTGAATGAGCAGGAAGCCCAGGATGTATTAGTAAATCTTAATAAACTGTGGGGCCGACCCGTCCACGTTGAAACCGTTTACGATGACCACAAAATGTTGCTGACCTTTGATGGCAGCGAACATTCACAGGAAATAATTGGAGATATCGATGCTGAAGCCTGATTACTATACGCTGGCACGCACACGGTGGGTGCCAGCCGAAAACAACCTGCTTTATCTGAGCGACCATTTACCGCAGCTCTTCCACCAGGTGGAATGGTTTGCCGAAGGAGTGGACCAGTTCAGTATTGTGCTCAATGAATTACGAACTTCACTGGATGAAGAGCATCCCTGGATGGCACTGTCCCTGGAAGATCGCTTGCAAAAATTAGTGGGGTGCGGCAAAGGTTTCTCAGAACCATTTCGTTTAGTGGAATGCACCCCGGAAGAAGAAACTGCCCAGCTTCGTACGGAACCGGATGCTGTCAGCAATGAAATCCATTACTTCGAGCTCGTCCTGACCAACGGTAACTGCCTGAGCATCAAGCCCTATGTGGGGTACCGCAACGGCAAGGCTCGTACGGCGGTTTCGCGACCAGTGACCTACGTGGCGATGGCCCGCCTGATGTCGAATCTGGCTGCGGTTTGAATGGAGTTTCCGGCCATTACGCGGGTAATTCTGCGGGATTGTATTGACGTGCCAGACGTGCGTGTAATGCAACCAGTCCCACCGCAGTGATCACGTCCAGTCCCACCTGGGCGAGCATTTTTGCCACCCCATAGTCTTGTGCGGTCATGAATTCCAAGCCTTTGCGATAGCTCAGCAGCAAAGTCTGCCAGGTCTGTGGGGCGTATTCCGGCAGTGCGGGTTCAATCCAGGCACCTGTATTGGTAATGAAGAAAAACAGCACATAGCCGGTCAGACCTGCTACCGCTGGCTTCACAAGACTGGCACTTTTCCTTGCCAGCAGGTACCCCAGTACCACGTAGGCAGCAAAGCCCAGGTAGGAATACGGCGATGGATACCAGCCCTTGGTGGCGTAGAACAGGGTATCGCACACCGCCATGACCAGCACTGGCACTAGTAAGGCATAACCCAGTCGCAGGCGTGCACCAGCAAATACGGCCAGCCCACCAATCGGGGTGATATTCCACCACACCCGCATTTCAGGTGGCAGTAAACGCATCACAACGGCAATTAGTCCGAACAGACTAATTATAGCCAATGCCTGGGGTTTCCATTCGTGGTCAGTTCGTGCAGTCATTATTTCAGCAGTTACGGTACGTTTTCAGGTGAATCTTTCAGCTATCGTTATATGCAATGGGCATGGGATGTCACTACGAATCCCGCATCGAGCATCGCTGTTCAGGTGTTTGGGAGTCCTGTTTGGGTTCATATGGGTTGTATAGCAGCATATCTGCAATTGGCCGAGGAATCATGATACTTCTGGATGAAAATGGTGAGTGGGAAGCGATGCTGTTTGCCAACTGGCTTCCCGGGGCAATTCGATGCAGGTCCATTCTGGGAGCACGTGCAGGAATTGAATGACAATGACTGATTTTTACAGAAGTATGAATAAAATAACCAATCAGGTTCGTATTTGCTACCTTTGTAACACTAAAGTGCATTGGGCGTTCAGGTGATTTCATGGCACGATTATTGGCAATTGGCGATGTGCACGGCTGCCTGACTGCACTGGAAACATTGCTGGGGGTGGTGAAGCCCACGGAAGATGATGAAATTGTAATGCTGGGCGACTACATTGATCGTGGCCCTGATAGTCGTGGGGTAATTGAATACCTTCGGAAGCACCAACTGGCTGAAAACTGGACCCTCCTGCGTGGGAATCACGAAATCATGATGGTGCAGGCACGCCACTCGCGGAGTGATCGGCGATTCTGGCAGGCCGTGGGTGGTCAGGAAGCGTTGGAATCGTATGCGGATCATGTGAATGGCCCCACGATTGAAAGTGTTCCGGATGCCCACTGGTTATTTTTGGATCGTCTGTCCGACTGGTACGAAACGGAAGAGTTCATTTTTGTGCACGCGGGTCTTCATCCGGATCGCCCACTTCAGAATCAGGAGACCAACGATCTTCATTGGGAAGTGCTGAATCCGGAGCGTTTTCGGCCCCACTGTTCGGGGAAAACAATTGTTTGTGGGCACACCGAGCAACGAAATGGCACCCCACTGGTGCTGCCAGGGGTAATTTGTCTGGATACCTGGGCCTATGGCAATGGCTGGCTGACCTGCATGGACCTTATCAGCGGTAAGTACTGGCAGGCCAACGACTTAGGCGAAGTGCGGGCAGAATGTTGACAGGGAAGAAAGGAAGAAATTGCATGCAGGATAATTTTTCCTTGAATCGTCCCACGTGTTGTGGTACCATCACATCTACAACTTGAAATGGGGTGGAACCCCATACGCCGTTTGGCGATGTTCAACCTGGAGGGAATCATGGCACCGATGACGTTCGATTCAACGCAAACCACTACCAGAAAAGGAGTTACGGCAGAAGATCTGCAGGTGGTGCTTTCCAGACATGTCGATTGTCGCTTCTGTGATTTGATTGTGCACACCAGTGAAATATGCATCACCGTTTCGGGCACTGTCAAAAGCTATTTTTTGAAGCAGTTGGCACAGGAAATCCTACGGCCTCACTTGCGTGGCCGCCCACTGCAAAACAAAATCCGCGTCACCAGTTAGTATAACGCTTTGGCTATATAATAATCCGCTTCAGCATTTCTACGATTTGCTATAAATTATTCATGGATGAGATTTGCAAGCTCGTCAGCCGTGGTAGTAAATCCAATGACCTCTAGTCCGGATTCTGTTATCGTGAGCGGTTCGATCGATACGATTCGCAACGGTACCCAAACAACAGTTTGCCCTTCATCGTTCTGATAAACCACATTCGGTTCAGTTTCGATCATCTTGTGAATCGCCGCTACATCAGATTCGGCAAACCACCGTACTTGGATGTCACGCATGCCAGTAGATTTTCAATTGATTTTTGCACAGTAAACGACAAGTGCCAAATAGCCTGATAAGGATGATTCGATATGACTCATCTGTATTTTACCGAAATCTTGGGTTGGCTGAAAAGTAGTGTACTTCAAGAATTGGACTTTTCGTAGAACTCTAACTTGCCATTTATCCCCGCAGGTCTGCGCGGCCGATGATGCTGTACTGTGGGCCGTCGTGGCGAAGTTCACTCTGGTACAGCAGAATCTCGCTGACGTGAGAGTAGCCACCGTCCCATTTCTCATATTTCTGAATGATGGTGCTCCAGTAGTCCTGGTCAGCTTCCTTGTTCAATCGTCCCAGGGTCAGGTGGGGGGTGTAACCACGCGATTCGCGGCGGTATTCCCCCATCTCTTCCAGCCGAGTGGCAAGGGCATCGTGCAATTTTTCCAGTGGTTCGGCACCTTCAGTCATGCCCGCCCAGAGGATTTTCGGTCGCCGGTTGTTCGGAAAGCCACCAAGTCCTTTCAGCATCACCCGGAACGGTGGGATCTTTTTGCCCACATTGTCCAGCAGGCGGCACAGTGGCACTACATCGCGGGATGGAATCTGGCCGAGAAAGTGCAAGGTGATGTGCATTAAATCGGGCACCATCCACTTGACCTGCCCGCCGTGGGGGTCGTTTTGCAGCGTTTCCAGCAGCCTGCTGACATTACTCTGGCTGCCGGACGACAAATCAAACGCAATGAAGGCACGCACCTTCGGCATAATCAATTAACCCTGTTTGGAGACTGTGAAAAATTCTTCCGCACCGTGGTGCAGACGGGCCCCCACCTGAGAGATTACTTTCATGGCTAAAAAGTTCGCTCCCTTTGCGGCCTGGGGTGCGGGCATGCCACTGGAAATCCCGTACAGAAACGCACCCGCAAACATGTCCCCAGCACCGGTGAGGTCGCGTGGGGTGCACGAATATGCCGGCACGTGGCTTTCCTGGTGGTTGTAACGAATGAAGGCACCGTTGGGGCCATCGGTCACCACGGAATTGGGAACGCGATCGACCAGACTGGCAAATGCCTCTTGTGCGGTTTCGGTCTTGGTGATCGACATCGCTTCGGCTGCATTGCAAAACAGCAGATCGGTGTGCTGGAGTGCGTTAAAGAACGGCTCCGTAAAGACTTCGGGAATAAATCCATCCGAACAGGTTACCGCAACCTTGGTGCCAGCTTGTTTTGCAATTTTCAGAATTTCGACGATCGCTTCCTGTCCCGATGGTACATTGGCGAACATGTAACCTTCGATGAACACCCACTCGCTGGCTTCAATCAGGTTTCGGTCGTGCTGCACGTGACGTGGGGCCAGGTGGCTGGAAACACCCAGAAAAGTCCGCATGGTACGTTCCGCATCGGGCGTAATCACGCAGATGCATGTGCCAGTGGTTTCACCCACAATCACCGGGTTGCCCATTTCAATTTTCAGTTGTTCGAATTCTCGTTCGTAGTGCAGGCCATAGCGATCATCACCCACACAACTGATAAATGCCGCTTTGCCACCCAGTTGGGCGAAGGCAATCGTGGAATTTCCCACGGAACCACCACTGACCAGGCGGGGCTCACTTTTCTGAAAACGGTCTAATAATTGCAGTTGATCGGCCTTTTCCACCATCCGCATGGTGCCACGTTCAAAGCCCATTGTGGAGAAATCATCCTCCCCCACTTCTACAAAAATATCAACAATGGCATGGCCCACGCCACACAACGCAAACTCTTTCTTCATATTTCAGTCCTGTCTCACGAAAAATCGAAGTAATTTTCTGATAGTGAATTAAATTTCATTAATTATTATGGTGCTCGGCACTATCGTCTGTGGGAATCTTCAGCAGCACCACCACGTGGCACCCGAGAGCTTCTTTTCGCCCAATGTGACCCACGTTTTCGCCAGTTTTCGCCTTCACATTCACCCTCCGGGTGGGCAAGTGCAGAATTTCTGCCACGTGCGTGCGAATCTGCTCCTTTACCGGGCCCAGTTTTGGCACCTGAGCAAAGATGGTGATATCGGCATTCACCAGTTCGCAGCCCAAAGAAGACACCTTGTTTATTGCCGCATCTAAAAATATTTGAGAATCGGCCTGAAAATTTGCCGGATCAGTATCTGGAAAGGCATCTCCAATGTCGCCCAGACCTGCTGCACCCAGAATGGCATCGGTCAGTGCGTGCAGCACAATATCCGCATCGGAATGACCGTCGAGGCCGAGGTGGTAGTCGATTTTCACTCCTCCCAGAATCAACGGACGCCCTGCCACCAGGCGGTGCGTATCGTGACCGGAGCCCACGCGGTATTCCATTTTCTTCTCGACGGCAGCACCTAGATTTACTTAAGTGTTTATTGTACAAGCACTTAGCGGAATTGAAGCGAATCGGCCCAGTTCCTCTTTTCAGCACCAATGAGATTATGTTAAAATGCGGGAAGTTTTTTCCAAGGATGGAATGGTATTGAAGCCACCAAACGATGATCTTTTTATCGATTACATTCCGTGTAAAACTTAAAAGGCCTGAAATGCAATTTCTGCACCTTGGTTCCGTTTTTTGGCAGATAACGGTTTTATTTTTAATCGAGCTGGTATCTGTGTGCAATCTCACTGCAGCACCGAAAGGTAAAGTTTCAGAATTACCTAAAAAACAATCTAAAGAAGTACTACAGGCATGGGCAAATGCAGGGTGTGAATTCGGCTGGATTCGACCTTTCCATTCAGAATATTTCCGATTTATTACAGATGGGGAACCAATTCCTGGGGATATCCCAGGGTTTAAAGTGCGCAACTGGAACGAAGGAGAATTAGAAACGTTACCAATACCAAGTGGTAAATTCGGGCTAATTTTGCTTTCACAAGAAAGTACAACCAAAGGATTAAACGCACTCGCTAAGTTCCCGAATATTACATTCTTGCTTGTGGCAAAAATGCAAATTACAGATGAAGGAGTGAAATCTCTTCTTGTTCTGGAGCATTTGCAAACACTTGGATTAAGAGACTCGAATATTACTGATGAAAATTTAAAACACATTGCAAATTTTCAGCACTTGCAAACACTTATTTTGTCTTCTACCAAAGTGACTGATAAAGGGATGAAATACATTAATTCATTGGCAAACTTACAAACTCTTGTGTTAGACTATACATCTGTCGCTGATTCTGGGATCGAGCAAATTGCAAAGTTAACTGAGTTACAACATTTGCATTTGGGTCACACCCAAGTTACCACGAAAAGTTTTGAGTCTCTGAAAAATTTGACAAAATTGCAATCTTTATTTTTGAATGATACAAAAATTTCTGATCGAGGATTATCTCAATTAGAAGCACTGGAAAATCTTGAAATTTTGTATTTGGCAAGAACAAATCTATCGAACAGAGGATTGGAACAAATAGCTGCCTGCAAAAACTTAAAATCTTTGAGTTTTTCTGGAAATCGAATCACAAATTCTGGCCTGAGCAAACTAAAAGTGCTCACTAAATTGGAAGTAATTTCATTCTCGGACACAAAAATCACATTCAAAGGTCAAACACAATTTCAAAAAACACACCCAAAGTGCATTATTTTATCTGATGTAAGTGAGTAGTGTGTTGGTTACTGAAAAAAGCAACCAGAATCAACGGACGCCCTGCCACCAGGCGGTGCGTATCGTGACCGGAGCCCACGCGGTATTCCATTTTCTTCTCGACGGCAGCACCTAGATTTACTTAAGTGATTATTGTACAAGCACTTAGCGGAAATGAAGCGAATCGGCCCAGTTCCTCTTTTCAGCACCAATGAGATTATGTTAAAATGCGGGAAGTTTTTTCCAAGGATGGAATGGAAATGTCTGCAGGTTTACCACACGCGCAAGTGCCCACCCGTCAACAGTTAGAAGAAATTGATGCAATGATCAAGCGGATGCTGGCCCTGCCTCCATTGGCGTCGGAGGTGCCTGTTGAAGATAGCGCCCCGCCGGTGGTGAAATCGTGGAAAGTGGAAATCCCCGAACCAGGCGAACCTGGGGAACTGAAAATCCAGCCCGATCCGGAACCATCCTTAATATCGTGGGGCAAATCGGTCGCAAATCCGGATGATATTCAGCCACCGAAGGCCAGTGGGTATTTTGCGAAACAGCCTGCCACAGTAGGGACTTCGGGCAATTCGCCCGATGAACTTCCTCAACCCCAGATCTACCACGGACCGGGTGCACAGCCACCCATAGTGGAAGCCCCACCTGCACCCCAGGCTGCAGTAGGTGCTGGAGAATTAGAGGAAGTTCCTTTTGCTGAAAGTGCCACCCGCAGAGGGATGCCCAACCCACTGATTCTCATTAATATGCTGTACGATGCCATTACCTGGCTACTTTGGCCTCTGACGGGCGTATTGCGTAATCAGGGCCGCACGTGGCTGGGCAGAATAGGCGTTTTCATGCTGATTGCCGCAGCCGGCTGGGCAATTGGCGAGATGTATGGCTACAGCTGGCCCCACATCCCCTGGGGGAAATACGACCCACGCACCCTGCTGGGGAAGTGGTAGGGGATTGACATCAAATCGATCACTTCCTTGGCACTTGTTGGTTTGCTTTTCAAAAGATGGCATTGCTGCCAGTACTCAGCGCGGTCTCATTCCAGGGTAAATCGGAATGTTTTGACAAACTGTTGGCACTATCCAATTTCAACCAAAAATAATCCGCGTCATCTGCAGCATAACTTATTGGTTATATAAAAAGTTTTGTTGCTTTCTGAATCTGGCAAAAAATTGAAAAAATGCATTTTATTTTAGTATTGCATCAGCAAAATTATTCTGTCAAAATATTAATACTTCGTCATGAAGAGCCTCCGCCGTCAGATGCCTAGTTCGTACTCCTGCATCGTTTGTGCGACACCACTGCCCAGTGTGCAGGGGGTGGTAACCTGTCCCTCCTGTGGCAAATCGCAAACGTCGATTCAGGAAGAAGAATTAACAAAGAGTGCGGTGCTTCTCGAAGTACCTAGCTTCTCTCCAGATTCTGTCGAAAACGTTGATACTCGGACGTTGCCCGACGAAGAGTTTCATGCAGTTGCCACGCATACTTGCACAGAATACCAGAAATCTCCCGAAATAAACTTTCCGACCATTCCGGGGCATGAAATCATTTCGATTCTGGGCAAAGGCGGGATGGGGATTGTTTATCTGGCGCGACGACTGCACACCGATGACCTTGTTGCGTTAAAGATGATGCGGCTGGGTAGTGCTGCGAGTGAAGACGACAAAAAGCGGTTTCTCCGCGAAGCTAAGGCATTGGTCACTCTGAAAGAGCATGACCACATTGTCCGGCATTACAGCTACCATCAAACCGACGAGCAGATCTATTTCACGATGGAGTTCATCAACGGATCTTCATTGAGCAATTTGATCCATCAGCAACCGCTGGAAACGCGGGCAGCAGCACAGATGTTTGCAGATCTGGCGGGGGCCGTGCAACATGCCCACAATTATGGTCTGGTACACCGGGATATCAAACCAGCGAATCTTCTGGTGGAAGAAAAGACCGGCAAAGTAAAACTGTCGGATTTTGGATTAGTTAAGTCGGAAGAATACACCGAACTGACGGCACCGCAGGTAGTGCTTGGTACTGCTAAGTATATGGCACCGGAACAGGCGAACGGCCAGCAAGCGACCGCAAGCAGTGACATTTACTCGTTGGGGATATCGCTTTATCAAAGCCTTGCTGGCAAAACACCTTACGATGAACTATCGTTGGTAGCAATTCTCAGCCAGATTGCAAATACACCGATGCCTTCCGTGCGGCAATATCTGCCCAAGATTGATCCTGTTCTGGAAGCGATTTTAGCCAAGGCAACCAGTTTTGAGCCGTCTGGCAGATACGGTAGTGCAGGGGAATTTCAGCAGGACTTAAGGAATTGGCTTGACGGAAAACCCACAATCGCGAGACCATTAACGCCGATCCAGAAGCTGATAAATCGGTTCAAGCGAAATTACCGGCAAACCACCGTGGTAGTTGCCTTGCTCGCAATGGGGGGGCTCGGGGCAGCAGCCTTAATCAAACCGAATCGGCCAATTGTCCAGGTGTCTGCGCCAGAACCAATTGACCATAAGCAAGTGCTGCACGAAAAAATACGCAATCTGCAACCGGGCGAAAAACTGACGATTATCGGCGAAAAAGGCCTCCCAGACTGGTACGACTGGAAATCAGGTCCTAGCTTGCTCGCAACGAGAATCACTGGTGATGAAGCCTGCTCATTCCAAACTAGTGTTATCTCATTGCTGGAATTAGTGGAAGATGCCCACCATTCCGAGTTTGAAATAACTGCCGAAATACGACATTGTGCAGCTAATGGAGATACTGGATCTGAGGTAGGATTATATTTCGGATTCGAACATCTGAATTTTTACGAAGGTTCTTTCAATCAGGGATCTCACTTCTTTACGTTAAAATTCAGCGACTATTGGCAAGGTTATGAAAGAACGTCGAAGCAGTTTCGAGACGATCATCATGTAATGATCTCAGATTGCTGCATGCTCGATAATCGCGTTGATCTGCCCCACTTCTGGCATACGAATCTGCAATTGCCGGATAAATCAGCTTTCCTATTTTCAGCTGTACATAATAGATCAATCATGAATCGTTGGAGAAAATTATCAATTAGATTCGAAAGAGACTCTGCAACATTCAGCTTATATTTTGATGGCAGTGAACGCACTCAAACAATACCATTTTCCCGTTTGAATGCAGTTACTGTCAATTCGATCATTCCCGAAGACCAAACTCCAAAGTTCAGCAGCTTCCGCGCAAGTAGAAGTATTGGTATATATGCCAGCGATGGGATTATCGCGTTCAGAAATGTAGTCTTCACAAATACTTCAAAAGGTAGTCAGAAATGAGTGATTCGTCCTCAATAACCCCTGCAGCGATGCTTTCGGGTAATGCCATTACTACTCCACAAAGTGGCTGTTATTTTACGACGGAAACGTTTACAGCATGCGGTACGTGTGTGTCAGGTGCTACGGTGCAACTATCACTGGTCAACGTCGCACAGAGTACATTAGTCGACAAGCAATCTGCTACGGTCAACGGTACGAATTGGAAAAGAGACTTTGCAGATTATGGTTTCGTTGCCGACAATAATCCCCATACTTTGCATATGTTTGTCAATGGTGGAACAACTCCAGTTGCAACAGTAAACTTTAACATTGGCGAGACTGGTAATCCACCCTGCATCCCGTGTTTAAATGTAGAACCGATCGAGCCAATGGAACTTCCCTAAGAAGCAGTTGCATGTTCGATTTTCGACACTGCTGTAAGATCAGGATTTTTCGACTGCTTTTACATACTTTTTGGCCAGTTCTGTCAGGCTGGTGAAGTCTGAGTTTGCGATCATGTGTGGATCGACGAGTTGCCCAGTACATCGGCAGCCAATTGGAGTTAACAGGTGCTTTGGATGGCTGATAAACCTAGATGGAAATTGAATCTCAATCCAATTTGAGATTAAACGAGGTGAGTTGATGGCAGGAGTCACGAAGGAAGATATTCGAGAATGGGCCAAATTCTACATCTGGTCAGGTATGTATGATCATCAGGAAGTGCGACTTCTGATCGAAGAGCAGCTGGGCAATGATGATGAAGTGAGTGAAGATTGGCTTCAACAATTGATACTTGATGAAGTTGAGGCGAAGCAGCAAGCTGAACTTTCCTGGCCAGAAGTGACTGATTGTGACCGACTTGAACTTGCTTTTATCTCCCTCGAACAGGTGGGTATCATCGCTCTGCAGATGGCTGGTTTTACTCTTTCAGACGGCTTGGAAGAGGTTTCAGATGTCTATCGTGAAGCCGGTGGAAAGAAGTCAGATTACACGGGGTTTTGTTTTTTCACGGAACAGGATGTGGAACATGCGCTCGATGGGCATGGGCTTTGTATTGCGTTCGGCCACTTCTCGGATGATCAAGCGAAAGGTGTTGCTATTGGACAACAGCTATGCCTTGCATTCAAAGCAGCAGGGCTACAAGTTGATTGGGATGAAAATATCAATGCTCGTATATTCATCAAGAATTTTCGTTGGCAACGAAGGTCCTGACCATAACCATTTCAAAGCAGCGAGGTCGATGAGTTGTAGCGGCGTATACTTAGCAATAAAATCGAGTAAAGAGGTGAAATCCAATGCACGTGTGCATTTGATTTAAGCGGCGATTACTGCTTTTACATACTTTTTAGCCAGTTCTGTCAGGCCGGTGAAGTCTGATTTTGCGATCATGTGTGGGTCGACGAGTTGGCTGCCGATGCCCAGGGCACACGCACCTGCGGCCAGAAAGTCGCCTGCAGTGGTCAGATCGACCCCGCCAGTGGGCATCAGCTTAATCTGGGGCAGTGGGCCACGCATCGCCTTAAAGAACTTCGGCCCTAAACACTCTGCTGGAAAGACTTTCACGATATCCGCACCAGCTTCCCAGGCCGCCAGTATCTCTGTGGGGGTAAACGCACCGGGCATTATCGCCCGATCGTAGCGGTGGGCCAGAGCAATCACATCCACATTCACGGTGGGGGATACCAGAAACTCGGCACCCGCCATAATTGCGATTCGTGCGGTTTCTGTATCCAGAATCGTCCCCGCACCGATGAGAATTTTCTCACCAAGTTGCTTTTTCGCAGCCCGGATGACTTGATCGGCATCGGGAACGGTGAAGGTGACCTCGGCAACCCGAATCCCACCTGCGGCCAGTGCGTGCAGCACTTCTACCAGTTGATCGGGCTGTGGGGCACGCACCACGGCGACAATTTTGTGCTGCTCAATTAGCTGCAATTGCTCAAGTCGTTTCATCGTAAGCACTTATGAAAAAATGAGAAAATGAAAATTATCAGAATTATTTTTTGGTGATAGTTTCGATCATCGACATCGTTTTCAGGATGATCCCTTCTTCAGGGAAGGTATGGAAGGCATTGATGTGCAGGCAATCGACGCACCCATCGACTGTTACCAGGCTCAGTGGGGCCAGGGCGAAGCGTTGATCAGCATGAAAATGGTAGATCAGCCCACGATTTTGCCCATCGGCGAGCAGTTCTTCATGAATTTTACGAAAAACAGGCGAGGATTGTTCCTCCCGCTGCAAACTGGTCTGGTAAACAATTTCGGGAGAAATCCGAAATGAATCACTGAATTCCCCTTCAAAACGGTGGCGGCAAACTCGCCCACGCTGAGGCAGCGGAAAGTCTTGCACTGCAAGCATTTCCGACAATTGTAAACCGCTGGGACTCGTCCAGCTCCAGTAATGTCCGGTGGTGGTCAGCACCAACTGCAGGTGGTATTCATCCCGCCGAAACTGCTGCACTGCCAGAGGTTCCAATAATTCGGGATGCAACGATCTTGAAAACAGATGAAAGCGAACGGTTTCTGCATTTGGACGTGTCAACACTGAATTCATTCCCCGACCCCCTGATCCAGCCCCCCTGGATGCTTGCGGGTATATAATCAGAGACCGCAGAACGCTCAAGGGATGTTTTGTGGGCGTTATCAATAAAAAAACGACGCACTCGGCGAACCGAGTCGTCGTTCTTTTCATTTTAGGATAATTGGACAAGGTTGGAAATTTGTTCTGACCGTCCACAAATCAATTACACAAGCCAACAACCAGAATTACTTAGGGGCTTCAGGAGCCTTAGGAGCAACTTTGGGGGTTTCGGGTGGCTTGGGCATGGTTTTGGGTTCAACCACAGGTGCGGTCACGGTGGGAGGAATCACCACGGTGCCACAACCGGGGGTTGCGGAGGTGTAAACTGGTGCACTTTCGCAAGTGTTACAGCCACCTTTGTTGAAGCAGCCACCGAACTTGCTGAACAGACCACAACCGCTGAAGCAGCCTTTAAAGCCACATTTCTGGGTGGGGCAGCAGCTGGTGGTTGTGGTAGCACAAGGAGTTGCACAAGGTGCAGGTGCGGCACAAGGAGTTGCACAAGGTGCAGGAGCTGCACAGGGTGCAGGTGCGGCACAAGGAGTTGCACAAGGTGCAGGTGCGCAGATCGGCTTGCAAGGGGTGCAGAACGAAATCTTGGGTTTGCAGCACAGTTTGAAGAAACAGGTTGGCTGCTCGGGTGCAGGCGTCATCGCCATTAACATTACCATACTGTACATCGAAGTATCTCCGTGTTGTAACTGGTTGCCACACAAACACTTAAAGTTATTGTCCCACCTGTTTGTGGTGCCACCAGTCGTTGCGTTGAAAACAATTTTTTAATTACTGGCGGGACAATCGTCGCAACTAACCATGATGCTAATGTGGGCAAATTAAACCGTCAAGGTTAATTTAGGAATATTGGGTAATCTACAGAACTTTGGTAAAATGTCTGCTTGAATAATCCGAAATTCCCGCGCATTGGTTAGCAACTTTACCTATGGGATACCACAAATTCGGGTGGATGCTTACAGATTCCAGGATTTTGTAAACTTTGCAAATCGCGTGATTTACCCATTTTTCTGCCAACATTCCCCCATGCAAGTGGTTTGTGTATGTAGAAGATGCCGCCGAATCGCCACATTACATTGCCGCCGAAGGTTTTTATCAGGCTACGATCGCTTCCTTACCGATAACTACAGTTGAATTGGTGGAGTTGAGGATGAATAACACGATTTTTAACAGTGATGCACCACAGGAACCCCCTTTCAGTACGTCCCGAGTGGTTCTTTCAGGTGCTATCGGTCTGGCGGCTGGTGGTGGCAGCATTGATCACCGGGTTTGTAACCAAGGCACCGCGAATTGGATTTGATGGTTACACCCGGGCCAGTTTGCAGGCTTTGGAACCGCACTCTGCGGATGGAATCCGCATTTCGTTGTGCGGGCTGGGCATGTTATTGATCGGTGCGGGCATTTCTCAACGTCCCACCTGGTTCGGGGGATGGGTGTTTGCAGCGTTCGGCAGCCTGTTGTGTTACGGGTATGGGCAAGGCGACGGCAATTCCGGTTATTGGTTTGCCGCCATTCCCAATTCATGGGATAGTATGCAAACGGTGAGTCTAATGGTCATGGTGATCTCACTTTTGGCTATTATTGCGTGTTTTATCCCAAGGAAAATCTCATTCGTGCTCATTAGTGTGTTCGTTTTCTACCACTTTATGGGGATTTATTCTGCAATTACTGCTGTCCCACCGGCACCGTGGCTGTCCACCAATTACTGGGCTCGGGTGGCACGCCCTTATTTGCATTTTGTCTACCTGAACAATGCGTACCAGTTCTATTCGCCCGATCCCGGCCCTTCAAGTTTGTGCTGGTTCTGCATTACGTATGAAGAAATCCAGCCAGAAAATTCGAATGTGATTGAAGATGCCAGCAAACCACCACCCAAGCAGGTGAAAAAGTGGGTAAAACTGCCATCCCGAGAAACGGATAATCCAGATCCATTCAGCCTGATTTACTTCCGTTATCTGGCTACCATTGAAAATGCAGCCCACACGGGTGCTCAACAATTATCGATTGCACCTATCGAAAACCAGGAAATGGTCAGTCGGCGGAATGCGGTGATCAATGAATTTCCGAAGCACCCGGACATTCCGGACATCAGCGAATATCGCCACCCACCAGAGCATATTCCCCACCTGGTGGTCCCATCGTTTACGAAACATATCGCACGTTCCCCGCGGTACCAGTTACCAGGTATGAAGATCGTATCAATGAAAGTCTATCGAGTCGAGCATTCGATTCCGGACGTGCACGAATTCCGTGGCCGAAAAGTGGAACCGGAAGGTACCATCATTCAACCCCACCCATACTACCCAGGCTCGTTTTTGCCGTTCTATCTGGGAGAATACTCTGCCGATGGCCGCCTGATAAACCCGGAAGATCCGATGCTGTATTGGCTGGTGCCGATCTTCCCCAGACCGGATCGGGTATTCGAGGCCCAGAAACGCGACATCACAGATGATGAGTACAGCGACTATTACATCGATGTCGTGACCATCCATGCTGGTGCAGATCACAGGAAGGAGTTGCTGAAATGATTACCATGATGAAACAGGCAGGCGAGAGTTTCGGCCGCTTTTTCTTCCTGCCTGCGCCGCCCACGATTCTGGGGTTTATGCGGATTATGACAGGCACCATCTTCCTGTACACCCTGTTTGCATACAGCTATGGGTTGCAGGAATTCATGGGGCCGGATGGTTGGTATCCCCACGACATGATCAACAAAATGCGTCGACAGGAACCACAAATTCTGCCACCGCTGGAAGAACAGCGTTTTCGCAGTGCGATCTTGCTCGACCAGGTTCCCCACCGCCGGGAGGCAGTGATTGAATTTCTGCGACGATTGAAGCCGAGTACGGAAGAACGTCGCAGACAGTTGCGGTTTATCGACAAAACGATGGTTTTCATCAACAATGATCCCAAATTGATGCCCGAACAACGGGAAATGTATTATCAGGTGGGGATGCGTTTTCCGGTAGCCGTCGCACGGATGAACGCCAAACAGTACGATCTTTTCCGTCAGGCACTGAATAATCCAGTTATTAAGGATGATGATCCTGCGCTCAAACAACTGCCCATCTTCTTTTCGAATCTGACTCCTCAGGAGCGGGTGGCCTACCTCGAAGATGCGGGCGAGTTTCTCGAAGCGTTGCCCCCGGATTCCACCAAACAGCGATTTGTCCTGGACTGGTTCAGTTTTTATCCAGTGGAAGAACGACGAAGATTGTTGTTTTATCTGGATGGTACCCTGACCAACAATTATGACTTGCCCAGTAACCTGCCCACCGACCCCACCTTACGGGAAGATGTGCTGCAATACCTGCTGGAGTGGGGGGTGGATCCTCGTGATGCGTACGTGCATGGCCGTGGGATCTTTCCACCTTTTTCCACCTGCACGACCCCACCACAATCCGGTGGGTACATATTGGTGTTATTGTGGTGGCTTTTCTGTTCACCGTGGGCCTGTTTACACGAGTGACCTCGGTACTGGTATGGTTTGCCTCGCTCTGGTATATCCACCGTTCCCCACTGCATGTGTTTGGGCAGGATACCATGCAGACAATTCTGCTGTTTTACCTGATGATTTCCCCATGTGGTGCGGCATTTTCTCTGGATGCTCTAAGACTTCGCTACCGGGCGGCAAAAGCAGTACTAGGTGGAGGCAAACACCCACCTGCGTGGGCAAGTGCTGCTCTTGCGGGGCCTGTTTCCAGTTGGCAGGCAAACTTTGCCATACGAATGTTGCAAATCCACTATTGCTTTATTTACATGTCGGCAGGAATGTCCAAGTTAAAAGGGAGTAGCTGGTGGAACCATGAAGCGGGCTGGCGGGCTTTGGCAACTCCAGAATTTGGCCCAATGCGTTTTGGTGAGTACGAAACACTATTGCGTGCTGCCGTTTCATCACAAGTTGTATCTGCGTTTCTGTTTGCGGCCATCTGTATTGGTACACTCCTGCTGGAATTGGGTCTGCCAATCGTGATCTGGACTCGATTGCGACCGGTCTATTTAACTCTTGCTACCACGTTTCACCTGGGGATCGGTTTCTTCATGGGCTTGACGGTCTTTGGCTTATACATGATGACGTTTCTGCTGGTGTATTTTCCAGCGTCGCTGATCCGTGCTAGACTGGCACCGGCACCATGGACTGGGCCGAAAGAAACAATTTTGTACCACCCAGGCTCGCCAAGGAGTGTTCGGCGGGCAGCACTTATCCAAATGTTAGACCTTTCTGGCAGATATCAACTTGTGGAGCGAACGGATGAATTGACAGACGAAATCCAGTTGCGGGAACCAGATGGCCGACTGCTACAAGGCGAAGAATTGTTTCAATCGGCATTTTCGACACTGGATCTGGTTAAACCGATTGCATGGATTCGCAAGGTGCCTGGTGTCTGGTTCTGCGTAAAGTTCAGGTTTTGCCGATGAAAATCATCCTGAATTTGCAGCTATCGTGGGTAACACTCAAGAACCCCCACCAATCTCTCTGATAAAGTAATGAGTATCTGCCGCGGCTGTATCAAGACATCGCGGTCTGTTCAACATTGATGCAAATGAATCTGGGAAGTCAAAGGATCTGACTTTTCAATGCAACCAGAGTAAACAACGTTCTGAGGGCCTGGAAGTAAGGAGACATGCCGTGATTCGAAGAGCGATAAAGCGTTTCCTGCTGGGCGGTCTGCTTGCCACAGGCAGTGTTTCGTATGGTGCAGAAGGGATTACTGAAGGGCGGGTGACTTACACCAGCAATTCAACGGTTGAATTGCCGTTCCGCATCAACAATGCGGAAGCCACACAGGTGGTGCTGTACGTACAGATTGAAAATGGCCCCTGGGTAGAAGCGGACCGTGCCCGAGCTGGCCGATCTGCGTTTACATATCGCTTTTTGAAAGAAGGCACCCACAATTTCGCACTGATGACTATCTATTCCGATGGTGTCAAAGTGCCGGCATCTACTGCCGATCTGCGTGCGGAACGTGTTTATGTTGCCGATCGCACGAAGCCGGAAATCCGGTCTGTCCGTCCGGTGGTGGATCAGGATGGCTTCCCCGGTTTAGAGTGGGACATTGCCGATACCAACATGCTGAACCAGAACGCAGTAAAGTTGGAATACCGGTGGGATGGTGTGGGTACCTACCAGGAACTGGACAAGGGAATGCTTTTTGGCCCACGCCACCAGCGATTCTGGAAAATGAAGCCCGAAGACCGCATGCAGGTGCGGCTGATTGCTCGCGATAAGGCTGGAAATGTAGTTGAAAGCACCCCACAGTTGGTGTCTTCTCGTGCGGGTTGCCGACCGAGCACTGGCATTGCGATGGAACAGCCACGTAACCCCGCCTTAAATCCCGTGGGCAATCCAGGCAACAATATGGAACTCAGCCCGGTTACTTCTAATCGGGCTTCATCTCCATCGCTGCATTTTGTTGCGACGAAAAATTTTACGATTAACAGCACCATCATGTCTGGCCCTTCGGGGATTGTTAAATCAGAACTGTATCGGGCTGATGATAAACTGAAATGGCAATTAGTGTCCACGGATGCGAAACTTCAAAAGCCTCCAGGTAACAAAGAAGGTCCCATTCCAATCAGTTTGAGCAACGAGGTGGAAGAGGATGGCGTTTACAGCTACATTGTGATTGCCCACAATCACAAAGGACCATCTCGACGAGCTCCTGTCGATGGCGAACAGGGTGATTTTGCCATCATGGTCGATACCAAAAAGCCTGAACTGGTTGATGAAGGTGTCCGTGTCAGTGCGTCTGATCGTGGGCCCATTGTGGATATTCGCTGGAAAGCGGTCGATGCCAATCTGGCAGCTTCTCCAATTCGTCTGGAATATTCAATCGGTACCGATAAAGACGTTAAATGGACTGAAATAACGTCTGACTGGATAGAAAATGTGGGACAGTACAGCTGGTATCCCCCCACAGATAAAGGCTACTTGTTTAATATTCGAATGCGATGCCGTGATCGTGCCAATAATGAAACCGAATATGTTGTGAAAGATCCGGTAAATATTGATTTGACTGTGCCGGAAGTGAATATCACTGGCGTGAACCCACGTCAGGAGATGCCTGGTTCATTCCCGTCTGGTCCTGGTGGAATCAGTATCGTGCCTGGCAAACCCAAGTAATTGATTTCCTCATCATTTTTTCATCGTTTCCACGTCTGGCAGACCGGGCAGTGGCAACACCATCGGCAATGGTGCGCCTTCAGGCAGTTTTCTCATAGATTTCTCATCACCTTTCGGACCCAATTGCAGTGGTTGTGGCACTACCAGTGGGGTGAAAGGTAACATCAATTGCCGAATCGGCATATTGCGTAATAGTGATTCTTCACGTGTATACTCCCGCGTTGGGTCACCTGTGGGTAATTTTGGTGGTAACTGACTGCCCAGTGCAGGATACCCACTGCCAGGTGGGGGATCCAATCGAGGTTCGCGGTGCAGCGGTGCCGCAGAAATCTCAATTTCCAACTCTTGAGGGTGAGGCCACACGAACGGATTGGTTTCCAGTGATTCCGGCAGTGCCTGTGGCAACATCATCGCCACGACTGGTGGTTTGGGGCGTGCCAATTCCCCCACCTTGATCCCAGAGAGCACGTCTGGTGTTGGTAATTTAGGACCTGAAAGATACGGTTGCTGTGGCTGACGGGGTTTCCTTGTCTGGTCCAGATCCACCGCAGGAACCAGAAGTTGTGCCAATCTCTGCCCAGAATCGTCTTCGGAAAACTCAAAACCGGTCTTTGTGGTGTCCGGTTTGTCTGGTACATCGGGTTTTTGGGGAGATTCTGGAGTGGTATTTTCAGGCGCGTGATTTACGACTGTCGGCTGATCCAACACTGCAACCTGAGCCACTGGCGCAGGTTTGCCGCACCCAATCAGGCCCACCAGTAATGGCGTCAGTAATAAGAAAAAGCGGTCCTGCATCTTATTTTGCCGCAGTAAACACCAATTTTACCGCAGTCCCCTCCTTAGGTAGTAGTGTACTGTTGACATCCAGTTTAAGGTATTTTTCTTCTTTCATCGTTAAAGAAGTCTGGCAGACTGTTTCATCGGTGACCGGATATATTGCAATCAGGGTGCCTGTAAGATCCGCACCGTAGACCATTTCAGGCTTTGTAGGATCTGGCTTCGACAGCACTGACCCTGTGAACAGGAATTTCACCTCTCTCGGAAATGGCTGCTTTGTCTTGGGATCGATTAAAAAACGATGAATCGACAACCGACGAGTTCCCGTACCTTGGGGTATTTCCAGTAACACTTTGATTTCGGTGCCTTCCGCTACTGGTTTTTCTTCCCCACGTGCCGGCTTGCCGGGCTTCAGGCCAATTTTTTCCAGTGCTGCATGAACTTGACTGGGTTTGACATCAATCGTCACCACGGTTTCGTGGGCTTTTTTGCCTTTAGGGTGGGGCCAGCAGGCCACCACTTCAATGGGATAAACCTGTTCAAATGTGGGCAATTTGCGAGGCGCTACCACGGCATCGACCAGCACTTCTTTTGCAGTTTCATTAATGGTGATCCCTTTCACATCTGCCGCACCCGCAGGTGCAATCAAAAAGATCATCCAGAAAATCCAGAAGGTGCCCCAGCTCACATATCGCTTCATCGCATTTTCCCTCTAGCACCCTTGTCGGGCAGATCAGGGTTGATTCGCTTTGGCTTCGCGGCGTTTCACAGGTCAGCATAACCGATCCAGGTGGGTGATGCAACGTTGTAACAATGATTCCCAAGAAAACGAAGAAATTGATTAAAACGTTATTTCAGTGGAAGCACAATTGCAGATAAAAAATGAGAAACTCTCATTTTATCCGGCTGCGAGAGGGTCTGCTTGCAATACGAAAGGCGCTTTAAGCCGGATAATTTTTACTCATGCGATAAAGTGATTCATTTTTCGCATCAAAACTGACAATAATCGGTAAAATTTCTCCTAATTGCCCAGTTGATGAATTATGCTATTGGTGAAGGTCGACCCAGACCGAGTGGCTGGGTCTGCTAACAGAGTCTGGGATGGCCAAAAAGCTTTACGATACCGTTATTCAGAATCGGGATAAGCCAGAGTCAGCATTCGACGAATTCTGCCTTGTGATGATTTACCCCCATGGGAAATCACTCGGGAAACGCTTCACTTTGACCACAAAGCCCTATATCCTTGGGCGAGATGAGGCATGCGACATCGTCATTGCCGATGCCTCGATATCCCGTCGGCACGCACGCCTGGAACCGATAAAAAACGACTACTTTGTGCTGGATATGAACAGCACCAATGGCACGTATGTCAACGAAAAAATGGCCCGCAGTGGGGAACCGATCCGCCTGAACGATGGTGATTATCTTCGATTGGGCAGCACGATGTTCCGTTATCTCTGTGGGGGGAATGTCGAAGTCGACTACCACGAAGAAATCTACAAGCTGACGATTCAGGATGCTCTTACCCAGATTGCCAATGTTCGCTATTTTGAAGATTTTCTGGAGCGGGAAATCCAGCGAACCAATCGGCACCACCGTTCTCTGACCTTGTGCCTGTTCGATATCGACCATTTCAAGAAGGTGAATGATACTTACGGCCACCTGGCCGGCGACTATGTGCTGAGGGAATTGGCACAGGCTGTTCGCGAATTTGTCCGCCGTGAAGACCTGTTTGCACGCACCGGTGGGGAGGAGTTTGCACTGGTACTGGTGGAAACAGAAGCTCCGCAGGCTCTGGATGTGGCAGAACGGGTTCGCAAACGGATTGAAGAAAAGGTATTTCGCTTTGAAGGGAAAGTAATCCCGATTACCGTGAGCATGGGAATTGCCGCCGCACCATTAAATGGTGAAGCCGAAGAAAAAGCACTGATTGCTGCTGCGGATGCGTGCATGTATCGGGCGAAAGAACTGGGCCGTAACCGTGTTGTATATGAACCGTATAAACCCCCACAGGAAGAAGAAGCGGACACTACTCCGAATTGAAGTGGCCAAACTGCAAAGATGGTTTGGCTTGATTCATTCTGTCGATCGATCGCACAGATTGGCAGTAGCCCGATGCTTCGCCAGAATCTTGTGGAAATCAAATAGCCCTTATGTGACTGAAGAAATGACTTTTGCTATTTCATGAAAGTGTAACTTGGTGCAGGAATGATCTGCGCCTGCGGATTTCAGTAAATTGTTCCCTTCTGTGTGGGACGATACCGCGATCAATGCGACATTTTGAAATTGCTTGATCTCCTTAACCAGTTCAGTTCCTTTCCCGTCATCCAAATCATAATCCAATAAGACTACATCGAACATTTCTGTTTTCAAAACTTTTCTGGCTTCTGCAATTGTAGGCACAATCAATACCTCATGTGACGCGAGGAATTGTCTTCCAGCAACGTGGGCGAAGATCAGATGGTTTTCAACCCAGAGAATTCGCACAAAAAACCTCTTTTATATAAATAAAAATTAGTTCATTCGCACATCATATTCTGAGATCTCTGAAACTGGTGGATGGTGCGTAAATCCTTGTTCAGCCAACGTCCTTCTGGCCAATTTGCAGGTACTTCAAGGTTTTCAAATCAGCCTTCCCGCCGAAAAATAGCTCCAGTACCTGGGCATAGACTGAACCACTGGATGATATCGCACCAAAAAGGGTGGCAGAGGAATGCAACTTCAAATCATCCGGCGTACCAAAGATGTCGTAGGCCGATTTCTCCGGATGCTCCAACACTGCTGCAAAGCATTCCTGTAATCGAACACCCAGAACTGGGTGGTGCAGATATGCTTCTGCTTCCGCATGACTTTTAATTGCATATAACTGTGCGGTGGGGCTGGTGCCTAAACCGACAAATTGGGGAAAAACGTACCACATCCAGTGGGAACGCTTTCGACCAGACCGAATCTCTGAGAATGCAATCGAATACTGATCTGACTGAGCTTCCAGAAATCGGCTCAACTGAAAAGGATCGTCCATTGACTATTTCTTCGGAGCGGGCACTGGTGCCGGAAGCGGGACAGGGGCAGGAAGCGGTACTCTGATTCCTGGTTGTATCCGAATTCCCCCACCAATACGAACGGGTGGGCGAATGATATTTCCTGGAGGTGGAACCGTGGTTGCTGTGGTATCCGGTTTTTCAACTGGTTTAGCATCTGATCGTGGGCCATCTTTGGTATCCGGCGAAAATCGCACTTTGGTACCATCGTTACTGACCACCTCAATAACTCCCAGCTTCGGATCGAGTTGCAGCACGTAGTACTGGTTACCAGAATTCTGCTTCGTATTCTTGATCAGACTGCGGCCGGTCTGTTTGTCAATGGCGACAAACTTTCGTTCCATTGCAATGAACCCACCCGCCTGATTCAGCTTCTGATCGAAGTTTGCTGCAATAATCACAGGCATATCTTCAAAATGATCAGTAATCATCAACTGGTTCTGTAATTGCTGATCGGTGTACCACAGTCGTTTACCAGTAGCACGTTCAAAACAGTACATGTGACCATTCACTGGCGTGGAGTTGATGGAGAAACTGAACGCCTGATTGCCAAACCGGCGGGCGTTATTCACACTCTCACCGTTGAGCATCACGTAAAAGCGTTGGGCATCATCGAACAGTTCCACTTTCTTCACTTTTTCAAAGTGGGTTGCCAACATGTTTTCATCCATCTTCGCTTCGAAAATGACTTTGCCATCATCAATCGACATCACGCGGACATCACCTTCCGGCGTTACATAGCCCGTGAATCGCTGCGAGTAGGCATTCAACATCATTCCTTTCTCTGGAACTGGAACTGTCCAGATATCTTTGCCGGTTAACAGGTCATATCGCCGCAACATTTTGCGGGCTTCATCCATGACCAATACTTCTCTGCCAAGCAATGTCGCTTTTTTGATGTTCGTAAATACCTGGCCCGAGTCTGGAATTGAAACTTCGGCACCATCTCCAGCGCGGTAACACCGCACGGAAGATACAGTGCCATCAGTAGACATCTCGTAAGTGAACACGTACTCGGAGTTGCCTGTAATTTCCGTTCGGTTGGATACGTTCGGCTTCGTCCAGAGAGTGGTACCGCGAGCATTGTCCTTGGCAATCAGGCCATCTTTTGAGAGCAGGACAGTAAATGTATGCTCAACCAGCCAGCGTTGCCCAGCTTTAAATGATGAGCCATCGTTCATGTACAGTCGAATGCCATCAATATCTGGTGCATACCGTTGAATCTGTGCGACAATCGCCTGGTTGGACCCACCACGAAGTTCTTCTTCCCAAAGGCGGGTATTGTCTGCGAGATCAAATGCAGTTGCCACCATATTGGGAGTACCGTTTGGTGAATTCCCATTGATGGTCACAATCGCAATATGCCCTTTCACCTGTACTGGTTGGTACGGGATCTGATACTGTTGATACTGGTATTGCAGGTTGTCGTATCCAACACCAGGAGTGTTGTTTTTTGCTTCTTCACCAGTGACGCGATCAACCAGTCGCAGTGACCAGCCACCACGCCCACCACTGGCGCGTCCTGTGGTATCCAGCGTCAAACGGTTGCGTTGAAGATAAGGCAGTTGCTCACCAAATGTCTGAATGTTAATGGTGTTGCCACGATAGGCACCGGTGGGGCCACCACGTGATTCTTCCGCTTTCAGGCGAGGGTAAGCCCACTCTCGGGTGGCTGGTTCCAGGTAAGATAAAAACCGTTTATCGGTAACCAGTTCGTTGTAATAGTCATCGCCAGTCTTCGCATCACGAACTGTAATGTCTTTGAACTTGACCCCCAGTTCCGAATACATGCCCACCGCATCATCGAGCAGACCTTTTCGAATATAGAGGCCTGCAAGTGCTTCAGTGGCTTTCGCTGCGGCAAGTTTATCGCTTTCGGCACGGATTCCCAGCAGACTATATTCTGCCTCCCGCAAGTCGGCGGCATCGCCAGTCGTTGCGAGTTTTCGAGCAAGCACGATTCG
The DNA here is from genome assembly GCA_041399155.1 of Zavarzinella sp. NCBI lineage: Bacteria > Pseudomonadati > Planctomycetota > Planctomycetia > Gemmatales > Gemmataceae > Zavarzinella > Zavarzinella sp. Next base: position 470,268 of record JAWKTI010000001.1, read on the forward strand.
AGATTCATTGCCAGCATCGAACATACCACCGAATACGCGGACGAAACTTCGTAAACGATCCAGACTATCCGTTGCCTGAATAGCAGCCCATTCTTTGTTGACGCGTGCTTCAAGTGGGATCAAGTCTTCTGGTTTCGATTTCTTAATCATTGCCAGAATCCGACTGCGTGCCCACACATCGGGCCGCACATTTGCGGAAGGCTCATCAATGATGCTGATATTATCCTGATCGCCCACCAGCGTACCGAAGGCCATGTAATTTTCGAACGCTTCCAGCAGTTTGCCCTGGCTTTCTTTCCCTTTCGCCATCAGGCAGTACATGTTGGCTTTGCGTTGCAACTCTTCGTGTTCGAGTTGTTTGCGTTCCTGTTCTGTGGCAGTGGCGGGTATTTCCACCGTGCACAGTTGAGCGTATTCATCCAGGATTTTTTCACCGGAAGTGTAATCGGTTAACAGAAGTTCGGTCATGCAGTCGAACAGTTTTTCCCGTCCCTTGCTGCGGGTGGGGGCATCGGGGTTATTGCTCAGGCAGCTTCGCAGGGTTTCGATTGCCACCGTCAGCCGACCGGAATCCATCTGCAACATCCCAAGATCTAACAAGCCGATGGGATCTTTGGGATTCTTCGCAAGGCGTATTTCCGTTTCCTGAATCCGTTTTTCCAACTGTGGAAATGCTTTAATATTCGTGTGTGTGACTGAGTAAACATCGCCATCATAAAACAGCAGATTGCCCACCGCTTCTTTTTTGCGGGATCGGATCATGCCGTTAGTATTCATCGATTTTAAATCAATTGCCACGATCCCTGGTTCTGCCAGTGGATCATTTGGCTTCAGTGGGAGATAATAGATATCGCGTGAAGCTGTTCCCAAACCGGTAGGCATGCCACCAGTGGCAATTTCCTTAATTAAATTGCCCGTCGCAAGGGAATAAAAGCGAACATAACCTTTACCAGCAATTAAAACTCGTTCGTTGTAAACGCCAGCCAGATACACCCCTTCCTGTCGGCTGATGGCATTCGACCAGATTGGTCTACCCGTTTGCAAGTCGACACAATCCACGGTTTCGGAATCATAAGCAGTGAAGACGACTTTGCCGTCAGCAATAATCGGGGCACAAGCATGCCAGCGATCTCGCATATCGTAATTCACAACCTGGGAGCCAGTTTTGTTAAATGGCACTGCACCAAAGTTTTCTTCACCGCCGGCACCAGAGTCGCCCGATTGTTTGGTGCTGCGGTAGTTAATGGCCCACACATAGCTGTGGTCAAGCAGGTCAATCCCCAGTAATGCACCTGAATTGGTGGGGCAAACAATAATTCCATCGGAATAGGCTAATTGAATGCCGTGCATTCGACGGATGCTGTCGTCTGGTAATTTGGCATTCGGCTGTCCCAGCGATTGCTGCCAGAGCAGGGTGGGAATGTTTTTCGTTGTGTGGGGTTTGAACTTTGCAGTGGAACTGCTTCCAGGCGAGCTTTTCTGTTTGTTCGGCTGCATTTTCAGTGGATCAATACAGACCAGCCGCATATCACCGTCTTTTTCGATGATGAAGTACAAATTACCACCGATAGATAGAGGCGAACTAAGAATAATTGCACCTTCCATCAGGTATTCGATCTGATTCAGTTTCGGATTATTGCCACCGCCATTCGCGGGAGCTTCTGGAGCAACAGGTACTAGAGGATCCTGGATTCCAGGCTGAAGTCTTCCTGTTGTGGGGGTAACAGGTCTCGTTGTTCCCGAAGCGGCATCATCATCACTCGTGTAGCCGATGCTCCAGGCAATTTTACCAGTCTCAATTTCAACTGCAATCAATCGACTGTGGGTAACTAAATCGTTAAACACACCAAAGTTGTATGAAGGGCCCTGGTTGCGAATCCCAATACCAATATTCCTGTTAATGTTGTTAAACATGTTCGGGTGTGGGGGCAGGGCAATGTCATCCACATAGTAACAATACCGCCCATCATGGCTGATCATGCCTGTGGTGGTGTTCTGCAACAGCATCCCAGCACTATTGAACGTTTTGTGCGGCCCGAAGAGCAGGGAATCAAAGCTTTTTCGCCTGGTTTCGTTACTGACCATCTGCCACAGACCATAACTATCACGGGAAACCCATTCCATTTCACCCGCTTTCAGGTTGCGTGCTGGGTCATCTCGCGCGGTCACCGCATAAACACCTTCGTAAGTACGAAACAGAATTTTCCCTGCGGTTGCCACTGGATAAAAGGTGGGAAGAAATGGCTGATTTTTCAGTGACAGCGATTTCATCGATTCTTCGATACTTTTCTTTAGATACTCTTTCGCTTCAGGAGTGTTTTTGTCTTCAGGTTCCCCGGCTGCTCGTTTCTCCGGTTCCACGTTCGGTGGGAAGAAACTCAGCTCAAATAATGGTTCCAGGAATGGGCGATTACCAATCCCACGACCGTTATTATCGTTTGCACCACGGATCGATACCCAGTCGTTGGTTTCACGAGTTGTGGAAACGCTGACTTTGTCGTACTCTTTGCGTAACTGATCGTACGTAAATGTTTTGGTGCCCAGGGTTACCTGACCGTTATTCACGGTTTTGGCAAAACGTGTCCAGTATTCATCGGCCATCTTGGCATTCTTGGGATCCAGCGAATGCCGTTTTAATGCCAGTGCGGTCCAGAACAGAATATCAGACGCCAGTTCATTCTTCGGACTGCGGGATTGCAGTCGCTCGAACAATTTGGTGGCTAATTGATATTCCCCACGGTCCATTGCCTGAATTGCGGCAAGTGCGGTGGCGGTGCCACCCGCTTTTGTGTGCAAATAGCGGGATGAAATCTCGCCCAGTGCGGCAAAATTGCCATCGGTCAGAGCCAGTTCCAGTTTGCCTGCAGCATCCGGGCCCACCACCCGCTGGTAGAAATCCATCCCTTCATCGGGGAACATGCCAATAATGCGGTTGGCTTCAATGCGGGTGCTGATTTTGCTCAATCGCCCATCTTTGTCCTTCACTTCTACAAGTTTGTCGTCTGGTGTATCCAGCATCCCCTGCAGAACCGCAATCAGGTCTTCCCACAAACGTGGGGTAATTGGTTCGCTGCCAGTCAGGTATTTCAGCACCGCTTCAATTTTGGGGCCTGCTTTTTCGTCGACAGGCAGGTAGAACAATTCCTGCGTGTCGCGGTCCTGATTTTTGGGCTGCCCAGGTTTGACTACGCCACCTGGCCCAATGATGACCACCCCACCACCGGGCTGCTGAATAATTTGCTGTTGTGCCTGCAAGGAATAGGTAAACAGGATCAGACCCACGACAAGCGTGCAGAATAAGCTCAATTGCCGGACATAGGATGCTTTCATGAAATCCACCTTCAATCCAAGGTATCGCAGGGCGGCAATTTCCATTGCCACCAGACCTAGCACATTATTGCAGAAAATCGACCATAGCCACAAGCGGGTTTCGACAATATTCCACTGAACTATGCCACAGTATGTGGGCAATATGCAGCAATGTTCATTATAGTAGACGATTTTCGTCCATGGTAATAACGATTGAACTGCCCGGTGCGGGCAATTTTTTCATTTTATTCTAATATTTGCTGCAAACAGCTTACCAAATAATCTATCTCTTCTGTGGTGTTGTAGTGTAACAAGCCAATCCGCAGCATCCCTTCTGGCTCCAGATTCAAGGCTTCTGTCAGTGGCAGTGCGTAAAAATTGCCTGCCCAACTGAAAATGCCATATTCTGCAAGTGCGTCTGCCACCTGACGTGGGGTGTGACGATCAAACGTGATTCCAAATGTTGCCACGCGATCAGACAAATTGTCTTGTTTGGTTACGCCCCATACTTTTGAACCTGGGATAGATGCCAATTTTGTGAGAAAATATTCACAAAGTTGCTGTTCGTAAGCATTTATCTGCTGAAAACTGGTTTCTAACTGCGTGCGAACCGGCCCAGTGCTGGGTGCGATGCTGGCAAGGTAATCGATTGCAGCACCCACCCCAGCGATGGCGGCAAAGTTCTGAGTGCCTGTCATCCAGCGATCTGGATTGGTTTCCGGGCTGGGGCGTACTTTATATGGTTGCAATTCTTCCAGTCGGTGCTGTTTCGCGTACAAGATCCCCACGTGGGGCCCGAAAAACTTATACGCTGAGCAACAGAGATAATCGCAATCCCACGCCTGCACATCAACTAACTGGTGGGGGGCAAAGTGAACTGCATCCAGAAATACTTCCGCTCCCACAGCATGTGCCAGCGGAATCATCTGTTGAAATGGCTGAATCGTCCCCACGGCGTTGGAAGCACAGGACACGGCAACCAGTTTGGTTTTGGGGCTTAACAGTTGCTGAAAAGCCTCCAGGTCCAGCCGGCATGAGGGGGAAATCAGGGGAATATGCTTCACCGTTACCCCACGATCGGCGGCAGCACGCACCCATGGAGAAACGTTGGCATCGTGGTCGGCTTGAGAAACCAGAATTTCATCACCCGGCTGCCAGGTGGCTGCCAGAGCACGCGAAAAAGCAAATGTCAGCGTGGTCATGTTCGCACCAAACACAATCTCCTGGTCGCTGCGTGCGTTCAGAAAACTGGCCACTTTGGTGCGTGCACCATCAACAACGGCATCGCTTTCGCGACTGGTAAGGAAGCTCCCACCGTGGTTGGCGTTATGATGCTCGTAATAGTGTTTGATCGATTCAATGACCACTGACGGAACCTGGCTGCCAGCGGGACCATCGAAGAATACCGCTTTACGCCCGTTCATTTCACGCTGGAGTGCAGGAAACCGGGCACGGATGGCATCCACAGGAAACATCGTCTCACCTTGGCAAAAGCTGGTTGGTTCTCATCTTCATGATATGGCCAGACGCTACTTTTCCATTGAAAATATAGCCCCGCCGGTACAGCAAATACCTTTTTGATCATTAATGCATTAGTGATTATTTTATATGTAAATCATTTGAGTCTGTTGAAGACTCAAGTTGCATTTTTCCAGCTTGCCTAGTTTTTCAACTTGCCCAACACCCAGGGTGCAGTGCAGCGAAATTTCCAAATTAGTTCGATTGAATCAGTTAATTCGATTGAACCAGCTTGCCGATCTTGCCGATAGACCAGTTAACGAGATCGATTGTGACTGTCGCAACAATTGCGAGTGGGGATACTAGGCATGTTCATTTGGAAACGAATTTCAAAAGTGCTGACAATTGCGTTCACTGCGGTGTGCGGTTTAACCGGCTGTCAAACCTGGGAAGGTGGTATGACCTTACCCAGCCCACATTACTTGAAGCACCCCCCACAGTATTTTCCGAAGGAGCCAGCATTCCCGCTTCAGCGTGAGCAGGCATACCAGATGGAAACAATGGGTTTACTGAACCCACGGAATGAAGATGCACCTCTGGGTGTGGCACCAATTCCGGCTGTGGCACCGGCACCTCGCTAACGGGATTTTCCGGTGAGCAAAGGTGGGGAATACCAGGCACCAATTTTCTATGTGGGCTATTATTATGAAGCGTTTGCTGATTCCATCGATTCTTGGTGTCACCAGTTTCTTAACTGGTTGTACCTCGGAACGCAACAGTTTGATTGAAGGGAATACTTCTCTCAGTCAATACATGTTTTCCGAACCAGAAAACATGCGGGTGCAGTCGCCGGCATTTGCCAAAGTAGCTGCCGGGCAGAACCTGCCAGTTGGTATGCCTACCAACGCACCGATGAATGGTCAGCCAATTGTGGGCTCCGGCGGCATGGTTTATCCCATGAATGCCAATCGGGCGATCGTACAACAGCCGCAGATGGTGCCTCAACCAGCTATGGTGCCTCAACAGCCCATTTACCAGACAGGTTACCCCGCACCCCAGGTGCAGCAACCTGTAGTAGCCAATACTCCGCAACTACCTGCAGGGACAATGTTTACGTTGCAGCCTGTGCCTGGTAATCCTGGACAGATGATGCTGGTTCCGATGAATCAGCCACCTGTGGCCAGTCCTACACAGCCAACGATGATTCCCACTACCGAGCTAGGGGGATTTTCACCCGGTTTGCCCAGCACGGGAATTGTGCAGCCCGAAACAGCCCCGGTGCAGGAACCAGAACTGAAAGAACCGGAAATGCTGCCGATTTCCAAATTGCCGATGCCGGAAAGCACCACCCCTGTGGGCTTACCCGACCTGCCACGCCCCACCTACAGTGGGAAAAACGATGTGAAGCCCGTCGGTGCGATGATCCCATCGCCAGATCGAGTGACTTCGCCACTGCCCGGTTTCCCTTCACACCAGGGGAAAACAGGTAGTAAATCGTCTCCGATCGATCTTCCAAAGCCCACCGGGCCCATCAGTGATACAATTCCGGCAGCACCCACGCTGTATCCGGTGAAATAAATTGCCGTTCAGCCCACCATTTTCCGGCTTTCAAAAATTAAGAATCTTTAATCAATTTTACTTCTGCTATTCTCAACTTCTGGAAATGCTGATTTTGGATATCGAATTTTTGGTACAATTTTAGTTCATTGATGGTACCAGGTAGTTCTGAATGAGTCGCGCACATTACCAAGCAACAATTTCAAACTTTCTAAGCGAAGATGACGCAAAAATTCTTGGTATTCTGGTTCAAAATAGTGCACATGCAATTGAGGCTACTCAACGCGATGCCTGGATGACCGAAATCAAAATTTTGCAGAATGTCCTGAAGTCATATCCATCAGGAAGTGTGTTTTTCGAATACAGTGTGCCACGTCTTGGGAAACGGATTGACACCGTCGTAATTACAGGATCGGTCGTCTTCGTAATGGAGTTTAAAGTCGGAGAAACGGGATTTAATGCAAATGCAATTGACCAAGTTTACGACTATGCGCTGGATCTGAAGCATTTTCACGAAACTTCGCATGATCTCTATATTGCACCGATCTTGATCGCAACAGAAGCCACCAGTGCTGAGACAATTATCCGACAAACACAACATAACGACAAATTATTTGAACCTATTTCCTGTACACCTGCCCAACTGGAAGTCATAATTCGATCGGTATTAGCTACAACAGATGGACCGATCATCGAAGCAATATCCTGGGAACATGGACGATATTGCCCAACTCCAACAATTGTTGAAGCGGCATTGGCGTTGTATGCTGGTCATGATGTCCAGGAAATTTCGCGAACTGATGCAAGTGCTACCAATTTGAGCCTGACGTCGCAAACGTTATCAACGATCATTCAACAGGCACGTGATTTAAGCGAAAAGGTAATTTGTTTTGTTACGGGAGTTCCGGGTGCGGGCAAAACACTTGTTGGGCTAAACATTGCAACGCAACATTTCACCCCTGAAGATGATTTGTATAGCGTCTTTCTTTCTGGTAATGGTCCGTTGGTTGCGATTTTGCGGGAAGCACTCGCAAGAGACAAAGTCCGCCGTGATATCGAAGAAGGAAGAAAATCAAAAATCGGGCAAGCACGCAGTGAAGTTAAAGCATTTGTGCAAAATGTTCATCATTTCCGCGACGATTGCTTGATTGATGAATCCCGTCCGCCTGTCGAACATGTTGCGATTTTTGATGAAGCCCAACGAGCATGGAACTTGGAACAGACTGCCAAGTTCATGAAAGCCAAGAAAAATCGGCCCCATTTCTCAATGAGTGAGCCGGAATTTCTCATTAGTTGTTTGGATAGACACCCAGACTGGGCAGTCATTGTATGTCTTGTTGGTGGTGGCCAGGAAATTAACACAGGCGAGGGTGGGATTCGTGAGTGGATTGAATCGGTGCAACGTCGGTTTCCAGAATGGCAGCTACGACTTTCCTCAAAATTAACAGATAGTGAATATGCGGCTGGTCGCATTGTGGAACATGTCAGAAATTTTCAGAATGCAAAATTTTGTGATGAGCTACATTTAGGCGTCTCAATGCGAAGCTTTCGAGCCGAGAACGTATCCTTGCTGGTCAAACAACTGCTTGATCTTGACGCAAATGCAGCAAAATACACACTTCGACAGATATCTGATCGATACCCAATCCGAGTTACCCGTAGTCTCAATTCTGCAAAAGCATGGTTGCAACACCACGCCCGCGGTACGGAACGGTATGGTATCGTCGTTTCCTCGCAAGCACAACGACTCAAACCACATGCGATCGATATCCGTTATCCAATCGATCCGATACACTGGTTCCTGCACGGCAAAGAAGATGTACGTTCCAGCTATTACCTTGAAGATGCTGCCACAGAGTTTCATGTTCAAGGGCTTGAACTGGATTGGACTTGTGTCGTTTGGGATGGCGACTTCCGATACGCCCCATCGGGCTGGGATCACCACGAATTTCGTGGAGATCGGTGGCAAAGAATTAGAAAGCCCGATCGACAGATGTATCTCAAAAATGCGTACCGCGTTCTGTTAACCCGTGCCCGGCAAGGGATGGTAATCGTAGTGCCTGAAGGGGATGAACGCGATCCGACTCGTTCATCTGCTTTCTATGACCCCATCTGGTCGTATTTGCAAGAAATTGGATTTGAGCGTATCTGAGCTTTAATATGCCATTAATAACCGTATTTAATTTTGTAGATTTGACCTAAATTGTATCTATTTTTATAGGCATACGAACACTGCTAAATTATATTTACTTCACACTTATTTTATGACTACGATTCAACAAATTGACTATTGGCGAAATGCACCTTCTGAACACCAACATCTGGAATTCAAGGAAGCAAAGACACAGTTTGATAATCGAAAACTGTTTAAATACTGTGTTGCGATTGCGAATGAAGGTGGTGGGTATTTGCTTTTGGGGATCGAGGATGCACCGCCACGGAAAGTAGTGGGTACCCTCGCATTCAATAATCCAGTGGAAATGGCTTCAAAGCTATTTCGAACTCTGGGTTTTCGCGTTGATATCGAAGAGGTAGCTCATCCAGACGGCCGTGTGCTTGTCTTTCACATTCCTAGCCGCCCTTTAGGAACGGTGTATGATTTTGAAGGCTCCTATCTCATGCGGGCAGGTGAAGAACTTGTTCCAATGAGTGAAGACCGACTGCGATTGATTTTTGCCGAAGGTCAACCTGATTGGTTATTTCTAGCTGCAAAGAATGATTGTGATGATGATAAAATCATCCAGCTTTTAGATACTCAGAGTTATTTCGATTTGCTTCATTTGCCCTACCCAAGTCAGCGTGCAGGGGTTTTAGAGCGGTTCGAGAGTGAAAAGCTTATCCAGAGGCACAATCCTTTCTGGTCCATCACCAATCTTGGCGCAGTTTTATTTGCGAAAAAATTGGACGATTTTGACAAATTAGGCCGCAAAGCGTCCCGGGTGATTGTTTATGAGAATACCAACAAATTACATACTAAACTCGACAGGCAGTTTACAAAGGGTTATGCATCGGGCTTCCAGGGCTTGGTGGAGTATGTCAATGGACTTGTACCGACAAATGAAGTGATTGAACAAGCACTTCGCCGTGAAGTAAAAATGTTTCCTGAGATTGCGGTACGTGAGCTTGTGGCAAATGCACTGATTCATCAGGATTTTTCATTAACTGGCAGTTCGGTTATGGTGGAGATCTATACGGACCGAATGGAGATTTCAAACCCGGGCAAACCGTTCATTTCACCTGATAGATTTATTGATGAGTACCAATCACGCAACGAACGACTTGCAGATCTGATGCGGCGGCTTGGTATCTGTGAAGAGAAAGGCAGTGGTATCGACAAAGTAATTCAAGAAGTTGAAGCCTATCAGTTGCCAGCACCTGATTTTCGAGTGGGAGAGAGACGTACTTCTGTCGTGTTATTTATGCACAAAGAATTTGAGGAAATGGAGCGAGAAGACCGTATCCGTGCCACCTACCAGCATTGTTGTCTTAGATACGTCTTCAATGAAAAAATGACTAATCAAAGCCTTCGCGAGCGTTTTCGATTGTCTCGTAAAAAGGTCGAGTCTGTCTCGCGGGCTATTCGTGATACTGTTGATGCTGGTAAAATAAAATCGGGAAACCCTGACCAAACTTCACTGCGTTACCGTTATTACATCCCTTTTTGGGCGTAAGTGGCATTAAGAGGTAAATTTTTCATTTAGGCGCAAAATCCCACCGGGGGTAGAGTGTCCAAACGAAATAATGTAGGAAAGTTCAAATTTTCATTTAGGCGCAAAATGCCATTGAGTGGTTTTTTCAAAGAAACGCTGTAAAAATAGGGGTTTTTTCATTTAGGCGCAAAATCCCACCGGGGTAGAGTGTCCAAACGAAATAATGTAAGAAAGTTCAAATTTTCATTTAGGCGCAAAATGCCATTGAGTGGTTTTTTCAAAGAAACGCTGTAAAAATAGGGGTTTTTTCATTTAGGCGCAAAATCCCACCGGGGGTAGAGTGTCCAAACGAAATAATGTAAGAAAGTTCAAATTTTCATTTAGGCACAAAATGCCATTGAGTGGTTTTTTCAAAGAAACGCTGTAAAAATAGGCCAGTTTTGATTTAGGGCAAAGTCCCATTTTTATATCACCATTTTACTAATCAACTATTCACCAATCATCTTTCCCCCGTGCCTCCGTGGGGTGTTTTCCTGCTATAATATCCACATCCAAAATGTTGCTCGCGGTGGGGTGTTGATGAGTAAATTTTCACTTATTTCCTGCAAGATTGTCCTCTGTCTTGCAGCTTTCGGGGTGGGGCTGCTGGATTCTCAGCTTGCCGCCAACGAAATGGGCAAACTGCTCTATGCCAAGAAATGCGCGTTTTGTCATGGAGCGAATGGCGAAGGCACCAAAAAGTACGAACCAGCACTGACCGGTGGGCTTTCCGTGGCTCAACTGGCCGATGTGATTCAGAAGACAATGCCGGAAGATAGCCCCGGGTCGCTGTCGAAGTCGGACGCCAGTGCCATATCAGATTATGTGCACGATGCCTTCTACTCGCCGGTGGCACAGGAACGCAATCGCCCCGCTCGGATTCAGCTTTCCCGCCTCACGGTGAAGCAGTATCGGAATTCGCTGGCGGATCTGGTCAATAGTTTCACCTATCAGCCCAATTGGGGCAAAGAGCCTGGTTTGCGGGCGGAATATTTCAAGAATCGTCGCACGCGGGCCACGGATCGGGTGGCACAGCGGATCGATCCTCAGATTGATTTTCAATTTGGCACCGAAAGTCCGGTTCCGGGCAAAACGGAACCGCACGAATTTTCGATCTGGTGGCGGGGCAGTGTGCTGGCACCTGAAACCGGTATGTACGAAATTGTGGCACGCACCGAACATGCGGTGCGAGTGTATCTGAACGACCCCAACACCCCCCTGATTGATGCGTGGGTGAAATCGGGCAACGATACTGAATACCGTGGTCGGATTTTTCTGATTGCGGGTCAGGTTTATCCTCTGAAAGTTGATTTTTCGAAGGCGAAACAGGGCGTAGACGATTCTGACAAGACCAAAAATAAGCCACCGCCGAAGATTCCGGCGATGATGACGCTGTTATGGCAGCCTCCGCAGCGAACATTGCAGGTAATTCCGAATCGCCTGCTCTGTACCTGTGATTCTCCGATTGGATTTGCCAGTTCCGTACCATTCCCGCCAGATGACCGATCGTTGGGGTGGGAGCGTGGCACCGCAGTAACGCGGGAATGGGATGCTGCCACCACAGAAGGTGCGATTGAAACGGCCGATTTTGTGCTGAGCCACCTGCGGCAATTGGCCAATACCAGCCCGGGCCAGCCAGACGCACGCCAGAAACTGATCACTTTCAGTGAACAGTGGTTGCAGCGTGCGTTCCGCGAACCGTTGAAACCAGAATGGAAGGCACTGATTGCTTCAATTTTCGAACAGCAAAGCGACCCCACGGTGGCGTTGAAACGAGTGCTGCTATTCTCTTTAAAATCACCCCGCTTCCTCTATCGGGATCTGGAAAAGGTCAGCCCCAGCTTTCAGGCTGCCGAACGTCTGTCGTACGCACTCTGGGATTCAATTCCGGACCAGCAGTTATGGACTGAAGCGGCAGCAGGTCGTTTGGTCACTCGCGAACAGGTGACAGCACAGGCGCGTCGCATGTTGAACCACCTGCGAGCGAAAGAGAAAGTGGAAGGCTTTTTGCTGGCCTGGCTGAACCTGGACCAGCCCCACGATCTGACCAAAGATGCCAAGTTGTATCCCAACTTTAACGCCCAGATTGGGGACGACCTGCGTACCAGCCTGGAATTGTTTCTGCGGGATACATTCTGGTCAAACGAATCGAACTATAAGACGCTGCTTTCAGCCGATAAAGTTTACTTGAATGATAAACTTAGTAAGTATTATGGCTTCCCTGTGGTGAAAGACTTTCAGCCGGTGGCATTTCATGAAAAATATGCAGCAGGCGTGTTGACGCACCCGTACATGATGTCCAGTTTTGCCCACCACAATGAAAGTTCGCCCATCCACCGTGGGGTATTTATCGCACGTGGGTTGCTGGGTGTGATGTTGCGTCCTCCGCCGGAAGCAGTGACGCCGCTGCCACCGGATCTTCATCCATCGTTGAACACGCGGGAACGGGTGATTTTGCAGACGAAGTCGGCAAACTGCATGACGTGCCACGGCATTATCAACCAGTTGGGTTTTACGCTGGAAAACTTCGATTCTGATGGGAAGTTCCGCACCGTCGACCGTGCGAAACCAGTGGATACGAAAGGTTCTTACATCACCAAAGCGGGCAAGGAAGTTACTTTCCAGAACGCACGCGATGTGGGGCAGTTTGTGGCCAACAATCCGGAAGCTCATGCGGCATTCTGCGAAAAAATGTTTCACCACGTAGTGCAGCAGCCGATTCGGGCTTTCGGTGCGGATAAATTAAGCCATTATCAGGCAGAGTTCACCAAACAGGACTTTAATATGCAGCACCTGGTGCTGACCATCGCAGTGGATGCGGCCATGCACAAGAAATGAGATTATTTTCAGAAATGAGTGTTATTTGGCCCCACTGACAGCCATTTCGATGGAATAAAATCCTTTCCTTGCAGTAATAAAGAGCGTTTTGCGATCTTTCCCACCAAAACAGACGTTCGCTGGTCTTTCTGGTACTGCGATTTCCTGAATCTTTTTGCCAGACTTATCAAACACCAACACCTTGGCGCTGGTTAAGTAGACATTCCCTTCCGAATCGACCGTCATGCCATCGGAACCAGAAGTGCAGAACAACGAGCGTTTGCCCACTGTGCCATCCGCACCGATGGGGTAGGAATAAGTTTTGCCGGCATTGATATCTGCGACGTAAAGTGTTTTGCCATCAGCACTTCCGACAACACCGTTGGGTTGAACAAAGTCTCCATCCACCTGGGCTAATTTCTTGTCGGTAGAGAACAGGTAGAGTCCACGATTTTTTTGTTCCTGCGGCCCACGATTCCAATACGGTCGCTTATATAACGGATCGGTAAAATAAGCGAATCCCTTCGGGTGCACCCACACATCATTGGGACCATTGAGCAATTTTCCTTCAAATTCACGCACCAACACTTCGATTTTTTTGGTTTTCAGGTCAATCTTCCAAAGCTCGTTTTTGGCATCGGCACAGGCCCAGAGGTAGTTGTTGGCGTCTACGTAGAGACCATTGGAACGGCCTGCGTTTTCCAGAAAGACGTTTAGCTTGCCATCGGTGGTCCATACCCAGATAACGTTACCTGGTTGATCAGTAAAGTAGACATTGCCATCTTTGTCCACGGCGGGGCCTTCGGTGAAGGAATATCCGGTGCCCACCTGAACCATTTTTGCCCCAGGTGCGGTCACTTCCGCACTATCGAGGGTGGGAATGCCACTGAAAAGTAACATGAGCGGGAGAAGGTGCTTCATTTTCGTGTCCATCACAAGTTGGTTATTTAACGTTCGATTCGAGCCAGAGTAATTCTACTGCCGAGTCTGTAGATCCCACCAGAATTGCCTGCTGGGCAAATTCACGACCCAGATCGGCAGCTTCTGAAGCAGAAATCCCAACAATCAAAAAGCTGGGCTCGGGTGGCCATTTACTGGAACGATTCCCCCCACGCCCACGAAAATATTGCCAGCCACGCGTCTTGATGGTGTTTTCCAACCTCACCTGATTTGCTTGATTTTCCTGAGGGCTGAGCTGTTTGGACAGAGGATTAAATGCGGTAACAAACGCCCACTCATCCTTGCTGCAAAGTTGCAGCAAGGCGTCTAATCGTGGGGAATGCTGCCCCACCTGTAGCGGGAAAGCCCCACCAGGGATTTCATCCACCCAATAGATGGTTTCCTTATAGGCTTTCGCCAATTGGCCCACCGGCAGGTTCCGTGGGCGATCAAGTTTGAACCACGACCGAATTCCCAGCAATAGCAGCATTGCCAGCGAGCGGACAGTTTCTTTCAGATTCACTTTAGAGGTGCCTTCGCGACGATTCACAAAAATAATGGGAAATTCGCCAATTCTGGCCCCCACGCGGTAGCAGCGGTAGAGCATTTCCTGCTGGAACGAATAGCCACGCGAAGAAAGTTTATCGAAGGCAACCCGCCGTAACATGCTGACACGGTAACAGCGAAATCCCCCACTGGCATCCCGCACGGGCATCCGAAACAGCACCCGAACCAGGCGGTTGACATTTTTGCTGATCCATTCCCGCAGCCACGGCCAGTCCTGGGTGCCCCCACCCGGAACGTAGCGAGAACCAATCATCACATCATGATTGGCCATACCGTCAACCAGGTTGGGAATTGCTTCGGCAGGATGGCTGAAATCGGCATCCATGTTCAGGAAAAATTCGTACTGGTTTTCCTGTGCGTAACGCATCGCTGCCAGAATAGCGGTCCCCAGGCCCAATTTTCCACTCCTGTGGAGGCATTTCACTCGAGCATCTGCCGCAGCCAACTGGTCAACCAGCGTTCCTGTGCCATCGGGAGAATTGTCATCCACCACCAGGATATCAGCCCACGGTGCGTGAGCGTGGATGCGTTCAATCAGTGGTTGTATATTCTCTCGTTCATTGTAAGTGGCAATGGAAACGAGAATCTGCCCACGACCTACTTGCATGCAGGGTTACTCCGACTGTTGTGTACCATTAAACTATGATGGCCAGTGGATAAGGCGATAACGAATTTGTTTGACCAAAGTCATCATCACAAGTCAGACACGGAAGTTGTCAGACATCTTTGGCGGTGGGGCGGGATTTCAAAAGTGAGATCTGTTTCTTAACTAATTGAATCGCAGGCATATCAACTTCCTGTCGTGGATAACGGCGGCTAAGAGCTTCCAGGAGGGTGTCCCACAGATCCAGTTCTGGATTGTCGATCAGCATCCACTGGGAACGCCGTGTTACACGCAGGTAAAAAAGCCATTTTCCAGCGAAATGATCTGCTTTGATCCAGCGCCGATCCCCGGAAACCGGGTCATGATCATCCCACTTGATATCCACTAAACAACTCCGATTATCGTTTTCCAGGTGGTGGGGGAGGGATCGAAGGAGCACTGGGAGAACCAGGCGGTGCACCGGGTGAGCCTGGCCCACCTTTTGGTGGGGGTGGAATCGGAGGTACACCCGGCGATCCAGGGGTGCCTCCGGGATTGCCACCCGGGGGAACGCCAGGTCCCGTACCAGGATTGTTAGGATTCTGCTTGCTATCTTCAGCAATATAACGCAGTGAAGAGAAAAAGCGGTTTTGATCCGACTTGGAAACACCCGTGTTGTCTCGAACAGTCATCACTACCAGTGCAGTATCATTCAGGTGGACCACCCATCGGGCAAAGGGGGTATCATTACGATTAAAGCTGAAAGCGATCCCGGCGTGTAAGCCTTTGTCGCGTCGTTTGATCAGACTTGGGGCCTCTCCAAAATCGCCCTTATTCACCATATCGCTGAGGATCTTGTATTGATCTGCAGCCGTTTTCGCGCCTTTGAAGTCTGCCACAAGAAGCTCAAGCATAAATATCGGGCTTCCTGCTGCATCCTTTGGCCATGTAACGGTGTGCTCACCTTCCTGCCCACCAGGCAACAATGAAAAATCGCCCTTTGGCAACAACATTGCCAATCCAATTCCTGGATTGGAAACTGGGTTCCATTCATACTTGGTGGGTGTAACAGGAGCAGCTCGTAACACTTGCACCGATTTGAAAAACGGTTCTGTAGCTTCCTGTATCGGGTCGCTTTCACCAATCACACCTGCCACAAAACGAGTGTGATTGATCACATAAATGCGGAAAATACCCGGTTTGTTATCGGCATTTCTGGCTCGAAACTCTTTGCCTGTGTTTCCATTCAGTTTTGGTGCATCCGAAACATTGCCAAAAACAGTAAAGCCACGTGATGCGGCATACACGGCAATTTCCCGCTGTGCTGCACTTCCTGTGGCATCGTCCTTCGGCAAAGTGGGGTTGTAGCGTGCATACAACGAGTAACGTAGTTTGGTATCATCCACTTTGCAAACGGTCAACTTTTCTTCTGGCAGATCAATTTCTGTAGTAGATACACCTAATGGGACACCTGCAGAAAATGATGCGGATAAGACACCCATTGCTGTCGCCTGCCAGTTAGGAGGCAAAGCCACGACTGGAACATTCGGCGTGCCACCAGGAAGATTAGGAGTTTTCAGGCGAGATTCGTTAATATCAACAATTTTGGCCGTGTCATCAAACTCGATCGTTTCTTTGCCTTTATAGGTGGCCATCGCTTTGAAAACATCATCAGAAACACGGCCGCTCACGAACCGCACTGAACCGTCAGCCATCAGAACATACGTGCCGAAGTCAGGCCGTTTGGGGTCATTAATGTGATTCGTGAGGAACGGTTCCACCGAGTTGGTCATTGGTACTGCTGCAATTGTCGCACCACCACCACGAATCCAGGGGCGTGGAATAGTTTTGGGTACTTGAGCCGCCCACATTGTGTTCGACAATCCGTCATTTGCTGAAATTTCACTGATTGGCGTCTGGCGATCATAACCAAACACCCCCAGGCGGGATTCGTTTTCTGGAGTCGCTTCCAAACTGGCCACTCCATTACCGATACCAGCAATACCCACAAAGTGGGTGGCACCAAGTTCCACATTGACGGATGGCAATTTTACCCGCCAAGTGGCTGGATCTTGCGAGGAATCGATGAATTCTGGGATCCAGGCACGACCTGCCTGCAGGTTATCAGGATGGTTCCACGCTTCAGTTGGGCGAATGCTCGCGAAGACGTTGCTATGACCCATATACGGCAGCAAGTTCGCCATCCAACTGATCCGTTGTTCTGGATTAAATGGCAGGTTCATCCGTGCGGGTGTTCCCGGACGTGGGAAAGTACCCAGTGGAAACGTTTTCTGTTCGTTGAACTTCGCAGCCATACCTGTCAACTTGCCCCAGGGATAGCTGGATGCAAGCATCACTGTCTGGCCAGCAATACCATCAAAGTAGTTGCGGAGATTTCCGGCTACTTTGTCAGAATAATCTGCTTTCCAGTCGATTCGGAGTTCAAATTTGACTCGCAAGTCGGAAACGGAGGAATCGACGGATGAACGTGGGCGATTCTGGCCGGTGCCTGGGAAGCCAGGCTGACCTGGGAAACCAGGTCCTTCGCCGCCTGGGCCAGGAAAACCAGGTCCCTCGCCAGGGCCACCAGGGAAACCAGGTGAAGGCATTCCGGGGCCTCCGGGACCGCCTGGCATTGGAGGGATGCCGGGAACTCCAGGCCTTGGAAACTGGAATGATTCGTTTGATCTGCGATCCGATCGGATGCCTGGTGCAATCGGAGCAATCGGTGGGCTACCACCTGGGCCTCCCGGACTACCAGGGCTGCCGGGTCCAGGGAAGCCAGGTCCCATAGGTGGGCTGCCAGGGAAACCAGGGCCTTCTCCACCAGGACCACCAGGAAATCCAGGATTATTAGGATTGTTCTGGTTGTTCAGAGGACCCACATTCACTGTTTGTTCGATTAAGGAGCCAATTTCTGCTGCAAAAATGGGTAGCATTACCTTCACTACCTGACCTAACAGTTTTGACTGGTTGTCATTTTCGCAATCAACAGCAACATCGCAGTTAAAGTTACTCTCATTAAAATCTTTTAATACGAAGCCGATCACTGGTCGTTTTGGCAATAAAAAGTTCGCTGCCACGCCACCCGGTAGCTGGGGCTTAAACTTGGAATCGCCACCGAAATCTAGACCCACATCGAAGATAACTTTGGTGATCCGGCTGGAATCTTCCACTCGGATTGCGAATGCCATCACCGGTTTGTCACCAGGTGCGACCAGGCCATTCATCATCGACTTCAGGCCAGGATTGACCGTTCGATAAGTGGGCAGGGATGTATACACAGGCGGTGGGGTGGGATTACCAGATCCACTGGGATTTCCCGGCTGTCCCACACCCGGCCCAGGTTGCCCCGGAACAATCGGGGTTGGTCCGGGAACACCAGGAGTAATCGGTGCAGGTGCACCAACACTGGGAGGTGCCCCACCTGAGCCACCAGCAACTTGATATAACTGGTTATCTTTTAAGGATTTACCATCAGTTGACTGCCGGCTGCCTGCACCCCGCGGGGGCACGCCTGGAGTAATCGGCATCGGTGCTGGTACACCAGGGCCACCAGGAATACCGGTTGTCGGCCCACCGGGACCCGGGGGTGAACCTGGCGAACCAGGATTACCTGGAATGCCGGGTGATGGTGCGGCAGTAGTTAATTTCGACAGGAAAGCTGGTTCACAATTGGCTGTCAAAATTTCCTGCATGATCTTTTCATCTGCAACAGCAAATGTTTTGTCATCCAATTGAGCAAAAGTAATCTGGCGTTTATCCGGCGGTGTCAGCAGGAAACCCATGTCTTTCAAACGGAAGGCAAAAAAGTTGCCTACTGCATTGAATAATTCGTTTTCCTTGACGCGGTAATATTTGAATTTGTTGACCACCGTGGCATCGCCTTCAATACCGACAGCGTCTTTCATATCGTCCAGCTTTTTCGGGCTTCGAGTGCGAATGACGCTGAAGGTCCAGCCACCAGTGTCCCCACCGGAAGCAACCACTCGCTCAATATCGTTGTGAGAAAAGCCAAGATTATTGTGGATCAGGTCAGAAGTGGGTTTGGTGGAATCAAACATCACCGCACCTGCGGGTGTGCGCAGAACTGCACGCAGGTCTAGTTCTGCCACCCATTCGGCCGAATTGGGGAGAAGATTAGTAATGTCTCTCTTCAAGTTTGGCAGGCCAGCACCCGTGGACTGATTCTGGCCGGGATTGTTGCCATTTCCCGGATTATTGCCATTTCCAGGCCCACCTGGTCCGGGATTTGGCTGTGGGGTGCCACCTCGACCAGAATTGTTCGCCTGATTGTTGGTTTCAGAATCTTCACCGAACCATCCCTGGGTGAAGCCGAAGGCCAGTAAACCAATAATGACTGCAGCAATTCCAATCCCAGCGTACAGCATGGAATTCGATTTTTGCTTCTTTTTGTCCTGTTTACTGCCCTGCATCGTGTCTAGTTTAGACTTCAGCTTGGCGTCTTTTTTCGCGCCTTCTGGTGCGGGTTCTTCAATTTTGAAGCGGAACTTGCATTTGGGGCAATCCACTTTCCTGCCAACCAGGCCAGGATTCCGAATGGTAATTGATGCCCCACAACTGGGACAATCTACCTTAAAAGCGGTTGTTGCGGCCATTGCCGATCTCCGCGAAACGAGAAGGGTTCAAACATAATCTTTCAGTGTACATCATAGCAAGACTGTTCCACAAGTGCAGACAGAAAAAATGAACGATTCATGAGAAATTATTCCTTTATCTCAAAAATTGCTCACGGTGGTCGCCGGAATATCCCGGACAATACCTTGAACCACCCAATGTGGGTAAAAGTTTGCAGGTTATCTGCTTAACATCACGCAAAGAAAGTGGTACAATCCCGATAAGTGATACCACCCTACCATGATTCAAATGTTCAAACAGATATTTTATTGCACAATCCTGTTTATTCTTCCAACCGTTACATTCGCTAGAACCAGCAACAGTTTGTTAGACGTTTCTTCTGATGGCAAAATGTTGCTGGTGGCCAATACGGATAATGGCACCGTCTCTGTGGTAGATTTAATTACCAGCAAGGTGCTTCGCGAAATTGTGGTGGGAGACCATCCCGAAGCCGTTTCCTGGCTGGGAAGCAGCAAAAGTGCGATTGTTACGGTCTATCGAGATGACAAAGTCCTTCTCCTTGACGCTGAAACAGGCAAAGTAACCGCCACCATTAAGACGGAAGCAGAACCATACGGTGTTGTAACCACAAAAAATGGCAGCAAGGCCTATGTATCCCACGATTACCCAGGGGTGATTAGTGAGATTGACGTTGCCAGCCAGAAAGTGGTACGCACCATGTCTGCAGGCAAGTGGGCACGTGGGCTGGCCATCAGCCCGGATGAAAAAACTTTATACTGCAGCAATTTTTTCACTGCCGATCTTACTGCACTGGATGTGGGATCAGGCAAGATCAAAGATAGTTGGCCAGGAAAATCGATTGATAATCTGGCCCGCAATGTGGTGGTGCACCCGAGTCGACCGAAAGCCTATCTGCCCCACATCCGCAGTCGGGTGCACGTCTTCGATGCCCGTGGGTCGATTATTCCCGAACTGAGCGTGGTATCTACCCACGATAACAAGGAAGAAAAACGCCGTGGTTCGCTGTCACTGGATACCTTCAACGGCGTTTACGTCGTTGCCAATCCGTGGGAAGCGGCAATCAGCCCAGATGGGAAGCAGTTTTTCATCGTATATTCCGGCACAGACGATATGAATTATTGCACCGTAGTAGATGATGATTACCGTGAAGTGGAACAGGCGGGCGTCATTCGTGTCGGAAAACACCCGCGTGCGGTGATTTTCAGCCCGGACAGCAAGCGTGCTTATGTTTACAACACAATGGATTTTCAGGTGCAGGTGCTGGATACAACCGGCAGTCGACCACGCACCTTGCAAACGATTACTGTCTGCGATCCACCCCACACACCAGAATGGGTGCGTGGAAAAATCCTTTTTCAAACAGCAAATCCACCACTGACCCGTGCAAAGTGGATTTCCTGCTCTTCCTGCCACCCCGATGGGGCGCAGGATGGCAGAATCTGGCAGAATCCAGAAGGGGATCGTCGCACACCGCCTTTATTTGGCCTGGCTCATACCCACCCGTTGCATTGGTCGGCTGATCGCGATGAAGTCCAGGATTTTGAATACACCATTCGTGGTAAGTTGATGGCTGGCAGGGGCTTAGCGCTTGGAGCCATTAAACCTCGCACAGAATTTCTGAAACCTAGCGAGTTGGAAGAAAAATTGTCTGGTCGTTCAAAGGATCTGGACGCACTTGCGATTTATACGAACTCATTTCAGCCGAAATTGTCGCCCCACATTCCAGAACCCGGGAAACTATCCGAAAGTGCCCTGCGTGGGAAGGAATTGTTCTTCAGCAAGGAAGTCGCGTGTGCCACCTGCCATTCGGGCAGTTATTACACGGACAGCACCTTACAGAAGCCATTCAAGCTTCACGATGTTGGAACAGGTGGGGATGAACGGGAAAAAATGGGATCGAAATATGACACCCCCACATTAATTGGGGTGTATCGTAACGATACTTTCCTGCACGATGGGCGGGCAAAATCGCTACTGGAAGTGCTGACGGTGCACAATAAAAATGATGCCCACGGCAAAACCAGTCACCTGAAACCAGAACAATTGGAAGACCTGGTGGCTTTCATGAAGTCGCTGCCTTATGAAACCCCACCGGACAACACACCCAATACCGTGCCGCACCGCGTGATATTGCAACGACCAGAGAAAACTACTACCCAGAAAGAACCCAGCGATGCAGGTGGGGGCAAATAGACATTCTGATATCAAAATGAATATTGACCGTTCCACGTGGAACACTCAATGCTCAATTGAATATTGGAATGTTGGGCTGCAAGTTTACAGGTTATTTGCCCAACTTTGGCACGATGCGGCAGAGTTTTCCATCTTCCCCCGCTACCAGCAACGATCCGTCACGTGCAGGGGAAAGTAAGCAAGGCCGGCCTTCGATGGTGAGATGCGTTTCTTTGATTTCCATCGAATCAGGATCGATGATCAGGCAATTACCGCCATCAGTCACCACTGCCACGAGCGTTGCATTTGCAAGCCAACACAAGCCAACGGGCGTTTCTTTCAGCCGGGCAAATCGCACCATTCTTCCAATCGTGGGTTGCCAAAGTCGTACGGTCCGGTCTGTGCTTGCCGTCACCATTGTGGGGAGTATTTTTTCGGCATCGGGAAGTTCAGGTCGAACTGCTATCGCGACAATTGCCTGCGTATGATTCGAAAAACTACGTGCTAGTTTTCTGGAAGATATATCCCAGATTCGTAACGATTGATCAAGACCCGCAGTGGCTAAAAATGAGGAATTATTCACAAAATGACAGGCGAGCACCCCTTTGGAATGACCTTCAAACGATTTTGCAACCTTCAAGTCATTTGCTTCAATCACTTGAGTGATTTTTTCCAAACCAGCAACCGCCAGGTATTTCCCATCGTCAGACCAGTCAACGCAATACAAGGTATCTCGCTGTAAGTGCTTGTGAGATAACAGGTTCTGTGCAGGCAATTGGTACAATTCGATACTGCCTCGTTTACCTGGGTCCCCACCGACGACTGCTAGAGTCTTCCCATCGGGTGAAAACTTCAGATCGTGGATGGTGGGCATTTTCGTTTTTATCCGCTTCTGGTGCTGTAAACCGGGCCAATCGTACATATCGAGCCCTGCCTGGGAGCCCACAATGGCCCATTTGCCATAGTTGCTGATGGCGCCCGCTGTTAGCGGTGGCTTCGATTGACAGGAAGCTTTGGGAACGACCGACCACCAAATGAAAACGGAACACAGAACGGTCAGGCACAAGTTTCTCACAACAGTTCCTTGATCGGTTTGCCGTGTTGATTCACCATGATGGGGCGACCGTCTGGCGTCTGCAACTCTGTGTGCGGTGCAATCCCCAGGCGGGTGAAGAGTGTGCTGAGCAAATCTGCAGGAGTTACCGGGCGTTCTTTGGGGCTTTCGCCCATGGCATCGCTAGCCCCAATGACGCACCCTGCAGGCAGTCCCCCACCTGCAAGCACTGCGGAAAACACACGTGGCCAGTGATCCCGCCCACCTGCCGTGTTCAGCTTGGGTGTGCGGCCAAACTCGCCCATCATGACTACGAGCGTGCTTGCAAGCAGCCCACGCTGATGCAGATCGGTAATCAAGGTGGCATAGGCCTGATCCAGCAGCGGCACCAGACCCACACCCACTTTGGCTCCGGTATACCCCTCTTTCAGCCGCAATAAGAGATTGTTGTGTGTATCCCACCCAGGGTGGTGAATTAACACAAATGGCACCTGATGTTCCACCAGCCGACGGGCCAGCAAACAGCTTTGGCCAATGGTTCGGGAGCCATATTCCGTCCGTGTTTTCTGATTTTCCTGATGCAAATCGAACGCTTTCTTCACTTCGCGGTTGCTGCTCAGTTCAAACGCTCTGGCAAAATCATGTGGCGAAACATCTGATTTATGAGAGTTATCTAATCTTTCCAGGAAGCTTTGTCGTCTTTTCACCCGCACATCATTCAAGCCGGGGTAAAAGTCCAGGTCAGCCACTTCAAAATCGGCTTTTGCCGGATCCCCACCGGTGGCAAACGGTTGATATTGTTTGCCCAGAAAGCCGGCACCCGCATATGGGCGGTATTCTGGTATCGCCACGTAAGGTGGCAGCACCTGAGGAGTTTTCTGAGCCCATGCAGTGATAGAGCCGAAGCTGGGATAAGTTAACGCGGGGCTAGGCTGGTAGCCAGTCATCAGGTACTGGTTGGCGATCCCATGTTCGCCTAAAGGTGAAGTCAGCGACCGCACCAGCGTGAGGTGCTTCATCACCTGTGCGGTGCGTGGCAACCATTCTGAGATGCGAATCCCTGGGACCGTGGTTTCAATCGCCTTTGCAGGCCCACGCACTTCTGCAGGTGCGTCCGGCTTGATGTCAAACGTTTCCAGATGACTTGGCCCACCGTCCAGCCAGATGAGAATTACCGATTTTGCAGTGGGGCGGAGATCTTCAGCACGTACGCTTGCTTGAGATCCTGCCAGACATGGCAATGTGGCACCCATTCGCAAGAACGTTCTGCGTGCGATTGCTTTCATCTATATTTCTCCCAGCTTTGGGCTAACTATTATTTCGGAATTCGCGGCTGCAAAGCAGGCTCCAGAACAGATCTTCCAAAATCTCCTGCATCAACTTCTGATTTTCCTGTGGTAATTGCTGTTGCCAAAAAGCCTGTTCTGTTTCAGTTGGTGGGCGACAGAGTGTTCGCAAATAAAGTGCTTTCACAATTTCTAGCGTAGGCGTTTTCGTGGCAAATTGTTGCTGAAGAAAGCCGTTGGGATCAGAAATTCTGGCATTGATTGCTTTCCCATTGATCAAATGCAGGTTTGTGGTTAAGCCCGTACTGACCGCACCTTCGGTGCAACTGTCTGCCCGGTTACAACGACCAAGAATATCGAGCGAGCGATCTGGTACCGTTACGTTAATCGTCTGAATCTGCCGTTTGGTCGGTGCTTTGCCGTCCAGGGTTTGCGTTGCCTGTTGAACGCAATCCAAATAAGTTTCGGCCCAGAGTGGCTTACTGAAATAGCGAGAATAAAAGCGATCATCCAAGCGATTGTCTGTTGAAATTTCGCTACTGCGGGAATATGCCTGTGACAGCATGATTTTTCGAATCAGGTGGGGGAGCTGATAACCGTCCTGCTGAAACTCCGAGGCCAGCCGAGTCAGCAGTTCCGGGTGGGTTGCGGGGTTCGTTGCCCGCAGGTCGTCGACTGGCTCCACTAAACCACGTCCCATCAGTTCTTTCCAGATACGGTTGACGATCGATTTGGCAAAATAGGGATTGTCCGCTGCCAACAGCCATGTTGCCAACGGTTCTCTGGGATCGCGGGCCGAGGCCAGAAACTCAGCACCTGGCAATTTGGGTATTGCTGGCATTCCTGTGCGAAGATTGGTTACTTCGCCCCGCGTGGCAACACGGACGGTCTGCCCACGTTCCATTTTCGCAAAAACTGCTGCCAGTCCGTGGTAATCGTCCTGCGTCCAGCGATCCAGTGGGTGGTCGTGGCAGTTCGCACATTCCAGCCTCACTCCCATAAAGACTCGCCCCACCTGTTCTGCGTGGGTGCGTGCATCACGAGCCATTCGCGTAAAGTTTGCCGGCCCCTGAACATGGGAGTCACCTGTTGCCAGCATGAGATCCCGGGCAACACGATCCCAGCCACGGTGGGAACGAATTTGCTCCCGCAACCACTGGTGGTAGGTAATTGCACATTGTTCATCGTTGGGAAACGGCCTGATCTGCAGCCATGTCGCCCACTTGTAAGTCCAGAAATCGACATATTCCGGCGATTGCAGCAATCGATCAATCAATTTTTTCCGCTTTGCTGTATCTTTCGAGGACACAAACTGCTCAATTTCTTCTGTAGTGGGCAACGTTCCGGTCAGATCGAGGTAAATTCGACGAACTAAACGATGATTCCCCGTCTGACCGTTTGGTGGGATGCCTAATTTAACCAGTTGCTTATATATCTCATCGTCTATCCAGTGGGTTTTTTCTGTTTTGGGCACGACAATTTGTTGATCGGAGTATGGCACCACAATTTGCACAACGGCTAGTAGATCGAGATAACGTGCGACAACCAGATGCACCCCACGTCGCTGTGGGGTAATTGTTCGTTGCTTGAGGTCAATTTTCACAAGTGCCTGGTCGGCAGTCAGTTGCACCAGTGACGAAACATTTTTCGTTTTCCCATCTGCAAAGTGGGCAATCACGTCGAATGAAATCGCCTGGTTTGGCAATGAAATCGTTTCATGAGATAGATTTAATGAGATTTTCTTCAGATTTGCTTCGGTTTTCGGATAGCTCGCCCCATCTGCAAGCCATTGCAGGAGCAATTTTTCTTCAAACGAGTCTGCTTTGATCAACTCCCCACCTTCGTGGGGCAAGTCGCCTGTTGGCTTTTTCAGAATCAAGCTTTCTTCGGGCTTCAGATGGTGAATCCGCCGGCCTTCCAGATCGTGGACAATGGCTTTGAAATCAGCTTTCGGATTGGATCCGAACAACGACAGATGAAAACCACCTCGTCCAGCGGCAGCACCGTGGCAGGCACCGGAATTGCAGCCTAACCTCGTCAGCATCGGAACAACATCAGTGCGGAAATCGGCTGCCCACCCCCACCGTGGGAGACTTGCAATCACCAGAACTGCCAAGAAGATCGTTCGCACGAGTAAAGTTCCTGATTACTAGCGGGGAGATTTTGGTGATGGTTTCACAAACTCTTTCGCCCACTTTTTCAGCACTTCCTGAGCAGCAGGGGTGCCATAATTTTCCAGCTTGCCTGCATCAATAATGGTGTTGGCAATGCGGCCAATTTCTGCACGGGTGGCAGGGTTTTTCTCGGCATATTCTTCAACTTTTTTGGCCGCTTTGGCCACGTCTTCCGGGGTGGCAGTTTTGCTAATCACCGGCACCAGCAAACCACGTAAGTTCGGGTCCTGCATTGGTCTGGCTGGGTCTTTCTTGGGCATGGCGGTCAAGGTTTTTAAATCAGGAACTTTCCCGCCAGCTTGTTTCACCACTGCTTCCAGGATTTTTGGCAAATCCGCCTGAATGCTGGGCTGAACCAGTGCAAAGTTCGCAGTTACCTTCCCTTCATTGCCCACCAGAATGGTGAGCATCACGTTTCGATTCAGTCCATAATTGCCTGGGCCTTCAATACCTTCGGTATAAATGCCAATCGGTGCCTCTTTGGCCATGGCGTGCTGCACCCGCTTTAAGGTCGCTTCCGCTTCGGTGGCATCTGCCGTTAACCAAACAATCCCTGTATGCAAACCATCTTTCGCCCTGCTGGCCGTATATTCGGTCAGGGTGCGTGTCATGCTGGCAGAGAGGCGGTTGAAATCGTGCACGAACACCAGCACAATTGGCTTTTTGCCGGCAGCTGTGACAAAATCCAATTCTTTGCCTGCCTGTTCGCCATAAACGCCACGAACCTTAAAGGCGGGGAGCTTTTCGCCCACCTGGGGGCCGGAAAACTTCTTCTCTTCTGGTTCCTGGGCAAACATTGTGGTACAGCCCAGCACCAAACTACATGCAATAGACAGCGACAATTTCATGAGTGTATTCTCATCAATCGATAGATTTTTGATTAATTAATGTGGACGAGTGTTTTCATATCATCCTAACAGTTTGCCATCAGATAATGCAAACATTAACTTTTCTTTAATATGTTGGCATCGTCAAGAATGCTCCAGAGTTGATCCCACAATTGTTCCGGCGTGGGAACAGCTTCCCCACGGTTCCAGTTGTGCATTGCCTGTTCAATACAGATCAGGCACTCTTCGCGGGCATAGGCTTCTTTTTCGGGCGATACCTGTTTCGAACTGCTTGTTTTTGTGGCAGGCTTTGGTTTCGCAGCACTCGAACCTGGTTTTTTGAGAACGCGATCCAGTTCGATGTTGCACAGCTCATCAGCACGCTTGTTGTTGCCGCGCAGCACATGGTCAATCTGAAAGTGGTCTAATTTGTTGATTGTCTTGCGAACTTCCTGCCAGATTTCGAATATTTGTGGGTTTTTTACTTTGAATTCCCCACGTACCTGCTTCACCATCAATTCTGAATCGCTGTAGACATGCAGATCGGTGAAGCCCATGGCAACGGCATCGTGCAGCATCTGCCGCAGTGCGGAGTATTCAGCAATGTTATTCGTCTGATCTCCCAGGTATTCCGATTTTTCGATCGGTGGTTCGCCTGCTTCCTGAATCACATAGGCGTAGGCAGCTGGGCCAGGGTTCCCACGAGACGCACCATCCACGTAAACGGTAGCTTTTTTCAAGATTCTTCCTCTGAATTGCGTGCAAGAAAAGTCTATAACAAATGAGTAATGGTGGGGATTACTTAAAGATTTGCATGGATATCAGACTGATTATCGAAGGTTCGTGCCTACCAGCCATCGTGGGGATTTCTCGTGGGGAAGAAGTCGTTCAGGTTATTGAGCTTGATTCCCACAAACAACGATCCAGCGATCTGGTCATTGCGATCCAGCAACTGTTCCGCACCGTGGGGGCAACTTACTCCCAGTGCAGTGAAGTGATCTGTGGCTTGGGCCCGGGCAGTTACACAGGCCTGCGAGTGACGCTAAGTGCTGTCAAGGCAATGGTTTACGCTACTGGTGCACGATTTGCCGGCATCGAAAGTTTTGTCAGTTGGATTCCTTTTCAGCATCCCGACCCCCACCACGTGGCAGTCATTGATTCCGCACTGAAAGAAAAACTGTTTTACCGGAATTATCTGCGGAATTCTGAAGGTAACTGGTTACTGGATAATGACTTAGAGATTATTACCGGTGAAGAGAGTGCCTTGAGGCTTTCCCACGCAGATTGGATTACCGGACCGGAAGCAATTCGCAGGCAAAAATCCAACCCCGTACCATCGATTGACCGGCTGAAAGCACTGGTAGCGGCCACCAGGATTTACCCACAGTTGGTGCATACGGACGTCTGGCTGGCAGAACCACTGTATCTGCGTGGGAGCAGTGCTGAAGAGAATGTGAAGAAAGCTTAATTTTTGCACTTTGACACATAGAAAGTGCCACTCTCCGCCACGAAGATACTGGTAGTGATGTAGAATTATCGTACGGGCAAATTCAGACAATTACTCCTGGTGTCCCCACCGCACTCAGTTGGCACCAAACAGTGGTAGATCAGCATGGCACGCACACTTGCAATAGGCGATATTCATGGTTGCATCAATGCGTTGCTGACATTGGAGAAATTTGTCGGCTTTCAGGAATCAGATACGATTATCACTTTAGGTGATTACGTAGACCGTGGGCCGAATTCCTGCGCGGTGATCGATTGGCTAATCTTTACGAATCAAAAACGAAAGCTGATCCCACTTCGTGGAAATCATGATCTGATGATGCTGAAAGCAAGCACAGATAGAAAATGGAAGCATGATTGGATGGCAGCAGGTGGAGAAGCTACTTTACGATCTTATTCTCCTTTTGATCATGACCCTGGCTCAATGGTAGACATCCCAGAAACTCACTGGGACTTTCTGGAAAACCATTTGCTGCCATACTATGAAACAGACACCCACATATTTGTTCATGCAAATCTATTGCCGGATCTGCCGATGTCCGAACAGCCGGAATACTACCTTTATTGGCAGGATTTTGATGATAACTCAGGACATGAAAGTGGGAAAATCATGGTGTGCGGCCATAATTCCCAAAAATCCGGTCGTCCAAAGTTGAACGGCAATGCTGTCTGTATTGATACATATGTTTATGGAAGTGGTTGGCTTACTTGCCTTGATGTCGGAACAGGGAAAGTTTGGCAATCAAACGAAAATGGCGACACTCGGGTGTACATTCTCCAGGAATATAACTACGACAATTGAAAATAAATCCCGTAATTCTCTGTAGCTTCGCATTATTACGGAGCATACATCGACTACAAGTTTCAATTACACGGGACATTCACAGGATATTTCAAATGCCAAAACGAAAACCCGCCCTCCGCCATGAAGACACTGGGAAATATGCAGAGTTATCGTTGCGGGCAAATCCAGATGGTCTCGTGCTGGTATTTTCACCAAGTTTGGCTGCATTGTTGTCAATCGCAGAACGAGAAAAACGGAAACCGCTCACGAAAACGGAAGTGAATCGAATCAAAGATAGTGCACCAGCGATTGCAGTCACGTCTGAGCAAGCTGCGGCATTGGTAGAAGACCGTGGGTATGAAGATGTTGACCCACAACGTGCCTTTGACAATTGGCAAGAGATGAATGAAGAGACATAGTCAATGGGTTTATTGATTGTCACGCAGTTCCTTGTAGAAAATAATTGTCTCGTGTACTGAGTTGGAAAACACAGTTGTCTTGAAGCCTTGCGAAATTCTGCAGATTTCGCCCAGCAACATATCCGGTAAAGAGATCATGAACAAGAATCTGCGCTTTGAAGATCAATTCCCTGCATTGACTTCAAAAGAACTTGCGAAAATTGAAAAACTACTAAAGAAACGGTTTGGTTACCCATCTATTCCACCAGAACTCAAGCAGTTTCTATTGGAACATAATGGTTGCAAGTTTCAATCATCAAAAAAAGATTCCGAAACAGGCATTAAGGTCAATTTGCCATTTTTGGAATATGCACCCGTAGCGGGTATCTTTGGCATCTGGCAAGACCGATTTGATGATGTGCAAAATCTCGATAGGGATTATCCGGAGTTGTTTGCCTCCAATGAGAATTCCAAAGAAAATTTCGATGTCCTGCCAGACAAAATGATGTCATTTGCGTTTGAACACATTGATACAGGCAGTTTATTTGCGGTTTCTGTGGCCGAAAGAGACTATGGTGTTGTGTACTATTATTATGATCAGTACATGTATTCGATTGTTGGGAGAATCCGTTCCATAGAGAAAATTGGCGATTGTTATTACAACCAGAAAATTGGAAAAATATTAGAGAAATACAAAGTCAACAAAGAAGACGTCTGTTCGAACGACGGCGTATATAGTGATCATATTCACGACGATGATTCACTCGATTTATCCGAAGAATGCAGGTTTGAACTCAGTCGAACTTATTTCGTACCGGTAGCACCTACTTTTGCCGAATTCCTAAACCGCCTTAAAGCCTTTAAACTTGAAGATTAACAAATTGAATCGAACCTGCGAGCGATGAAAGAAAAGGCGAAGCGTAGCTAAGCCGTCGACTCACAAAGAAGATGATAATCCCGGATATTCACTACTTTCTGGTGATCATCTCCTAATCCTGCTTGACTTTCAATTCCACCCCTTGCACACCGTGGAGGGTGTTGATTTCTCCTACGCAGTCTAGGAGCTGGCGGTCGTCATTCATGTGCACCAGATATTTCAGTTCAATCGCGGGACCCTTGCTGACCGTGCCTACTTCCTGCACCACCGCTTTTGAACAATATTTTTCGAATATTGGTGCAAGTACTTCCTGGTGGGCAACACCGAGTTCGATTTTTACTGTTAAGATGCAAACCGTAGTAATTTCCGGGTCAGATGTCACTGGCCGCACAATCCAGGCGGCAATTCCACCTAGCGGCAAGCCAATCAGAGCGACATTCAGAAAACCTGCCCCCAGTGCCATCCCCACGGCCACTGCAAAGATCACAAATGCGGTATCGCGGGTATCGGCCACAACGGTGCGGAAGCGGACAATCGATAATGCACCCACCAGGCTGAAAGCCCGGGCGGGGCTGTTGCCAATGGCCATGGTAACCATTGTGATTAGTCCCGTCAGTAATACCAGCGTGGGGATGATATTGTTGGTATCTGGCTGCCTGGAAACTCGTGTGGCACGAAAAATAGCTGCAACCACGCCACCAAAAATAAACGAAATCGATATGCGTAACGCAATTGTGGTCGAATTCAGCCCTTCACTGTTTAACAGTGGCTCTTTTAACCAATCCAGCATCAACAAACTCTTTTCAGGTGGGGTACGGACCAGGGAGGGATTCTGCTACTTACATCCTACGAACTGTTACCGGCATAACAGCATGCCCTGGCACAGATTATTTGCCGACAGCTTTTTTCACTTCTGCGTGGTTCAGTAGATAACTACGCCGGGCATCAAAAAATCCTTTCAAACTGCTTGAAGAAGTAGAATTTGGATCGGTTTCTGTGAGGAAATTTTCATAGGTAGAGAGCTTTTTCACATCGTCTTTGACGATATCTTTCACCAGATCGCGGGAACGTTGTACCACTGGTTGCAGATTTTTCCAATCAAAGTCGTCGTGGGCTATCTGGTAGATGAAGCGGAGATATTTTTCCCGCAAAGCAGGAACCGCTAACAGCTTACTGCGTAATGGTTTACGACTGTCTGTTATGCCCACCAGCGGATCAAGTTGCACCCCACCCATGCCACCGGGGCCTCCCGGACCTCGCCCAGGGCCGCCGGGACCAAAACCAGGCAACATCCCTTCCATTTGTTGCTGTTGATCTTTGGTGAGGATTTTCGCCATGGAACGATCAATTTCCTCCTGAAGATCTTTCAGCGATGCACGCTGTTTAGCATCCAGCCCAAGCATTTCCTGTACAAACCCTGGCATCACCTCGGTTGGCCGGGGTGGGGTGAAACCACCAGGCCCGCCTGGGCCAAAACCGGGTCTTCCGAGACCACCCGGACCAAAACCACCTGGCCCACTGCGGCCAGACCGGAAGGTTTCGTTCATATCGTGGGGAATGATGTGAAAAACCCCCTTCTCATCGCGGGCAATGCTGAAATCGCTGGCACGGGTCCAGTAGCCATCTTCATTGGAAGTAGCAACATCTAAAGCAATAAACCAGAGCGTGGATTCTATGTCCAGTATGTGTCGCAACTTCTCCTCCAACTGTTCTGGTGGGGTAGTATTCAACACTTTGCACAATTCGATTAGTGCCTTCCAGTCTTCTTCACGATCTTTCGATTTGATCTGGAAGCGTCGCTGATAATCCTGAATGTTGTCGCCCGTGTATTCCAGCCCACCATTGCCGTTGGGGCTTCCCTTCACTTTCCAGCGGGCACCTTTAGTGGAGCCGTAGAAATCCTTCAGAAAATCTTTGTTAAACTGTTGTGTATTGACAAACAAGCCCCAGTCTTCGCCATTGATGACGACCCGCACAAAATTGCTTTTGGGTGCGGCAATATGCTTTCTTGCAATATGCGAATATAGGAATGTGTGCATCATCGAAGCATCGGTGTGGGCATTCAACAGGTTCAGCGTGCGATAACCAAGAATGTCCTGTTTCTCTAACGCCATATCCACAGAAAGGTTCAGCGATTTTTTGTAGCCTGATGGCACCATCATCAGCGAGGTCATCCCACGGTAGCTGATACCGACATTTTCGTATTTCTTGCCATCCACCGTTACGGTGGCGGGTACTTCCACATCTGTGCGAACGAAATCGCTTAATTCTTTTTCCCAATCGGGGCTGTTGAAATTAATAAAAATTGTTCGCACGGTTTCAGGATCGTAAAGATCCTTGCTGGTTGATTTTTTCACCTGATCAGGAGTTATCTTCTTCCCTTCCTGTGGGGGATTTGCAACCATCCCACCTCGACCACCCGGTCCAAAACCACCACGTCCGGGATTGGTGGCGGCAACTCGTCGGGCCTCACGACGTTCTTCATCATTCAGCCAGTCGTTGCCATCCTTGTCAAACTGTTTCACCAGTGGGCGATCCCCCGCCTGGGGCCCGAATCCGGGTGGTTGAGCAACAACTGAAATTCCAAAAAGTGCTAAAGCACCACAAGAAAGGAACCATATCTTCATGAAAAATCCCATCGCCCAGAAATGTAAAGACTTCATGAAGTTTACTGAATACTCATTGACTTTTCGGACTCACTGTGGTCCGCGATCTGAACAAATTTCAAGAATGAAACAATTTTAATAGCCCCCAGAGAAATATCGCAGATCGATATTTCATACTGGAATCTGCTTTGTCCGTCCTTGCAATCCTTGTGGGGCGGCAGAATAATAACAATTATGTTATCTAAGCAGCGATTATTGCACCTGCGTGTCCAACAAGATGGCCTGTTGTACGAAAATGTGCCCATTTTGTGGTGTGCGGATACTATTTGGATCGAAGGTACACTGAAACTGCCTGTGGGGGCTCGTAACAAAGCGGAATATCGCCTGCATCTCGCCGATGGTAAGCAAGTGCAGGCAACGCACCTGAAGCAAATTGACAATTCAGAGCGGTTTCGCCTGATTTTTCGCCTGCCCCCACCTGCAAATACTACTTCTGCAGTGGTGCGTTGGCGTCAACACGAAGTTGGTACCATTGAATTGCCCGTTGTTTCCAAAGAGGAGTACAGCCAGCACCTTCAGCTAGACGGGGCTTTTTCGCAAATTTGGGAAAATGGCACTACGAACATGGGTGGCACCTTCATTTCTGGCCAGAATCATGGCTGGATCATTCACACCACCATCCAGCACCGTGTGGGGTTGTATGGGCTTTCAGAACTGCCGATTGTATTAGAGCTTTCTCATGAAGCTGATGTGCCGCACCACTGGGATTTGGTGCTGCCAAAGCACCTGCTGCGTGGAAAATCAGCCCAGGTTCCGATATTTTTGCCCAGGTTGCCTAAAAAAGCGATTAACTATCATGCCACCTGGTCTGTCGCAGGCGACGTGCGGCACAGTCAAAGGCTACAACTTCTTACGGCAAAACAGTTTGTGGCGAATTTACGACTCATTTCGCAGGTGATGGTGGGCACGCACTCTCAGTATCCAGTTTTTCTACTTGGATCTACCAGCCCACGTGGGACAGGGAAATTCGGCTACGAGCTTATTTTTCAGGCTTCAAAAGAAATGCCTCCGGTGCCACAGACTGGCCAGTGCACCATGGAAAATGGTTTGCTGGTGATTCGCGGAACAGAACTTACCGTGGATCAGTTCCGTGGTGATCATCGCTATTGGTTGTTGATCGAAGGCAGACAGATTACCGAATTGACACCCACATCAGCACCTGTGGTCAAATTCGATGCAGAAGGTGGCTTCAGTACCATCTTTGATGCGGATTTCACCTGGAATGATGCTGCAGATGAAGAGTTGTACGATCGTCTGAGTAAAATCATGAATGAAAACTCATAAATTTGTCGCGCCCACTAATATGTGATTGAAATTACTTTCCCTCGTGGGCAATAATCCAGGTAAATTGAACCGATTGTGACGACTTTTCGGATTAGGAAGAAAAATATTTGTGCCACTTGGTGCAGATTTGGTGGATTGTGCCCGGAATTCAGCTTGGCCGCATTATGCTGTAGATACGAGTAATTGTGTCAATCGCTAAAGAACGAACATCAAGGAGAATAGAAACATGCGACGCACGACAGGGATGGCTTTTGTGCTCGCCCTTGGCTGGGTGACTGCAGGAGCCTCCGACGCCCGAGCTGGATGGCACCAGGCTTTCCAGACGAGCTGCTGTGGGGGAGAATCTTCCACAAGTACTTACTTTGCCCCCACGCCACCTCCCACGCGGTGTGCGAAGATTGAGTACGTACAACGGTGCTACTATCAGCCCGTAACTACTTACAAAATGGAAACTTACCAGGAACCGGTCACCAGCTACCGTCGCTCGTTCTATTGGGAACCAGTCACCAGCTACCGCTATTCCAGCTACTACGATCCCTGCACAGGGTGCTGCCAGCGAGTGGCCAAGCCGGTCACCAGCTACCGCCTTCGTTCACAGTGTAACGCCGTGCAAAGTTATGTTCAGCGTTGTCGCATGGTGCCTGTCACCGAAATGCGAAAATCTTACTACGTGGAGCCGGTAGTTACTTACTCCGATCCTTGCAACAACTGTAATCCTTGCGACACGCCGAGCGCAGGCCCCACACCAGGGGTACGTGAAGAAAACACCAACCCTGGTACTGGTGGCAATCAATCGGCTGAACCACCACGGATTGATCCCCAGGGGATTCGTTATCGGAAGCCACTGCCAGCAGCACCGAAAGTAGAGCGTTTGGCCAGTCTGAAACAAGCTGGGAAACTGGAAGGTACTGTTGTATTTGACGACCGAATTACCCCACGTGCCAAAACCGTGTTGCGTTTTGTGAATGCAGAACGCCCCACCGAAGTGGTGGTAACCAATACCGACCACGCGGGCACCTTTGATGTGGAACTTCCCCCAGGTCAATGGCAACTCTACCTGCCCACAGAAAATGGCAAACCGGCTTACCACAGCAAACTCGCGGTGCAGGCAGGTGATGAACGACTGGTAAAACTGGTCAGCCGATAATTGCTTAGCGACCATCGAAGTGAAAAAAAATGTAACTCCAATCTGTAAATTGATTGGAGTTTTTTATTTGGGGCTGGAGAAACTGTAAGTCACTTTTAGTTATTACCAGCTGTGCTCAACTGCATACAATTGTGAAAAGAATTTTTGAATCTGCGGCGTATTGTAAGTGTCAGCTGTCTGCCCGAATTTCTTGCAGACGCCGATCGAAAACTTCACGATAGTTAGACGGGTCGCCATGGCGATTCACCATCGATTCATAATCTCGCCAGAACCATTCCTCGTCAAAATTGCGGAAGTCATTGCATGTGAATGCTGCCAAATTGTGCAACCAATCAGCTAACGCCCCTGCACGCGAGATCTGTTTTCTGGTACGACTTATTGCAAAGAGGTTGAGAAACCGCAAGGGTCGATAAGTGTGCCACTCAATACTCCGAATTTCGAGAAATGCCTTCAAAATTAGGTAGCGATAGGCGTTTTTGCGGTGCTCATCCATCGTTTCACGGTGTTGTTATGTTAATACCAAATCATATACAGAGTTACCAGAAAACTATTGTTCTCCACTTTCTGCTTCAGCGTTTTGTTCGGCGTCTTGCTGAACCTGACGAAGAACCTCCGCCCTGAACCTCAACTCCTTGCCCGCGAGTGGGCGAATCGCATCAGCACGCGCTAGCAGTTCAGCTGCCACACCACATGATTCGGCCCGAGTGCCATGTTCGCGTACGAGTGCGGTTGCGACCGCAACGAGCTGTTCTCGTTCAGATTGATGGATGAATCGGTCTTGTAGTTTTGTCATTAGCTCCTGAAGTGGAGGTAATACACGATAACCTAATGCAATAAGGTTCTTTTCCGCAGCATCAATCGCGGGGTGCATCAAATCGTCATGAGGGTCGAGGGTTATCAGTAACTCGAATAACTCAATAGCTTCCTGTCTGCTACCGTCACGGACCATTTGCTCAGCGTCGAACGCGAGATCGCACATAGCCTGAGAACGTTCACCAGGATCTGAAATCGTAAGAGCCTCTTCGAACCATTCTTTAACCTTGCTCACCAAGTTGCCTCCGCCACTAACCTGAAATCAACTCAGTTGTCTGCTTCTAACACAAGCAACTACGCAACAAAAATTTCATTCTACTGTCGCATTATACGGCATTCCATTACGCCTCGCTGCACACGCAGAACCCTACTAAAAGTTAGTTCTCCTGTACCTTCACTGCCCAGCAATAGAATATCTGCTGTTGTTTGCTGTGGGGAAAGGGAATGCAAATTGGAATACTCGGTGGTACGTTTGATCCGGTGCATTTTGGCCACCTGTTGATGGCCGAACAGGCATTGGAACAGGCACAACTGGATCAGGTATGGCTGATGCCCAGTGCCAGGCCACCCCACAAACTGGATGCGGTGATCAGTTCTTTTGATCGGCGGGTCGAAATGCTGGAATTTGCGATTGCGGGACTGGAAAAACAGTTTCGCGTCAGCACGGTCGAAGCGGAAATGACCGGCCCCAGCTATACTTACGCCACGTTGGAAAAACTGTGTACGATGCATCCTGAACATTCCTGGCACCTGATTATTGGTCAGGATAGCCTGAATGAGTTCCCTACTTGGCGGGAACCTGCCAAAATCTTAACGATGGCCCAGTTGCTGGTGGTGGCGCGTCCGGGTCAGGAGACAATTTCACCAGAAGAACTGGTGACCAAAATCGGTCTCCCACCGGAAAGCCAGCGAAGCATTCAGTGGATCCAGATGCCATTGGTGGAATTTTCGAGCACCGACTTGCGAAATCGTGCCCGCCTGGGGAAATCGTTGCGATTTCAGACCCCCCACGCCGTCGCGGTGTATATTCGCGAAAAAAAACTGTATCTGAAGTGACAAGAAACGATATTTTTTCCAAAAAAATCTATTTTCATCAATCTTTTTCTCAAATCACGCGTCTTATTAGCATGGATATAGTTTCACTAATGAGGAGACTTTCATGATTACGACGTAGGAACAAACAACTCATCTGCAGTTCCCAGCAACTCCCACTTCGCTGCTGGCAATTAGAATAGACGAAAAGCAATACCAGGTGGGATGAATGGGGAAGCAGGTTGCAGAAATTGCGGTCGTCGGTGGGGGCATCATGGGCAGTGCCATTGCCTGGCAACTGGCTCAGGCTGGTTTGCGCCCTGTAGTTTTCGAGCAATACACTTCTGGCCACCAGATGGGCAGCTCTCACGGTGCCAGCAGGGTCATTCGAACTGCCTACTTTGAACACCCCACCTACGTGCCGATGGTGCAGCACGCTTTTCAGCAGTGGGAAAGACTGCAACAGGAAACTGGGCAATTACTTCTTACCCACAGTCCATGCATTAACATTGGCCAATCGGATGGTGCCCTGGTTGCGGGTGTCATGGCTTCTGCCAAACAACATCAACTTGCAATAGAACAGCTTGCAGCACCGGATTTGATGCAGCGTTTCCCACAATTTCACATCCCGGATGATTTTTGTGGCGTACTGGAGCACCGTGCGGGCATTCTGCATGTCGAAAATTGCCTGAATGTGCTGCAAGCCAAAGCAACCCAGGCCGGGGCCACGTTTGTCGAAAACGCAGTTCTCAAGCAGATTCTGCCTACAGACAATGGGTTTGAACTGCATTTTCAGGATGGCAGCACCTGCATTTCACCCCAGCTAGTTGTGTGTGCGGGTGCCTGGCTGCGGGGACTGATGCGGCAACTTGGCAGCAGTCTTCCACTGACGGTAATGCGGCAAACGATGCACTGGTTTCTGGATTTTCCCTTGGGTAATTATCAGCCAGATCAGTTTCCGATTTTCCTGGTGGATAGCCCACAGGGAATCTATTATGGTATGCCGATGATTGATGAACTTGGTGTGAAGGTGGCACAGCACTACGGAGCACCGGAACTGTTGGCACCACCTGATGATCGGCATGGAATGCCTGATGATGCCAGCACAACGATCAACTTTTTGCAGCAGTGGTTGCCGGGGATCAGTGGAAAGCCCCACCTAAGTAAGGTGTGCTTATATACGCTGACACCGGATCGGCATTTTCTGATTGATCACCATCCGGACTGGCCCAACTTGATTGTTGCGGGTGGCTTTTCAGGACATGGTTTTAAATTCGCACCCACGATCGGCAAAATGGTGCTGGAAATGGTACAGCACCGTTCCCCAACGTGGGATCGTGATCTGTTTTGCTGGCGTTGAAAGATGGGAATGATGAAAATGAGAGGAAACTCATTAGATTTACGCAAAAAACTGATGCAGGTACCGATAACTTTGTACCAGCGATTGTTTTCTGCTTTCCAGCGTAGCTTCAAACACCCGGTCTTCCACCTCGAC
The DNA here is from genome assembly GCA_041399155.1 of Zavarzinella sp. Taxonomy (NCBI): domain Bacteria; kingdom Pseudomonadati; phylum Planctomycetota; class Planctomycetia; order Gemmatales; family Gemmataceae; genus Zavarzinella; species Zavarzinella sp. The sequence continues at coordinate 509,322 of JAWKTI010000001.1, forward strand.
GCACACGGCACCCTGGTAGCCTGTATCGGTTAACTCGCTGAAAAACCGGCCCCACTGAACATCGCCCAGACCAGGGATTTTGGGCGTGTACCACTTCAGCCCCATCGAACCCACTTCATAAATCCGGTCGGGATCAATGCGGGTATCCTTCGCGTGCACGTGGTAGAAGCGTTCGCCGAATTCACGAATGCACCGCAGGTAATCGATATGCTGAAACACCAGGTGGGATGGGTCAAAATTCAGTCCTAACGTTCTACCAGGAAAGGAGTTAAAGAGCTTTCTCCAGATCGCTGGCGTGGTGGCCAGATTCTTACCACCTGGCCATTCATCGCGGGAAAAGAGCATCGGGCAGTTTTCGATGCCAATTTTTACCTGGTGCTTGCTGGCAAAATCCACAATTGGCCCCCACAGATCGAGCATTTCCTGCCACTGATCGTCCACCATCCGGCTGGGATCACGCCCAATGAAGGTGTTCACCACACCAATTTGCAGTGCCGCAGCGGCTTCAATCACTTTGATGATGTGCTGGGCAGCATCCGCACGCACCTGGGGGTCTGGGTCGAGTGGGTTGGGGTAGTATCCCAGGCCAGATATCGAAACCCCCGTGGCAATGCACGAGCGTTGGATGCTGCGGATTCTGGCTTCGGAAAGGGTTGCTACATCGATGTGGGTCACCCCCGCGTAGCGTCGTTCGGCCTTTCCCACCGGCCAGCACATTACTTCCACACACTGGTAGCCAGTGCGTGCCGCAAACGAAAGATGTTCTTCTAAAGTCCATTCCGGGAAAAGTGCGGTGACATAACCTAATTTCATCGTGCAGTATCCTGTGCTGTAAGTTACAATTCTGGACGGCAACTTCTCTGGTTTTGTATCTTATGGGTAACCCCCCAATGTAATGGGAAAGTCGCCAGATTGCCCAATGCAATCACTCCACAGAAATCGCCCTTGACCGAATACCCTAGTTCAATTATGTCTCCAGATCGAATCCATCATGTTTCGGTAATGGTCGAAACAGCGTTAGATTTACTCGACCTCCAACTGGGTGAAACCTGGGTGGATGCCACCACAGGGGTCGGTGGGCACACAATGGCACTTGCTGAACGGGTTGGCCCGCACGGAAAAGTGATTGCCGTGGATCAGGATGTCACCATGCTGATGGTGGCAAAACAACGCCTGGCACACTACCCACAGGTGCATTTTGTGCAGGCAAACTTCGATCAGTTGCCGGAAATCCTGCATCGACAGGAACTTACGGAAATTGACGGTTTATTTGCCGACCTTGGGTTCTGTTCGGATCAACTGGCAGACCCGAACCGTGGGATGAGTTTTTTGAAAGATGGCCCATTGGATATGCGGCTGGATAAAAGTATCGGCAAAACTGCTGCAGATATTGTGGCAGAAGAAAATGAACAGGAAATCGCCCGTATTTTGTGGGAATATGGCGAAGAGCGGAAAAGCAGGCGAATTGCCAGAAAAATTGTGGAGGTGCGACGGCAAAAACCGATCCGCACCACCCTGGAACTGGCACAATTAGTCCGAACTTGTGTGCCCAAAGAACCTGGCAGGTCGTTTGACCCAGCCACCAGGACTTTTCAGGCATTGCGGATTGCCGTGAACGATGAATTAGGCTCGCTGGAGCGTTTACTCGCCTGCCTGCCACAGTGGATCAAGGAAAATGGCCGCGTGGGAATGATCAGTTTTCATTCTCTGGAAGATCGTGCGGTCAAACATGCATTCAGAAATCGGGAATTCTGGGAATCAATGACTCCCAAACCGATCAGTGCAACTGAGGATGAAGTTCGTAGCAACCCACGTTCGCGCAGTGCGAAATTGCGGGTGGCAAGGAGAAAAGGATGTCTGACCTCTTAAATCCCGTGGAACCGAATAACCCGGTCAATAGTCATATTGTTAAACCTGCAGAAACGCCTGTTGCTGCACCTCCCAAAAAGAACTGGTGGGCGAAGTTAAGCGAAAAACAACGATTCGCAGTTGTTGTAGGTGGTTCTCTGGTGGCACTGGTGGGTGGGGTCTATACTGCCAAAGAATTTGTTGGTACCACCGAACCGAAAGCGAATGTGGCAAAACCGGTTGCTTCAAACCCACCAGCAGCAGAAAATCCTGCTACGAAGCCCAAGCCAGGCAGTCTGACGGAAGATCTCGGAATGCCCGTGATCCCAGCCGCCAACAACGGCAAGGATGAACTGGCATTACGACCCGCACCTGCGTTGACCCAACCTAAAATAGAGATTCCATCGATCACTATGCCCAGCGTCCCACCAGTGGAACCGGGTAAGTTACCTGATTTCAACGTCCCAAAGGTTCCAGAATTCAAAATTCTGCCAGCGGGTGCAGAAGAACCGATCAAATCACCTGCTACTGAAGTAAAAGTACCTTCCTTACCACCATTACCTGGTGGGAACGAGATTGCACCACCCAAGCTGGATGTGACACCGGCGAAAGTGGAAATGCCCCCGTTACCAGGTGGCACCGGCGCAGCACCGACACCACCTGAAATTAAGGTGGAACCACCAACAATTAAGTTGCCCGGCTTCAATAACGATACCAAACTTCCACCGACGGCAACACCGGCCCCAGAATTACCTCCACCTCCAGGCATGGGCATTCCCAAGCTGCCGGAACCCACACCGCCGAGCCTGGAAAACAAGCTGCCAACATTGCCGGAACCTGGTAAAGCTAGTGATCCCAAATTGCCCACGTTGCCGGAAGCAGCACCGAAAATCGATGTCACCCCACCTTCACTCGGTGGGGGTAGTCCAAAGTCAACTGTGCCTGCTGAATTGACAGTACCCGGCTTGCCCCCACTACCAGGTGGTGGGTCAACCGAACCGAAACTGCCCGGTACGGAGATCAAAGTACCGGAACTGGAGCCCAAGATCCCCGCAGTGGATGTGGGAGCACCCAAACTGCCGGACAACACGGGCATTCCGAAAGTAACTGTAACACCAACGGTTTCTCCAATGCTGCCAGAAGTGGGAACACCCAAGCTGCCGGACAATACGGGCATTCCGAAAGTAACTGTGACACCCGCGGTTTCTCCAATGTTGCCCACAATAGGTGCTAAGAAAGATACCTTTGAAGAAGACTGGCACAAGCCAGCAAAAGGCGATAACTATACGTCGCTGAGCAAGACATATTTCAATACGGAGAAGTATGCTGCTGCACTGCAGGCTTACAATCGCGAAGGGAACAAAGCACAGGATGGAATCATCCGCATCCCACCAATCTGGGTGCTGGAAGAAAAATTCGGCGGCCTGATCGACGATCCGGATATTCGCCGCACCAGCAGCAATGAAACGGTTCCGACGGTAAAGCCAGCACCGGCAGAAACGCCCAAGGTGCCGGAAATTACCCCACCGAAGTTTGAACCGATTGAAAAGCCGGCACCAGAACCCATTGGTTCCAGCCAGCCGATGAAAAGCCAGAAAAATATCTACACAGTGAACGATTCCCGCGGGGAAAGTATTCGTAGCATTGCCGAACGAATCTATGGCAATGGGAATTACTGGAAGAGACTGCTCGATCTGAACCCCAGCCTCGACCCCACTTTGCCTGTACCTGCAGGAACGCAACTGCGGGTTGAGTAAGGGTTTCCAATACTACCCACGCTTCGGTGGGAGTTTCTTCTCATCTGGTGTCACGCCCACCACGATATCAAAATTGGCTGCCAACTCACCAATTCGCGATTCTTTGATCGGTTTAAAATCAACCAGCAGCGTTTCGCGTAATTTGGCATCGCGGATCTGGCGGAATAAACCATCTCGCTCATTTCCGGGATCGCCCTTAATCAGCATCTGCGTAGTTAACAGCCGCTTCGTTCCCTGCTTCACAATAAAGTGAATGTGCGGGGTGCGGCCCGGATATGGCACTGGCTTAATGGTGCGGAAGTAATATTCCCCCTTACTGTTGGTCAGAAACCGGCCATAGCCCTGGAAGTTCTTGTCCCGCTTCATGCCATTGTCCGAACCACTATGCAGGTAGGCACCGTTGTTGTCGCACTGCCAGATTTCCACCACAGCGTTTCTCAGTGGGGTGCCAGCCTGCGTCATTACCTTCCCAGTAAGGTGGGTCACTGTGCCCAAGGCCGGTGTTGATCCATCGTTGATGTTCAACAGGTCGTTATCCGTATCCAGGGGTAATTTATCTGGATAAAACGGCCCCTCCGTCAACGCTGCAGTGCGTAATAGCTCTTCTGCAAATGCACCCGGCACAAACCAGGCTGCACCCAGCACAGCCGCACTTCGAATCAACTGACGACGATCCTGTAATACACGAAAACTGTTCATCGATTTGTCCTTCTAAATGACTTTTCTCATCCTAGCGAGAGATGGGGAACGATCCATCCAATAGTTACAGTGCTGTTACTTCTTTTCTGCCACACAATAAAGGTGGGCACTGGAACGAATATAAATTTTACCATCCGCAATGGCGGGTGTGGCACTGAAATCTTCGGTATCTGTAGTAACACGGTTGACAGCAAGTTGTTCGAAATCGTCGCCCAGTTTCAGCACGTATGCATCGCCAGAGCGGGTGATAAAGTACAATTTGCCATCTGCTGCAACGGGTGAACCATAATCCTGACCCCCACGCCCACCTGCTGTGGGTCGTCCACCAGTGCCACCACCACTGAGACGTTCGGAGTAAATATTCTTGCCGGTTTTGGCATCCACGCAATATGCGGTGCGGCTGGAAACATAATAGATGCGTTTGTCAACGACGATAGGGGTACAAATGCGGTTTCGGTCGCTGGATTTCCATAAAAGCCCACTTTGAGAAACATCCCCTTTGCCACCTGCTTTAATCGCAATGGCACCACCAGAGCGGCCTTCAAAGCCATAGACGACTGTGCCATCGGAAACCACGCTGGAACAGTAAGAATCGGTGGGTAAACCACCAGCATACCAGCGTAACTTGCCATTTTCCGGATTAAACGCCCAGATTTCGTAAGGCACACCAATCACAATCTGTGGGTTGTCGGTATCTTCACCCACAATCACTGGTGTTCCCCAGGTGCTGGCAAAACCACTTGCTTTGGCTTCCCACTTTTTCTTGCCGTTGGATTTTTCCAGTGCCACGAGAGATTGGCTTTCCGCACAGGCGGGAACAATAACCAGGTCTTTGAACAGCACAGGACTGGAAGAAGAACCCCAATTGCGGCCATCGAGACCAGAGCCCACTTTGGTGTTCCACAGTTTTTTACCTGCCAAATCGTAAGCAAAGACGCCAGATTTGCCGTAAAACACGTAGACAGCTTTTCCATCCGAAACCGGTGTGTGGGAGGCATAACCATGTTCTGCAAACATCCCACCGTAGCGGTCTTCAGGCAGTTCGGCAGGTTCACTGACATCCCAATCGATTTTGCCCGTCGATTTGTTGACGCACACCAGGTGGCGTTTCAGCAATTTCTGATCGGTTTCCGTGCGGGAGGTGCCATAACCCGACCAACAGGTTACAAATACTTTGTCGCCCACCACGATGGGGCAGGATGAACCTGGGCCAGGCAATTTCAACTTCCAGGCCAGGTTACTGGTGGGGCTCCACTTACTTGGGGTGGGTGTGGCATCGGGTGCCACGCCAGAACCGTTCGGTCCACGAAAACGCAACCAGTCGGCAGCAGGTAAAGTGGTGCCCAGGCACAATGTGGAGAAGAGTGCGAAAAGCCAGAAATGTTTCATTTGAACCTCCAAGGTGAAAAATTGACCACTACGCGCACCAGTATATGCGTAAACTCATGAGAATGCGGTGAAACTACCCACGTGCGTTTACTGTGGTAGTGGGGCTGATTGGGACTCTTCAGGTCCCTGTTTACCCGTTTGACCCACGCAAAATGGTGATTTTGCGACACCACTCACAAGAGAAATACTTCCAATTGATGCACAAAGTTTCACAAATTGGAAAATTTATTTAAGTCATTCAAAAATAAGAACTTACGACGAATTTTCTGGTGAATTTTAAAAGAAAATCGGAATAATATCCAAAAATAAGTGAACTAAATTCCATTAATATTCGTTTAATTTGGTGTGAGTGCTATAAGAACGCACCAACAGGAGTACAAGCTAGAACCAATCAAACCACACAATTTGACAGTTGTTGTAATGAAAAATGGTTTTTCGCTGAAAACCCGGTTGTTACCAAAATGGGCGTGCTGTACCATCGAAATAGTTTGGGATGGCAGTAAAAATTAATTCGTAGGTCCCTTCTTTCACTGGTTTACTCGCAGTCAGAACGTGGAGGTTGATATCGATGGCAAAAGTACGTGGCTACGGTGATGGTGATTACGACGACGATGAATATGACGATTTGCCCCCACGTCGAAGGCGAAGATATGACGACTATGATGATGATGACTACGACGACTACGATGATCGCCCACGAAGGAGTCTGCAACCCCACCGTGGAGCGATCATTCTGGTATTTGGTCTGCTTGGATTTCTAATCTGTGGTTTTTTTGGTATTGCTGCCTGGATTATGGGCAAAAATGATCTTGCTGAAATGAAACAGGGTCGAATGGATCCTGATGGTAAGGGTCTTACTCTAGCAGGCTACATTCTTGGCAGTATATGCGTGATTATGAATGTGCTTGTAATCATTGCAGTGGTAGCCGTGATCTTGCTCGACAAAGCAGCCAATTAATTAAAGCAATCTCATCAATTGCCTTCGGCTTTCCAAATTTTTTGTAATATTTTCAAACTTGCCACTGAATATACTATTGGTGCGAGCGTCTAACTGCTTACAACAAAATGTAGGCAATTAAGTGCCGCACAGGATCGTGGCTGGTTGAATGTACTCTCTAGTCACTGCGGAAGTGGCGACAACCAGCGATATCTTGAAATTAGAGGAGTTGTTGGAATGAAGAAGCTTCTGAGCGTAATCACCGCATCTATCGTGCTGTTCGCAGCAAGCAACCTGAACGCAGCCGAACTGAAGTCCGGCCCTCAAGTTGGCGAAAAAGTCCCCGGTCCTTTCCACCCTTTAAACATCAACGGTGAAGACGCTGGCGAAAAAGCATGCCTGTTCTGCAAGAACGGCAATGCACCTGTTGCCATGATTTTTGCTCGCAAAAACACCCCTGAGCTGATGGCATTGGTCAAGAAAATTGATGCCGCCACCGAATCCAACAAAGCAGCCAGCATGGGCAGCTTCGTGGTGTTCCTGAGCGATTCTCCTGAAATGGAAGCCGAACTGAAGAAAGCAGCCAAAGAAGCCAGCTTGAAACAGTGCGTGCTGAGCATTGACAATCCCGCAGGCCCCAAAGGCTACAACGTTGCTAAAGACAGCGATGTAACCGTGGTTCTGTACCGCGCTCGCACCGTGAAAGCTAACCACGCTTTCAAAGCTGGCGAACTGAACGAAAAAGCAATCGAAAAGATTGTCAGCGAAATCCCCAAGATTCTCGAAGTTAAGTAATTAACTTGTGAGATTCTTTGTGTTAAGTATCTGACACATCAAGTAATTCTGTACTACGTTGGCTCCGGATTTTCCGGAGCCTTTTTCATTTCCGGCGATTACTTGTTCAGAACTCCCTCAAAGAACCCAAAGAAGAAAAGTGCGGCTGCATAGGACTTTTCCACACCTTTCGCCTGACCGATGATTCGACCATTTTTCCGGATATCGCCATTATCTTCCACTTTGCCAACAATTCTGCCATCCACTCGAACGTCGCCATTATTTTCTAATTTGCCCACTAATCGGCCATCCTTCCGGATATAGCCGTTCGATTCAATTTTTCCGGTGAGCTTGCCACGCACCCTGATGTAACCGTTCGATTCAAATTTGCCCACAATCTTCCCATCTAGGCGGATATCCCCACCCGATTCTACTTTGCCAATAATCCGCCCATTCAGTCGCAGGTCTTGTCCAAATATGCATGGGGTAGTCAAAAGCAGTGTCAATATTGCAAACTTGGGTAACATCAGGTGCGTCTCCGCCGGAGATTAATGTGGATCTGGTATCAGGTTCATTATAACAACTGTTAGTTCTGGCAACGCACCGAATATTAGTGAGGATTTAATGAGTTTATCCCGGCTCGTGTTTCGCCAGCAGGTACTGCAGACCCCACATGGGGCAGTGTTGGGTAGCAGTTATCGCTGGCCAGGTGGGCAATATTGTGCCATCCATACCGATCGAGGAATCATCGCCTGTGGCTTGTACGATTGTGCCGTTGCAACCCGCTTTGGTATGATCCTGGCAATTGCCCGCGGTACTCCAGAACTGCCACTGAAAGAACCAGAGGACCTTTTTCAGTCGGTGATTGTCGAAGTGAGCGCTGACGCCCACGAACGTGGGATTACAACGGGGATGACTGGCCTGCAAGCGCTGGAAAAACTACTTGCCGATGAATGATAACATTCCAGGTGCCCGCTCAATGAAGGCGGCTGCTTATCCACCCAATTCCTGTTCTAACTGCCGCAGACAGTTCAGCATATTTTCGAGCGAATCGACCGGTCTCCCGGGTATGCGACCATTAGTGTCGCATTCGCGGAGGAGCATCAGATCTTCAAAATCGTCGTGTTCTTCGAGCCGTTTTCTGGCTTTGATCCCAAGTGACCCATCTTTTATGGCCAGTGCGTCCATGTGGTGCGCAATCAACCAGGCTGTCCGTTCGGTAATCAACCCGTCCAGTGCTTCCAGACCAGCGTTAACGTGGTCTCCAGGGTCGATCCCTTTGCCCACATCGTGCAGCAGGGCTGCCAGCAGGAACTCTTCATCCCAGGGTCTTTCGCGGCGGGCCAGTTCAAATACCTGCTGGGAATGGTACAGAACATCACCCTCCGGGTGATATTTCGGGTTTTGCTTCACATTTTCCAGCGATTGAAGTAGCATCTGGAACAGCAGAAACCGATCGACCTCATGTGCCTGATTCTCCAATTCATCCTGCACATCAACCCCTTCGTATTCCTTACTTAGAAACTCCTCAAGTTCTCGGATGCTGACACGTTCGATTGCTTTGCCAGTGATCGAGCTTTTAAAGACAAAGTGGCAGAGATCCTCGGCGTATACAGTCAGTTCCACCGGAAAGCGATCGCGGACATGGATGTGAGTAAAGATTCGCGTTTCGTTGTTCTTGCGAATTTCCTTTCGCTCCACCTCGTAAGGGAGGCACTGATCTTCTAGAATCGCGGTGATTGCTTCAACGGAATCGGAAAAAAGGTGCAGATCAATATCCGATCCTTTTCGGATATGCCCCGTCAGGACGCTGCCGATCAGACGCGGCTTAAATAACCGCAACAGGTGCATCATCTGCAGTGCGTGAAAACGCATGTCGCGAAGTCGGTCCTGTCTCGATTCACCCTCATGCAGCGTGGCCAGATGCAGGATCAAATCCCGAATTTCGGCATTCTTTGGTAAATCGGATGGTTTGACGTTGCCCCGACAAATGATTCGGGCTGCCTTGCGTTTCGCGTTAAAGTATTCTGTTTCGGTTCGCTCGTACATCAGCCTGGCGGCTTCAAAAGCGATTGCATGCCGCAAACGGGCATCTGCCATAGTAGAATGCGTCGGTATTTTTTAATGAGCCTGTCCAGAGCCGACGCGAAGCTCAATCATATTGTACCACACATCGCTATGTAGGACAATGAACTCCAGATTCAGGGATGCTTTTGACTTTAACCTTGGAAAAAATTGCAACTGTACATTCTTGTGGCAGCATTTCAACGCGAGGAATGCAGAATGAGATGGAGCGAAGCCTAATGTGTACCGATATCGTAGAGGCGCTGGCGGGGGACTCCCAAGTAAGTTTGAAATAGGAGACATGATAAACAGAACAGCCCGAATTCCCACAAAAGGGGGAATTCGGCTTTGGGAAAACAGGCGCCACAGGTGCCACCGTCCACATGTTTAGGAAGGTGCAACAGAAAGTGTTACTGTTCGAATGAATCAACTTTATGGCTGGCTTCAGCCACCACCTCAGCCAGGGCTTGCTCGATTTCTGATTCAGTGCGGCCCATGTCTTGGAGCAAGAGGGTGTAATTCTGTGTCGCGGATTGCAGATGTGGGTGCGGGTGCCCGGTTCGGAATTTGAAGACGAAGAAGATCACAAGGTGCCGCCGCATCAGCGGCTCGGCCTCGGCCAACCGATTAGTATCCTGCAGTAACTGAGCCAGATTGTTCAAAGCTGTCGCGACTTGTGGGTGATGCTCACCTAACGCTTCCTCCCAGATTTCCAGAGCCCGACAATAGAGTTGCTCGGCTTCGGTTAGCTGTTTGGTATATTGCAGTAACTGAGCTAGGTTGTTCGAAGCTGTCGCGACTTGTGGGTGATGCTCACCTAGCTTTTTCTCCCAGATTTCCAACGCTCGTCTACAGAGCGGCTCCGCCTCACACAACCGGTTCTTTGCCTTGTATAACTCAGCCAAGTTGTTGAGGTCTCTGGCGACATTAGGGTGGTCTGGGCCATAGTTCAGTTCGTCAATTTTCAGGGCCCGTTTTATCAGAGGTTCAGCTTCGTTCAGGCGATTCGTTTCATATAATAAGGTCATCAAGTTGTTCAGATCGATGGCAACGACAGGGTGGTCTGGGCCATAGTTCAATTCGTCAATTTTCAGGGCCAGTTTTATCTGAAGTTCAGCTTCATTCAACCGATTCGTCGCTTGCAGTATCTTCGCTAGATTGTTGATTGCGGCAGTATAGTCTGAAAATGGTTTACCATCTAGATTTTCAAGGATGTTGATCACGTCTCTCATCAGTGGCTCTGCCTCGGCTAGACGGTTTGCCGCTTCCAGTATCAGAGCCAGGTTGTTGAGGTCTCTAGCGACGTTTGAGTGTTTGGTTCCGAAGTAATTTTTATCGATGGTGAGTGCCCGCCGAATCAGCGATTCGGCCTCAGCCAACCTATTCGTATCCTTCAGTAACATCGCCAGGTTGTTTAGAATTCTGGCAACATTGGGGTGATCTGGCCCAAAGCTCTGTTCATCAATTTCGAGTGCCCTTCTTATCAATAGCTCGGCCTCAGTCCACTCGAATCGTGCATGCAAATACAGCGATAAGTCATTCATCAATCGAGTAGTGGGATAAGCGAGGTTCGCTTTGTCCGCAATAGCGGTGATTGCGAATAGGTGCGGTCGGGCTGGTGTGTAAACATCTTGCCAATTCCGTACATCGTGCGGTTCACCGACGCAGAAACTATTCACCATCTTCAAGCTACGTTCCAGCCAGCCGAGTCTATCCTCTTCCGGCAGGCGATACTCGGTGATTTCCTGCACGAGTCGATGCATTGAAACACTGCGTTTGTCTTCAGTGCGCGAAAGCAGGGAATATGTTACCAGATTTGCAATCCCGTCCTCGGCATCAATGACCAATTCGTTTGGCTCGTTCTGAATCTTCAGTATCATTTCGACCGGAATCGGTGCTGGGGCGAGCCAACAAAGGGTGTGCAGCAATCCACGGCCATCAGTACTGAGTTCCTCAAACGTCAACGACCAAGTTGTGTAGACATTGTGTGGATACTTGCCTAGCAACTCAATTTTTGAGTTGAGAACTTTGTCTTCATGCTTCTTCCAGCGTTCGCAGTACGTCCCAAAACTGATAGCGTTGGTGGCGATAAATGCCCCAGCCTGTTCCAGTGCCAACGGTAAAAACCCAAGATCATCAGCCAGTTGCTTCGCATCGGCATCATCTGTTTGCAGCTTACTTCGCTTTCCATCAGTACGTTCCATCAGGAATTCGACAGCCGACTGCTCATCAAGAACATCCAGTTTTACTTCTTCTGCCACCCCTTGCCAACTACTCATTCGCGAAGTGATTAATACATGGCCATTTGTAAGATTGATGACTTCTGCATCAACGGCATCTTTCGCCTTTGTTGTGTCCACATTGTCAAAGATCAACAGCCAGCGGGCAGTCGAACGGAGCCAATGTCTTACTGCTTCATACTGTTGTTCTGGGAGTACATCTAGTTTCAAAACAGTGATAAGGTTGGCAAGATTGCTTCGAAGACTTTCTGGGGTGTCCGCTTTTACATAGAGTCTCGCTGAGTATTCGCTGGCAAAGCGATAGGCATACTCGATCGCAAGGCGAGTTTTGCCGACACCACCCAAGCCGTGAATGGCTTGATTTGCCGTAATAACTGCCTTGTTTACAGACCTTTTCACGAGAGTGCTGTGCAAATCTGTGAGAGTTTGATTGCGACCTTTAAACAGCGAACCTAACGGCAGGAACGGCATGTTGTGCCAGGAAAACCCGGAGAGGTACGATTTGTCGATTGATTGCAGCAGGCTCTCTTGTGAATCGAATGTCCAGAAGAGAAAGTCCGCCATACCACGAACGTACTCTACTTGCAAATAATGATGTGGATCTTCGGCTTTGTCGTAGGGATCGAGTGGACAATCATCTGTGGCGATAAAGCGGAAAACAGGCTTCTGCATTTCCAGCGCAATGTCGTATTCCAGTTGTGTGTAAGAACGCCAGAATAGATCCTCTGGCCAGTCTGCTGGTTTGGCTCCAAATACCGGGCCGATGAGCAGTACAACGGCGTCACAGGGGGCTATCTGGTCGGCAAGCATGGGTGCAATCTTAGTATGCACCATTGGGAACTCGTCTTGAAGTACGGCATCGTGGCCAAGGCTGCGAAGTTTTTCTGCAACAGCTAAACGATAGGACTTCAACCCTTTGGTGGTTGCACTGACAAAGATTCTGGGCATGTTGAGCACTCCGGATTGGGTGGTCTGGTCGTACCTGTTGCGATCAGGCAGTTCACCACATGCCTAGATTATACCAAACCTCGGGAAAGCGTGCTCTGTGGGCAACCTGCCACAAAATAACATTACATATAATCATATTTCATATAATTAACTTTCATGTCGTGTTTATTCTTGTAACAAAATAGGCGCTGTGGGCAAAAAGTAACTGTTTTACTCTTTTCCCACCCGAAAAAGGTGGGGTAATTGCACCATTCTCATAACTGGAACGATCGCTATTGTCGATAAAATCCTACATTCTTGCAGTTAGAGGGTTTTTCATGATCTTCCTCCGATCACTGACGATAGTCCTATCCGTGGGCACCATTGTGCCTGCATTTGCCACACCGCCTGGCAGTGGGGATCGCTACCCCGCGATGACGACCACGATGAACCAGCACCCCACAGTGGTGCAGGTTTCCCACACTAAGTTTCAACCGATTTCCTATCAGTCCACCACGTCGCTGGATCGGTACATGATGCCCAATCAGGTGGGGATTCCCCACCGCGTCAGTGTGGTGGCATCGCGTATTCAGCCGGGTGCCTATCTTGATCCTAAAAAATTGTCGCAACCAATCGTCACACCGGAACTGCCCCCCAGCCAACCAGTGGGAACGCACCCAGCGATGGGAAGTTATCCGCAAATGGGCGATTCCTGCGATGCGGGCTACGGTGGCTGCCACGGTTGTGGTACCCACGGAAGTTGGTCGTGCCACCACCATAATTGGGCAGATTTCCTGCATTATCGCTCAACAACGGGAAAGACACCATGCGTCATTCCTGCTTACCGTCCATCGGTTCAGGCTTATGTGAACCCATATCAATATCGCTGGAAACGATTGCCCAGCCCTGTTCGGGCTGTAAGTGATTGTGGTACAGGCGTTTGCGGCATCCACGGGCACCAATGCACTGGTCACGCTTCCGGATCTGCATGCAATGGCATGCCTTACTGCCAGGGAACCCCACCCGGAATTGTGCATCAGTTGCATATGAATAGTGGCTATCAGGCAGGAGTAAGCTATCCTCAGGCGGGGATCACCGGCAGTGCGATCCCGCCTGACTATCAGATGAACGTGGTGCCTGGTCTGAAGTTCAGTCCGGGTGGTTCGCCGCTGGCAATCCCCGGCCCACAGTCGGGTCGGTAATCACTTTCCAGCCACCTTGGGCAGAAAAGCAAGCCCACGGTGCAGGCAATCGGCCAGTTCCAGATAAGTATCACGCAATTGGGTGCGGCTGGGCTGGGTGCCTAATACGTGCACCAGTCGCTCTGCCAGCGTGCCGTGGCGGAAAACGATTTCCAACTCTTCCTGAAATGCCAGCACAGGACTATTGTTTTGTGCCACAAGTTGTTGGGAAAGCTGTTCCCACAATTCCAAGACGGTGCAGGAGGCGGTCACTCCAAAAATTCTCATCAAGTTTTCATTTTTGAATGTGGTGGCACCTGCATGCTGGATTGTGTGTTGAAACAGCGTAACCAGTTGATCTGTAGGTATTTGCCTCATTTCCAGTGCAGAGTGTTTCGCAATCAGGTGCTTGACAGTTTCTACCACCAGCGTGGCAATTGCCAGATCCATGCGTGGGTTTTCCTGCAGATCAATCAGCCGGATTTCTATCGAACCACGATCGAAGCGAGCAATTGCCCCACGTGCGTTGGACCATTCTGCCCGCAGTGTGCCACTGGGATCAAACGTGGGCAGTGCCGCACGGATTGGCTGGTAGACCACGTCTTCATATTCCTGCTGGCTGGAAATTGGCTCCGGAACAATGCTGCCCGTCAGCACAGAAATCTGGGCACAGTGCGTGCGGTAGTGCAGCAGGCGACTATCGTAAAATCCCGTTGCCTTGCCTTCTTTGTAAGGGGAACTGGCAGCCAACGCTGGCAACAACGGCAGCACCAGTCGAATTGCCGAATGAAGACGATCGAACTCTTCATCGCCAGTAAACGGCAGGTTGATGTGCATTGATTGCAGATTCAGCCAGCCGTGGGAGCGACAATTAAACAGTCTGTCAAATGTCTGATAGATCTCACTGCCTTCACCCGGCCATAACCCAGAATCGACGGTGGGATCCATCCAGGGGTGCATTGCCGTCGGCAGCAGGCAGCACCCACGATCTTGTAAGAACTGGTTGGCCCGCTGAACTTCTGCATGAAATGCCCCCACCAGTGGGGAAATTGCGGGCTGTGGCTGTGTTGTTTTGAATTCAACCACGTGGGCAGCCAGTTCGTTCGACCACGATATCGGTTCGTGTTCCCAATCGCTGCTGGGCTGTCCATTCACATCGGCAAGCAGATCAAACACCGCAGGGACCACCGCACCGGACGTGGCATTGACCACCATATATTCCAGTTCGATACCCACCACGTCGAAGAGATGATATTTCATAAGGAACGGTGTCCAATATCCAAAAAATTTATTTGTTATGAGTCAGTTGCGTACGATGCCTACGCCTTCTAAATACGATCACGGACCAAATCAGTGTGAGATAGAGCAAATCGCTGGCTATGAAGGTGTACAGGTGGTGAAAAGGAACAATTAATTCAAAGCCAAGATAAAACAATATCACGCCGACAGGATCAACGATACTGAAGAGTACATTGGCAACTATTACAAGAATTGTGTACGACTGAGGCCATATAAGCTTAATAGCAATAAATCCTATACCAATACCAATAATAAAAAAGTATACAGCACCATGTCTCGCTACGAAACCAAGCGGTGTATTCCATTTGGTCAATTGCCAGGTCAGGAAATCAACTGAAATTTCTAAGCAGCGATTGGCTAGTTTCACCATTCTTTGCAGTTTCATTCCGACATTTCCTTTCATGAAAGGAGTCCCACGTCGAAGAGATGATATTTCATGAGGAACCTCGACGTCGACGCGGGCGTTTGCCATGTTCCTGATTTTCCAGCCGACGTGCAAAGGCGGTGGCAATCAGATCGTAGAGGAAATCCCCAAGTTGGGCATCTTCAAAACCCGCATCAATATTGGGGTTATCATTTACTTCGATAATCACCGGTTTCCCGCCGACCACCTTGATATCCACACCAAACAGGCCATCACCAATCAGTTTTGCGGCACGCACTGCCAGTTTTACCACCGCTTTAGGGGCCTTTTCTACGGGCAAGGTATCCACAATGCCGTAATCGGTTTCACCATCTTTCTGGTGGTTGATCACCTGCCAGTGGCCATCCGCCATATGGTACTTGCAAACATAGATCGCCTTCCCATCCAGCACACCTACTCGCCAGTCGAATTCGCTGGGCGAAAATTCCTGTGCCACAATTAAGGCGCTGTCTTCCAGCATCAATTTCGCTTGTGCCAGCATTTCCGTGGGGGTAGAAACCTTCTTGACACCCAGTGAAAACGCACTATCAGGCATTTTCAGCACGCACGGCAGCCCCAGGGTGGGGATTAACTGATCCAGATTGTCGCGGTGTACCACCATCGTCTTCGGGGTGGGGATATCGTGTCGCTCCAGCAGTTCCGCCAGAAATACCTTGCTGGCACACCTCACGATTGCTTCCGGTGAATCGATGACGACTAACCCTTCGCGGGCCGCACGGCGGGCAAAACGGAACGTGTAATGATGCACCGATGTGGTGGTGCGGATGAACAATGCATCGAATTCCTTGATCCGACCAAAATCATCGCTGGTAATCAATTCCGCAAAAATATCCTGATCGCGGAACGCTTTAATGAATTTTTCAATCGCTTTATTGTTCGAAGGGCGGTTTTTTTCATCCGGATCGATCAATAAACCCAATGACCAGCGTAAGTTAGGCATCGTCTGCCCTTGAACGCGACGCTGTTTGAAGAATTGCTCTGCCGAAACAATCAGATCACGGTGGTGCGTTTCCGGTACTTCCTCGGTGGGGATTGGCCGCACCGATTTTAACCGCCAGCCATCGCTGGATTTACGAAAAAATGCCCGGATCAACGGTGCGGGAAACAGCCCAAAGATACGACGCCCCAACTGTCGATCCCGTTCGGCCAGCGTGCGGCCAAAATAAATCGACAATTCGAAAGAATCCTGCGGGATCCGACGAAGTGTCTGCTGGATTAAATCGTGTAAGTGCTCCAGTCGTAAGACGTTAGGGCCTTTCATATCCTGAATTGTCAGAATGTCCGGCTGGGGGCGATGCCCACGTGCTTCTGCTTGTAACGAAACGTAATATCCCACGCTCTGATAGGTGTACGATTTACACAAATTGAACACGCGGGCGTTCAGATCAGAATCGTATTCGGTGCTGGTCAGGTACTGGTGGGCAGGGACCACCCTGGCACCTTCTATTCGGTGCGGCCAATCGGCCAGCCGATTGACAATAATCAGGTTCTCAGGCATCGCCATCCTCGGATCGAGGCTCGATCACCAACAATTTTGCATCGTTCGTCATAATTCCCAACATTAAAGCATTAAAGAAACGTCGAATTGGCACATCGTAATTGTGCCGACCCGGAAACGGTTTTTGCAGCAGTGGATCTGCAATGTCAAATCGCCTGCGGGTGGGATCAATACCATGCACCACTACAAAATGCCCAGTGGGCGTGCCGGTAATGTCATCAGGAATTGATTGTTCGTTGTGCCACCGTTCGCGGGTCGAGCGGTAGAGCCATGTACTACACAATCCAGCGATGACGGGGATCCGCTGCCGTAAAAATCGGCTGATCAGTAACGTGGCAGGTTCTCGCATCAGAATTTCCCCACCTGCATCGAGGAAATCCAGATATGCACGTGCGTGAACATTCAAACGCTTTGTTAAGTGTCCTGCTTTGATTTGCTGCCACAATTTTGTCCGCAGGTCGATGGTGCGGGAAGCAAACCAACTGGGGTCAAAAAGTTGCAGGTCGCAGGTGTAGATCCGGGCACGCAAGCCCCGTTTAATGGCATCATGGGCCAGGTAGACGCTATAAGTTCCCCCACCATCCATCTGTTCGACTTCGCGCAGCACGCGGGGCAGGCTGATTTCCAGATCCCAGTAACGGTAAATGGAATGCAGGACCGCAGGCCCACAGGTAGTCTCTGTGGGTTGTGGCGTAACTTTGAACTTAAGGTGAATCGGTTTGGTCAAGGGAAATATTCCGCCTGCTTCCTGCTGCGAATCATCTTAGCACCATGGCAAGGGGTGAAGCTGAAATTTGTTACAAGCACAAAAATGAGATCGCTATCATTTGTTGCCGGCAGCACACTTACTGGGCTGTTCTGGACGGATATGGTGCTACGTTTTTTTGAATGAATGATGTACTGTGCTTCCAAATTCACCTACGGCAATGACCTACTGCCACTGATTTAACGACTAACACAATTGGAGCACACGTAGTATATTGGTTGTCTGATTGTCGTTTGATTGTTATTTTTCTGGATTGTCAAAAAAATCGGAAAATTGTTGTAAATCATTGCAGGTTAGAAATTTGCAACGATGCCAGTGACGAAATTTCTCGGATTTTCAGTTGGAAAATGACAACAAACAGAAGCAAGGTGGATATATATTTATGTGCGTGGAAAAATTTCCATGCTTAGGATCGCTTATTGCAACTTGCCACCAGGTTCTGCAATTCGGTCAGTGTGCGTTGTTGAATTTCCTGCAGCCGCTGGTGCCACTTTGCTACCTGTGGGGCGGTATCCACGTGGCGACCGTTTTCAGTGAAACTTTGGCAACGTGTTTGATAGTCCTCAAGCACCCGTTGAAGGAGAGATTTGATGGTTTGATAATTATAATTCGTAAACGATGCAGGGAAGTTGCCACCTGCACGAAACTGATCGCTTTCCGCCTGCAAAAATTGCTCGAGTTGCTGCACTTCGGACAATGTGGAATCTGCCAGTTGATTCAGTTGCTCAACCAATGGCCGTTCACTGGCTTTTGCATAAGGCAGAGCGTTGCGGGCATATTGCAGCAGACTGAACCGTTCCCGCAAAAATATTGTTTCAAGGTCATCCAGGGCACTGCTCATGGTTGCGAATTCCGAAGGGTTTTCAGGGCAGGCTGTTTGAAAGTTGTTTCTGTGCGTTGGGCAACCTGGGTGATCGGATTCCAGAAGATACCGAATACCAAAGTAAGGCTGACGACCACTGACAACAAGGCACGTGCGGGGAGGTTAATGACAATTGGTTCTTTACTGGCTGGTTCGTCGAGCATCATCACTTTGATGACACGCAGGTAGTAGGCCACACTGATTGCAGTATTCAGTGCTAACAACACCAGAGTGGCATAAAAGAAATCACTGAGGATGGCACCACGGAAACCTGGCAGGTTCGATAGATGGTAGAGATTGGCAAACACATGGAACTTGGCGGCAAAGCCCATCAGTGGTGGCAGTCCAATGAGTCCCATCAGAAAAACGGTCATGGAAATTGCCAGGATGGGCGATTTTTTGATCAGCCCGGTGAAGTCCTGAATGTTGCTGCCTGGTAAAGATTTGCGGGCAATCGCTACCACAGCAAATGCCCCCAGGTTGGTTAGTAGGTATGCTGCCAGGTAGTAAATCAGTGGGACCAACGCGACGCGGTTGAATGGTAACACTGCGAACATCATCACCCCCGCGTGGGCAATGGTAGAATAACCCAGCAGTCGCTTGATGTTGGACTGGCCCAGTGCGGCAAGATTGCCGAAAGTGGTAGTCAACAGGGCAATACTGGTCCACATTAATGCAATGTTTGTGTGCGTCTGATGGAATGAGCCATCGGATGAACCAGTGAGTGCAAATAGAAACCGCAGTGACAGCACCAGTGCAGCTGCTTTGGAAGCAACAGAAAGAAACAAACCAATTTCCGCAAAGGCACCATGAAAGACATCTGGCAGCCAGAAATGGAACGGGAATGCGGCAAGTTTGAACATCAAGCCACCTATTACCAGAAACGCCCCAATGTAAAACAGTGGGCTGGAATCACCTTCCAGATTCCCCACGTGGGTGGCGATTTCAGGGAACGACGCCGTGCCAGTGGCTACCACCAGCAGGCTCATGCCATACAACATAATCCCGGCTGCACTGGCACCATAAATGACATACTTCATCGCGGCTTCGCTACCAGCCCGCCTGCCTTTGGCAAAACCAGCAAGGATGTAGCCTGGTAAACTGGCCATTTCTATGGACAGAAACATCATCATCAGATGATTGCTGGAACTCATCAGCATCAGGCCCAGAGTAGAACCGCAGAGGAGCACAGAGAACTCAATCGATTCCTGGCGGTCTGGCAGGTGGGTAATCAGACAAAGGATTTGCACCACCACGAGAAAGCCAAGCAGGCCAATGCGGATCAACAGGCCAAACTGGTCATGAACCAGAAAGTTAGAGAAGATGGCGATCGAATCACCCGCATGAGCGTTATGGGGCAACAAGGCAGAAACGCCGCACCATTGGGCGATGCCTATTGCTAACGCACTGCCCACGCCAAGGATGGCAAGATAGCCCGCATGAACAGCAATGTTCGTAACAATCCGGAGTAACAACAGCCCCACAATTGTGGCAGCGAGAACGATTTCCGGAAGGAAAGCGAGCAAGTCGCTGCTGAGAAACGCCAGTTGTCGATCGATAAAGTCCGGACTGGGGTACATTCGCGAGCAATCTCGTGCAGGAAGATGTTATTTTTTTAGAATCTTTACCAGAAGTGACCAAGGGAAGTGGCAGGAAACAGATATGCAATGATTTGAAAATGAAGCAATTGAAATTGATTACCGCTGATAAATTGGCAGGGTGGCGTTTTCTAATTGCAGGATGGTCAAGCTGGTTGCGGTGCCAAACACGGGTCCCACATAGCCGCCGTTCCAGTATCCCTGGCCGTTCTGCTGGCCTAACAGGTGCTTGTGCATCACGCCTTTGAAGTCAGACCATTTCATGCCGGTTTTATCGCCATTGAACATTTTTTCCCAGCCATCATCACCCAGCACATACATTGCCTGGGCAAAGTAATAATTCTGGTATTCATCATGTCCTAAGCCACCTTTACCAAAAGGAATACTTTTCTGGCAGTACTTCAGCCACTTTTTGGCGTATTCGGATGAATATTCACCCTGGCTGAACGCACAGGCCACTGCTGCGGCAGTCAGTGGGGGGCGTTCCTGTCCTACCTGGGCAACGCCACCATTATGCAGTGAATAAATGATCCCACCGTTCGGCGTGGTGGATTTCTTCAGATAGTCGATTGACTTATCGATGATTGATTTTGGTACTGGAATGCCGGCATTGCGTGCGGCCCGCAACCCCTGTAACTGGGTAATGGTGACAGAGCCTTCATCGAAATTGCCACCTTCAGAGGCAGAAACATAACCCCAGCCACCTTTATCTGTCTGGGAATCACCACAGAATTTGACGGCTTTTGTCAGTAGTTTTTCCAGATCTTTGCGATTTTTGGCATCATCTTCTTCACCATAGACGCATGCGAGGTAAAGGAGGCCGAACCCGTGCCCGTACATATATCTGGATGCTTCTGTGGGATTATTAGGGTTTCCTAATAATCCATTCGGCTGCGAACGCTTCAAAAACCATTCCACTGATTTGCGGATGTTGTCTTTGTATTTCCCTTCCTTCATGGTGCTGCCTTCCATCAGGAAGCACATGCCAGCCAGCGCTGTCATTGATGTAGGATATTGCCCACCTTGCGCTTCCCAATTACCAGACTTTGTCTGTGTTTTTGCAAGCCATTGGAGCCCACTATCGATTGCCTTGCGTACTTTTTCATCCGTTACTTCTTCTGCGGGAAGTGGCACAACGATACCTAGGAGGCAGGCAAAAACACACAAATTGCGATACATGCAAATATTCCCTAATGGATGAGAAAAGTCCTGTCCAAGTAAGACGACTCACTGGTAAAAGTTTCACGCACCTGCGAACCATCGGAGAGAAAATTGTCTGCGGGTTAGGTTATTTTAACATCGGAAATGGTTTCTACAAGACAAATCAGAGTCTCATAAGATACCGTGGTTAGGTAACTCAAACAATTTGAAATATGAGCGCGAACCATCTCCGTGGGCTGATTGCTGCCACGCACACACCATTCCATGCGGATGGCACCCTGAATCTGGCACCGTTAGAGTCGCTGGCGGAACATCTGGATCGAATTGGTGTGGCAGGCGTCTTTATTGGGGGGACAACCGGCGAAAGTTTGTCACTATCGATTGAAGAACGGATGAACCTGGCAGAACGATGGAGTGAAATCTGCAAATGGAGCCCACTGAAACTGATCGTCCACGTAGGATCAAATTCTCTGGCAGATGCCCGCACGCTGGCCCACCATGCCAGTACGCTGCATGTTACTGCCATTTCGGCGGTGGCCCCTTGTTACTTTAAACCTACTAAAGCGATCGCTTTAGTAGAGATTTGTCGGGAAATTGCGAGCGCGGCACCTTTATTGCCGTTTTACTATTACGACATTCCCAGTTTTACAGGTATTCAGGTTCCTTTAATGTCGTTTGTCGAACAGGTTTGCGAAGCCGTGCCCAACTTTGCAGGAATCAAGTTTTCCAATCCGGACCTCGCACTTTACCAGAATTGCCTGCACTTTGCTGAAGGGCAACTGGACCTGCCTTTTGGCATTGATGAATACCTCCTGGCGGCGGTGTCTTTAGGCGCAAAGGCTGCTGTGGGAAGCAGTTACAACTTTTCAGCCCCTATCTACCTGGCACTGTTGCGTGCCGTGGAAGCGGGCGATTGGCCCCTTGCACGTGCGTTGCAATATCAGGGTTTGCAGATCATTCAGGTGCTGGCGAAATACGGTTATCTTGCCGCTTCCAAGTGCGTGCTGGAGCATCTGGGTATTGCTGTGGGAACGACGCGGTTACCATTGCTGCCACTAGATGCGACCCAAGAAGCAGAATTGAAGGCAGACCTGGATCAGATTGGATTTTGGGAATTGGTCACGCCAACTTCATAAATTCATCCCACAGTAGTTGACAAGAAGCGGGTGTCTGCTACTATAATAGTGTACACAATTCCATGGATGGCACCATGTCGAACGAGAAGAGCCCCATACTGGCTGATTTAACGGAAGAACAGTTGGAAGCAGTGACCCACCTGCATGGACCATTGCTGGTACTGGCGGGTGCTGGGTCAGGTAAAACGCGAGTGATAACACGACGTGTGGCGTGGTTGCTGGAGCAGGGGGTTCGTCCTTCAAATATTCTGGCAATCACCTTTACCAATAAAGCCGCTGGTGAGATGAAACAGCGGGTGGAAGCAGTGGTGCCAGGGAACCAGGTTTGGGTAAGCACCTTTCACAGCCTGGGGGTGCGTTTACTTCGACAATATGCCGATCGAATTGGCATTTCGCGAGACTTTTCCATTTTCGATGTGGATGACCGCACCAAATTGGTCAAATTGTCAATGGAGCGTGCAAATATCGACAATGTGAAAATTACCCCAGAGCAGGTGGGGCATGCCATCAGTAAAGCGAAGAATTTATTGCTGACACCTGAAAAATATGCTCGGAGTAATAGCGATTACTTTACTTCGAACGTGGCAATGATTTATTCCCACTATCAAAAGCGGATGCGGGAAGCAAATGCAATGGATTTTGACGATCTGCTGTATATTCCCGCACTGTTATTAAAACATGATGAGGAAATTCGGGCAGAACTGGATGCCCGCTTTCGCTACATCCTGATTGATGAATACCAGGATACCAACACCGCACAGTATGAGTTGGCGAAAGCACTCTCTAAGGACTACCGCAACCTCTGCGTGGTGGGTGATCCGGATCAGTCAATCTATCGCTGGCGTGGGTCGGACATTCGTAACATTCTTGACTTTGAGAAAGACTTCCCGGAAGCCAAGGTTGTCACTCTGGCGAAAAACTACCGCAGCACACCAGCGATTCTGCATGCTGCCAGCCATTTGATTGCCAACAATCGCGAACGGAAGAAAAAAACACTGATTGCCAGCAAGCCCGAAGGTGCTCCCGTGCGGCATCTGGTGTTTGAAACTGGCCAACATGAGGCGGCCAGCATTGCCCAACTGATTAAAAAATCGGTGCAGCTTGGCCTGCGGCGATATCGTGATATTGCAATATTCGTGAGAATGAATGCACTGACGAGATCTTTAGAAACTTCGCTGATTCACCAGGGGGTGCCATTTCAAATTGTGAAAGGGCTGGCGTTCTTTGATCGAAAAGAAAATAAGGATGTGATTGCTTATCTTCGCCTGCTGGTGAATCCCACCGATACGATTTCGTTTCTGCGGGTGGTCAACGAACCCGCCCGTGGGATTGGGAAGGTGTCGCTGGATCATCTGCAGACGTATGCGGAAGACAACCAGGTCAGCCTGCTGGAAGCGGCAGCAAATGCCCCACGGATACCGGCGATACGCGGGAAGGCAGTTCATGCCTTAAAGTCTTTCGCACAAATGATTTACGGTATGCAGGCCAATTTATCGCTCGCCCCAGCCGATTTGATTGCCCATGTGATTGAGACGTCTGGCTATCGAGATATGTATGCCACCTCTCGCGATCCAGACGATCAGGAACGACTGGCGAACATTGAGGAATTAATTACCTCGGCACGGGAATTTTCGAATCAGCTCCCCACCGGTACGTTGCAGGATTTTCTGGAGCAGATCACGCTGGCAAGCGATGTAGATAACTGGAATGAGAAATCGGATTGCGTGTCCGTAATGACCATGCATGCTTCAAAAGGACTGGAGTTTCCGGTGGTTTACATTGTTGCGATGGAGCAGGGCATTTTGCCTGGTTCCCGCAGCCTTGATCCGAACAAGCCGGAAGAACTGGAAGAGGAACGCCGGGTGGCATTTGTGGGGATGACCCGGGCAATGGACGAGTTGTATTTGTGTTCCGCACAATTACGCGATTTTCGTGGGCAAACAAATTATGCCATTGTCAGTCAGTTTATTGAGGAATTGCCGGAAGATGTTATCCAGCAAGACTTTAGCAGCAATCGTGGCAGGCAGCCTGCTTTTGAAAGCTGGCGGACAAAAATGACGCGTGAACTGGGCGAATCATCCCCACGCGAGCGTGATGAGGAGATAAGTATTTTTCGGCCAGCAAAGAAGACTGCTGGCTCAGGCGATACTAGTTCCGGTGGGGGCGATTTGTACCCACCCGGCACTCTGGTAATGCATGATGAATATGGTCTGGGAACAGTCAGGGAAGTCAGTGGCATAGGTGCGATGCGAAAAATCAAAATCCAGTTCGCACGAGGCGGAATGAAGACATTCGTGGCTGCGAAAGCAAAATTGACGGTCATCCCACCCAAATAGAATTAATTCCGGTGCAGTGGATCGTTCAAGGTGCGGGCGGCACGAATCAATTCAATGAAACTATTATGGTGTTGGATTGAAGCAAATGACGTGTTGTTAAGCACATCATTAATATGCAGGCCATTTCTTAAACCAAACGCAAGCATCTCCACAGCATATTCAGCATACTTTTCATCCATTGCTGCCAGCATCGTATAGCACTCGGCGACCTGCATACTGACAACGGGTCGATGATCTACTTTCAGGATATGTCTGATGTCTGCAAGGCATTTATCAACATTTTTCAGCTCCGCATTCAATTTCGCCCGCAAGAGGTAGAATGGGGTGGCATCCGGAAACAGTTCGATCCCCTTATTGGCGGTGTTCAACGCCTCATCGAGCAAGTGCAGGTTCTCAAACTCCACCGAAGCCTGATTCAACAATGGATACCAGTTATTCGGGTCGAGCTCGGATGCATTCT
The DNA here is from genome assembly GCA_041399155.1 of Zavarzinella sp. NCBI lineage: Bacteria > Pseudomonadati > Planctomycetota > Planctomycetia > Gemmatales > Gemmataceae > Zavarzinella > Zavarzinella sp. The sequence continues at coordinate 534,678 of JAWKTI010000001.1, forward strand.
GAAAAGCCTCAATTGCATCACGGTATTCTTTTCGCTGTGCGAAAATGATCCCACGTTCCAGCCAGCTATCAGAGTCAACGGGAATCAACTGCATCCCAGCAACAACATCCTGTTCCGCCAACTCAGCCTGGTCGTTCATTCGATGCAGTCGTGAGCGAATTAAATACGCTTTCACAGGTGGTTGATGCATTCCCAAAACCTGATCCAGATCTTTGATGCCATCCTGATATTGCCTCAATCCCAGATAAATCAAGGACCTTCGAATCCGGTATTCCGCCGATGCGGGATCAAATCGTATCGCCTGATCGATATCTTTGAGTGCCAACGATGAATTTCGTAACTGAATCTGCGACAAACAGCGCAGATAATAAATCGCAGACACATGTGGCTTCAGAGCAATTGCGGCCGAATAGCTGCCAATCGCATCTGGATAAGCAGTACTACGATCCTGGCAATAGCCCAATAACAACCAGGCGAGTGGGTCGTTTTGGCGGATTGTGAGCGCATCTCTCAAATAGTTGATTGCTTCCGAATTTTTCCGAACGCTGGATAACTGAGCAGCCGTGAGAACAAGATCAGTAAAACCAGCTGGTTTCAAACTTTTCAAGTCTGGCTTCGATTGTGACCTCGCAGCACTGATCAGTTGTTGTTGCAAACTCAGCGCAGTGGGTGCATCTTCCTGAAGACATATTTCTGCCAGCGCAAACCGCTGCGATAACTGATCAATGGTGTCTGTTCGATGCGTTCGAACATGTTCCAACTCGCGCCAATTCATCAGATAAATCAAAACACCAAGTTGTAATTTCAACTGTCTTTTTTCATTATCTGGTAAATAGATAATATCTGGGTTGCTGTCCCAGTTTACCTGTGTATTGGCGGTATCAATGCCGGATCGGTGGATCAGGCTTTGAACCATAGATTGCAGGCGATCCCAGTCTGTATCAGTTTTCGTACCTGCAGCCAACTCCAGTTGACGTTGTTCGATTACTGGCATGGTCAGGCGGAAGCCTGCCATTGCCGCCTGTCGATCGGCATCTAGTTGCGCATTCCGTGCCTGATCCAGATGCCTGCTGTACATGAACCCGGAAAATAACACACAAAACATCAGTAGAGTGACGATCGTCAGTGGAGAACTGAGTCGTGGATTTCTTCGAGCCCACTTACGCATTCCTTCCACTACAGACCGATCCGATGCGTACATCAGCCTCAGATGGTTTAATTGACGTTCAATGTCATCCCGCAACTGCCATGCGGTCTGGTAGCGTTTTTCTGGATCTGCTTCCAGGCATTTTCGGAGAATTGACTCCACTGTGGGCGAAACCATGGGGTTGATTTTGCGGATGGTGGGGCTTTTCTGCCGGATGGCAATCGCATCAGCAATTGAATCCCGCTGCAAGTCTTGTGGTGGGTCAAAAGGCAAGCGACCTGCCAGCAATTCGAACATGATTAGCCCCAGCGAATAAATATCGCTGCGGGCATCAATTACATCCCTTTTCCCAAGAAAAAGCTCAAATTGATCCGGTGACATATAAGGCAAAGTGCCGCCGATCTCCGCCATTGCTGCCGCACCCGGCCGCCGCATATCAAGAGCCACATCAAAATCGAGTAACAGTGGCTCGCCACGATCAGTGAAGAGCACGTTTGCTGGTTTTAAATCGCAGTGGATAATTTTATTTTCGTGGGCATGATTCAAACCATCGGCTAACCGTGCGATAATCCAAAGCACCGCTTCCACATATGTCCGTCGTCGAAAAGCCTGTAGAGTATCGTCGGATGCCACAAAATGACTGGAAATACGTGGCATCCCATCCAAAGACTGGGCGGTCTCTTTATGTGCTTCCTGAGGTAGCTGGTGCAGAATAAATCTTCCGCTAGTGGGTAGCTGCGATTGGTCTCGAAGCTCTTTTACCACCTTGTTCAAGGTGAATTCACCCAGATATGGCATGCAGATCGCATGCAAAGGTTTGGCATGGTGCACCGAGTGAACTGGTACAATGTTGGTGTGTTGTAACCTTGCCAGCGAATCAATTTCCCGAGGGCGCTGGGCAGAAACTTTCAACACAATTCGACGATTCGCCAATCCCTGCTGTTCTGCAAGAAACACTCTTCCACAGGCCCCTCTACCTAATTCTCTTAAGAGGTTGAAACCCAGAAAAGTTTCCCCCGCCTGAGGAAGTTGGCTGAGAGTATCGTTCAGGCGAGTTTGAAAGGCCGATTGCCCATCAGCGTTGCCAAGAGAAGGATTGGAAGGTTCCCCACTGATGCTGGTTGAATCTGCATTAAAGATTCGGGTTTGTGAACCAGTGCCCGCACCTGAATTTGGAAGGCGATCCGCAAGCTGCGTGTATTGCGATGAGTCATCCGTTCGCGATCGTGAGAATGGTAATTCCATAACCATCCGATTATATAACTAGTGCCGAAAATACGTGGAGAGACGCTTTCCACGATGAAAGCCTAGTTCAACATTTCACAAAATTATCCAACTGGAAAAAATTTCTACATTATTTTCAAATATTAATGAACTAAATTCCATTTAAATTCGTCTTATTTTGTGTATTTATGGATACTTGTTGTCCTGTGGTTTCTTGTGGGGGGATTAACGAAATGAGAATAACTTCATTTGGCATTACAGAACTGCTCGTGCCGCATCCACAAAGTGGCTTTACATAACTTTCACACGATGCTACCTTCGGTGCGTCTTCCCGTCGTAAGAAGCCGAATTTGCTTGCGTATAATAGGTTATGCTGGCTCTTTCTCTCCTTCTTCACCGGAGCCGAACTTCCGATGACATCATTACCTGCTCCTGCACCGTCGACGAACCCGATGTTTGCAGTTTCCCCTGTTTACAAGATGGCGTGTGACCAATTGCACGCCGTTTCCGAAGTGCTGGACGTCGATCGTGGCATCATTGAAAGGCTATCGATCCCCAAGCGATCTTTGGTGGTGGCCTGTCCTGTGCGACTGGACGATGGCACCACGAGAACATTTGTGGGATATCGCGTGCAGCACTCACTTACCAGTGGTGCGGCGAAAGGTGGCCTGCGTTTTGCACCCCACGTGGATATCGGCGAAGTAGCCGCACTGTCGATGTGGATGTCCTGGAAGTGCGGAATCATGAACTTGCCATTTTCTGGTGCAAAAGGGGGCGTGGCATGCGACCCTACCAAGATGAGTAAGGGCGAACTGGAACGTCTTACACGACGATACACCGAAGAAGTGTTGCCAATTATTGGCCCACGGATGGATGTGATGGCACCCGATATGGGTACTGATGAGAATAACATGGCCTGGATTATGGACACGTATTCCATGAAAGTTGGCCATGCCTGTCCGGAAATTGTCACGGGAAAACCGGTGGAATTGGGTGGCTGTCTGGGCAGACGGGAAGCCACCGGTCGTGGGGTTGTTTACTGTATCATGCGTGCTCTGGAAGAAATCAACCTCCTACCAGAAAACTCCACCGCTGTGGTGCAGGGTTTCGGCAATGTCGGTTCGGTTGTCTGCAGCGACCTTTACAAGAAAGGTGTGAAGGTGATTGCGATCGGCGATCGTAATGGCAGCATTCGCAATCTAAATGGCATCGATGTTCCCGGGTTGTTGCAGCACATCCAGATGGGGAAAACGATTACCACCTTCCCGGGTGCAGAATTTATTCCCGATGAGGAGTTGTTAATAACTCCGTGTACCATCCTGGCTCCCTGTGCCATGGAACGGGTGATTACCGGGTCAAATGCAGAGAAAATCAACTGTCGGATTCTTGCAGAAGGTGCGAACGGTCCCACCACACCAGAGGCAGATCGATTGTTGGCTTCATCTGATGTATTCATAATTCCGGATATTCTCTGCAATGCAGGCGGCGTAACTGTTTCGTACTTCGAGTGGGTGCAGGATTTGCAGCAGTATTTCTGGAATGAACAACAGGTCAACGACAAACTGAAGGAATTGATGGAAACCGCCTTCAATCGCGTGCGTAAAATGGCCAGAGAACGTGGGATCCCGATGCGTTCTGCAGCACTGTGCCTGGGAGTATCCAAAGTAGCCCTGGAAAAAGCAAAACGTGGTTTATTTCCATAACGCTGTGTAAATTTTTGATTGGAACTGAAATTTTTCTGGATAGAACAAAATCTTGTCGTTTGGGGTAAATTAGCACGATCCCACTTGTTTTTTGTTCTATGTAATGGAATACACAAGAATGTTCAGCCCCACCGTATGGAAAATGATTCGCATGGCAGGTTCGACACCCGACCAACTGATCCGCAGAATAATTGTTGCTATTCTCACGGGCAATTTACCAGACGAATATCGCGCAGATGCAGCCACATTACTGACAGATGCGTTGCACTATGCAGAAGATGATATCCGCAGTCTGGTCATCCTGGGTCTCAGCGAACTTGATGTGGAACCAGAAATCATTCTGCCCGCACTGACCGGTGCGATCCACGACAGTAACGAAGGGGTGCGTAAACGGGCAATCCGCACCTTGGGCGATATGGGCTCAAGGGCCAGCCTGTCAATGAGTCATTTAATTTCCGCACTGACAGACTCTTCGATGTCTGTGGTGCTGGAAGCAATGAATACCATTGGCAGAATCGGCAAACGGGCAGAAACCGCAATTCCATCCCTGGTGAGATTGCTGGGCCACGAAAACACGCGTGTCCGAATTGTAGCAGGAAACGTGCTGAAGCAGATTGGTGATGCGGCAATACCTGCACTGAATAAGGCATTAGCAGATAAAGACGCACTGCGAAGTGAACGGGCAGCAGCAGTTCTCTGGCGTCTGGGCAAACTGGAAGAATCGGAATACGAACAATACTTCCAGGTAGAAGAAACCCAGCCAGAACGGTCGCTTCTGGAATGCATGAATTAATATAATTTGATTTACAATTGGCTTCTCAATATGAAACTTTTCAGCAGCAACTGACAATTCTTCCTGAAGAATCAAACTCCATTTCTGCATTTGTCGGAATCTTTCCGCCTTCGAATCTGTTTTCATAAGACATTGGTTATCCTCTCACTCGAACAACATTACTGAAGGAGAATGACATGTTCGAATCGATTCGCGTGCAATACTTTGCACTCGCTGCCAGTTTGTTTCTGGGCCAGTTTGCTGTTGGCCAGAATAAAGGCCCAGCACCCAAATACCCCGCGGGGGAAGTTACCAAGTACACATTCAATAAAAGCAAAATTTTCCCAGGCACAACTCGGGATTACTGGGTTTATGTCCCACAGCAGTACGATGGCAAAACGCCTGCGTGCGTCTTTGTCTGTCAGGATGGGGTCAAATTTAACGCACCAAAGGTGTTTGATGAGCTGATCGCCAAAAAAGAGATGCCGGTTACCATTGGCATTTTTGTGATGCACGGTCGCGTACCGGCTGGGAACGACCAGGCCTTGGATCGCTACAACCGCAGTTTTGAATATGACGGTCTGGGAGATGCCTACGTTCGTTTTCTGCTGACAGAACTCTTTCCAGATGTGGAAAGCAAGAAAGCCAGTAACGATCGGGCGATTAAGTTGTCAAAATCTGGCAACGACCGCTGCATTGCTGGTTCCAGCAGTGGTGCCATTTGTGCATTTACTGCTGCGTGGGAAAAACCCGATGAATTTTCGCGAGTTTTTAGTTCCATCGGGACGTATGTCGGTTTACGTGGGGGCGACCGTTATTCCACATTGATTCGTAAGTACGAACCGAAGCCAATTCGCATTTTTCTGGAAGATGGAAGCAGTGATTTGAACATCTATGGTGGTGACTGGTGGATGGCCAATCAAAGTATGGAACGCTCGTTGACTTTTGCTGGCTATGAAGTGAAGCACAGTTGGGGCACCGGTGGGCACAATGCCACCGCTGCAACCAAGTTGTTTCCTGATGCGATGAAGTGGTTATGGCAGGATCATCCCAATCCGGTAAAAGTGGGTCTGGGTTCCCCACAGATGCAGAGCCTGCTGATTCCTGGCGAAAACTGGAAACTAGTGGGAGAAGGATATCGCTTTACAGAAGGCCCCGCTGTGAATGCAGAAGGGATTGTGTTCTACAATGATGTTGGCAACAGTAAAACCTATCGCGTGGGGCACGATGGCAAAGTAACGACTTTTCTGGAAGATTCACTGCGTGGTGATGGCCAGGCATTTGGACCGGATGGTCGATTGTACGCTGTGGCTGGTGGCACCGAGCAGATTCTGGCCTGGGATATGACAGGTAAGAAGACAGTGATCGCCGATGGATTCCGCGGGAATGATCTGGTGGTCCGCCATGATGGGGGCATCTACGTTACCAACCCAGGTTGGGATGGCAAATCACCCAGCCAGATCTGGTATATCAGCCCTAAGGGTGAAAAACGCGTTGTTGACAAAGGCCAGATCAAGTTTACCAATGGCATTACCATGTCCCCTGATCAAACGTTGTTATACGTGGCAGACAGTCGTTCACATTGGGTCTACAGCTATCAGATTCAGAAGGATGGCTCGTTAGCTTACAAACAACGTTATTATCACTTGCACCAGAACGATGCCGATGATGATACCGGTGCGGATGGGATGTGCGTCGACCTGCAGGGGCATTTGTATGTAGCAACTCGCCTTGGCGTTCAGGTGTGCGACCAGGCGGGCCGAGTGCTGTGCATTATCCCGACGCCGAATGGAAAAGTTTCCAACCTGATCCTCGGTGGGAAAGATTTTGATATTCTTTACGCCACCTGTGGGGATAAAGTGTATTCCCGAAAAATCAAAATGAAGGGCGCGAATCATTTCCTGCCACCCACCAAGCCTGAGAAGCCACGATTATGAGAAATTAATTCATGAGTTTTTGTTCATGAATTAGGTTTTTTCAGAATCACATTGCAACTTTTCTTCAGTCCGGATTGAAGCTCGTCCCACAGTATTACCTTTCATGTGGGCATATAACCGCTAATCATGTGGGATCTGGAACCATTCAGAACCAGTAATTTCCTGGGGTGAATATAAATCATCCATATCGATTGGCTGTACATGAAGTCCCGTCTGTTGGATAATGCCGATAATTTCGGTTGCAGCACCCACTTCAACCATGTAGGAACGCGATAAGACTCCAGTATCAATTTCAAATTCAGACGCTTCCGCAAAAACACTTTCGTATATTTCCGGGTAGTTACGCAGCATTAGTGTCCACAGTTCAATCAGGCGTCTTCGAAAGGCCGCTTCTGCCTCATCTGGTGCACCCTGAATTGTGAGAAGAAGATATTCCTGCATCTGTTTTTTCCTTGTTTATGACAATTTATTCACAATCGATCATGAGACATTTTTCAGTCTATTTTCATCTGTCTCTCAGGGGGATTGGGTTACAGTATTCGTATTAACTCAACAAAAATATACAGAGATATACAGATGGAAATTGCCTCCGTGAATCAGCTGCTGGGCATGATCACCATCGGTTTTGTACTGTTTCTTTATGGATTGGTGCGTGCAGGCATCAGTTATTTTCGCCCTAGGTGGGGGAACATTGCTGCCATCCCCACTTTCGGGATCCTGGCTGCAATTACCGTAATACTTTCAAACAACGATTGGGATATCGCTGGCAGTGCTGTAATTGCAGCTGGTCTGGTCGGGGCACTTTCCCTAGGTAGCATTCCCAGAGTTCAGATGAACCTCGTTGCCCTGTTTGGCAGGATTGCCCGCCCACGTGCAATAAGCGCAATTGTTGTGGTGGGTGGTATTTGCACGATGTTAACTGGCATGATTCGGTTCGAAACTGTCAGCAAGATTAAGGATTTGGCAGATACGGAATATCTCGAGTCGGTTGCATCCAAGCCCCCCACAAAGCCCATTGAGGCAGCAGCGGTAACCGATACAGGAAAATCGCTGACTTTCCACGCGCCACTTCGGATGCGGTCGGATCAGGTCATCAGCGATAATGAGAAAAAAACTCTTTCCGGGATCCCCGCAGGGAATCGTGTGATCCGCCACGAACCAGCAAGCGATCGGTGTAATTGCCATGGCTGGGTTTTCAGTGGTGGGCGTTATTGGTTAACTGCTGAAAATGTGGAACAGATTCTGACTGATAATGGCTATCAGACGGTGAAAACCCCCATCCCGGGTGATGTCGTGATCTATCGCGACGATACAGGATATATCACCCACACGGGAATGGTGTATGGTGCAGGTAGTACCACACGTACCCAGGTGATTGGCAAGTGGGGCTGGATGGGAGTCTACATTCACTACGTCGATGAATCGTGCTATGGCAAAAATTACGCATTCTACCGCAGTTCCCGACCAGGTCATGTTGTTCGTGGAGTCGATGGGAATGACCCAACGCTGGTGTTAGCAATCGTGCAGGCTGATGCGAAGTAATTTCAACTGACCACTGGCAGCGCTGTTTTGCTCGTTTCCGGTACTTCCTGCGGCCGTATCCGGATCGGAATGCATTTGAACGCAGGAGTCTTTGACTGAGAGTCGAGATCTTTCGGCACCAGTATATTCGCCTCTGGATAATACATCGCTGCATTGCCGGGGGTAATATCAATCGCACGTACCAGAATCTGATGCATTTCACCAGCAGTCGAGGAAATAGTGACTGCCTGATTGAGTTTGAGTCCCAGGCGGGTGATATCCTGTGCATTCATTAAAATAACATCTCGACGTTCCTGCCCACGGTAAATGTCAGTCTCTTCATACACTACCGTATTGAATTGCCCTTCAGACCGGATCGTCATCAGCCGTAATTCGTCCGATTCTCCCTGTAACGGCGGTAATGGGTAAATCGCAAATTTTGCTTTGCCACTCGCGGTTGGAAATTTACCATCGTGCATCAAGCGGCCTTTGATATGGAATTCTTCCCGTGTTTTGTCCAGTAAGGCAATTGCTTCGAATCCAGGAATTGCCTGGGCAATCATCGCACGGATTTCCTGGTGTTGTTGTAATCGGATCCAGTCGATTGGCGTTTTGCCCAATACTGCATCTGCCAGGCTGGTGATGATATCCACTTCACTGCGTGGACCCGTCAGTCGGTTAATGTTTCCTTCACTCATTCGGATGTAATTGAACATCGATTCCTGTGTGGTTGGCTGGGGCTCTTCATCACGTGCCAGCACCGGTAAAATCAAGGTTTCTTTACCACATCCCCAGGGGTGGCCTGTATTTAACGTGGTATTCAGATAAGTAACCAGTTGTAACTTGCTCAGTGCTTGATGGGCATATTGGGCATCGGGATTGCTGCCGTACAGGTTACCACCCAGGCAAAAAGCACTGTTTACTTCACCTTCATCTGCTGCCACCATACAGGCCATGGTGTCTTTGCCTGGTGTGGTGGGCAATGTCACGCCCAACAACTTTTCCAGATTTTCAATAATCTGCTGTTTAAGAACAGGCACCACACCCACCGAACCAATGCCTTGAATGTTGGAATGACCACGGATTGGCATTAATCCTGCATGTTTTTTGCCCACCATCCCGCGAATCAGGGCCAGGTTGACAATCGTTTGCACGTTAGCCACGCCATGCTGGTGGTGGGTAATCCCCATTGTCCAGCCAAACACCACTCGTTTTGCCTGGGCATAGCGGCGGGCAATTTTTTCGATCAGATCCTTGCTGATTCCGGAAAGCTGTACGATATCGGCCCATTCTAACTGTCGCAGATGATCGAGATAAGCAATGCTCTCATCAGTGGATCTCTGCAGAAATTCATGATCTACCGCGTTCAGTTCCAGTATGGCTTTGCCAATGCCACTGAGCAGAGCCAGATCACCACCAATGTGGGGTTGCAGGTATTCGGAAGCGATTTTCGTGCCAAACAGCAAACTACGGACATCGGAAGGCACGCTGAAATTGACCAATCCTACTTCTTTAATCGGATTGATGACAATCACATCCCCACCTGACCGCCGGACTTTCATTAGTGAACGCATCAATCGCGGGTGGTTGGAAGCAGGATTGCCACCAATCAGAAAAACCAGGTCAGCATGGTCGAGATCGTCCAATTCGATTGTTGCTGTGCCTGAGCCCACCGAGGCATTCAGGCCCACACCGCTGGCCTGATGGCAATAATAGGAGCAGTTATTAACATAATTTGTTCCGTACACTCTGGCAAAAAGTTGCAGCAGAAAGGCAGCTTCGTTGGAAGAACGGCCTGATGCGTAAAAAAATGTCTGATTTGGGGCATTTTCACGCAACTGTCTGGCAATTCGCTCCAGTGCAAATTGCCAATCCACAACTCGAAAGTGGCTGTCTCCCTCACCAGCGTAGACAGGTTGGGTTAATCTGCCGCACCACTCGAGTTCACGTGGGGACAAGGTTTGCAATTGTGCGATGGAATACTGTTGAAAAAAATCAGCAGTAATCCCTTTTTGCATATCGGCAATCATCGCCTGAAACGACTTTTTACAGACCTCTGGCCAGTGGCCAGATTCGTTTCTCATCCCACCTTTCTGACCACCCATTCCTAGGGCGCAGGTCTTGCAGGCGTTTTTCGCCCGCATCGAACGCCAAAGTTTCCACCAACCGACTTTGTTGGCCATCCGCAGGCTGTACCAGATTGCTGCCCAGCCACCGCCGGTTTTTTTTGCTTTCATGCGTCGATCCTATGGGAGAAGTCTTTGATGCTATTTTACAAAAACCTCCGTGGGTGGTTCGGATCCGGTGGCAACTAACGTGAAATATGACTGTGCAAATTTTTTATCCTGCCGATGCTCTGGAGATCGGATAAAAAATGATTCCACCATTTGTGGTTCGGAATACCTGCAGTAAGCGACTCATTAACGGGTTCTCATTATGTCGATTGAACAAAAATTTGAACATCAGTTTGCAGGTTCGAAGCAATTCTACCAGCAAGCGGTAGAGTTATTTCCCTCCGGCGTCACACACGATCTGCGGTATTTAAAACCATGTCCCCTGTATTTCACGCGGCAACTTGGCGCACATAAATGGGATGTCGATGGCAACCAGTTCATCGATTACTGGATGGGGCACGGGGCCTTACTGCTGGGGCACAGTTACCCACCAATGGTGGCTGCGGTGCAACAACAGGTAGAACGTTCTACTCACGTGGGTGGGTGCCATGAACTGGAAATTACCTGGGCAAAGCAAGTTCTGGCGATGTACCCCCATGCGGAACGAATCCGTTTTACTGGATCGGGTACCGAAGCTACTTTGATGGCACTGCGGCTCGCACGGATGTTTACTGGCAAAAATAAACTCCTGAAATTCTGTGGGCATTTTCATGGCTGGCACGATGCGGTTTCAATCGGTTCCGATCCGCCTTACGACCAACCAATGATTCCGGGTGTTGCTGCAGCGGTTGGTAGCCAGACAGTAGCAATCATGCCCAATAACCTCGAGGTGCTGGAACAAACTCTTCAGCAGGATACTGATATTGCTGCGATCATTCTGGAGCCTACGGGTGGGCACTGGGGTGCCGTGCCCATTCGTGGCGATTTTCTGCACGGAGTGCGTCAACTGGCCACAAAATATGGCGTGTTACTAATTTTTGATGAAGTAATCACCGGTTTCCGAGTCGCACCCGCTGGGGCACAGCAGTACTACGAAGTAAAACCGGATCTGACCTCACTCGCCAAAATTCTGGCAGGCGGCCTTCCAGGTGGGGCGTTGATTGGTCGAGCAGACCTGCTCGAGCAGATTACTTTCCGTCCGGGGAAGCCGAAAATGCGGCACCCTGGCACCTACAATGCCAATCCATTGTCCGCTGCTGCCGGACTGGCCGTATTGAAGAGTATTGCCCACGAACCAATCTGTGAAACTGCCAATGAAAACGGCCGTTTGCTGCGGAACCAACTGAATGAACTATTTCAACGTCATCATTGGCCATGGCTGGCCTACGGCGATTTCAGTATGTTTCGCTTACTTCCAAATTATCAGGGGCCGTCCATCCCAGCCGCCACTACAACCAACGACGGAATCGTTCCTTACAATGGCGACCTGAACCTGCTTGATGGGCCAGGAAATCCTGATTTGAAGCATCGTTTTCGACAGGCTTTGTTGTTAAACGGTGTCGACATGCCTGTCTTGGGTGGGTGGCTATCGTTGTTACATACATCAGAAATCATTGCCCAGACGGTGGAGGCCGTGGAGCGGGCAATCATGATGCTGAATGCTAATTGACCATCGCCATGTTGTCGCGATGTACCATTTCCATGTAAGGCAGTTTGCCGATAACCCGTGCAATCTGCTCACTGGTCAGCCCACGAATTTTTTCCGCTTCTGTCATCGAGTAATTCGACAAACCGCGAGCAATTTCCTGTCCTTGTGTACTGCAAATGGAAACGACATCGCCTTTTTTGAAGTCCCCAGTCACTTTGATTACACCAATTGGCAGCAGGCTGCGTCCCTGTTTCACAACGGCAGTGGCAGCACCATCATCCAGCCACAATGCTCCTTTGGCACGTGCGGTGAACGCCAGCCAACGTTGCCTAGCTGGCAGCACTCCACCCTGGGGCAAAAACAGCGTGCCTACCTCGTCACCTGCAAAAATACTGTCCAGGATGCCGTGGGTGTTGCCATTGGCCATGATGACCGCACTGCCGCCAGTGGCAGCAGTTTTGGCAGAGCGCAATTTGCTTTTCATCCCACCTGTTCCAAGAAGGCTCGTGCTTTTGCCTGCCATGGCCGAAATCTGGTCGTCCACATTGGTGACCGTATGCACTATGTGGGCAGTGGGGTCCTGAGTGGGATCGCTCGTATATAAGCCGTCGACACTGGTCAGCAGCACCAGTAATTCTGCCTGTAACAAATTCGCCAACAGTGCGGCGAGATGATCGTTATCACCAAACTTGATTTCTGCCACCGAAACGGTGTCATTCTCATTAATAATTGGAAGACTCTGATATTCAAACAACATTTGAATTGTGTTTTTTACGTTCAGATATCTCACACGGTGGTCAAAATCACCAGCAGTAAGCAGAATTTGTGCCACTGGTACCCCATGGTGGGCAAACGATTCCTGATAGATCTGCATTAGAACTGATTGGCCCACTGCCGCACACGCCTGCAGGTGGGGTAAATCCCCTGGGCGTTTTTTCAGTTTCAAACGGCCCAGACCAGCACCGATGGCACCAGAACTAACCAAAACGACCCGGCGATTTGATGAGCGAATTCTCATGATCTGATCGGAAAGGGATTGAATCCGTTCTGTGTCGATTTCGCCACGAGCGTTCGCCAATACGTTGGTACCCACTTTGACAACCACTGTCTGTGCTCTTTCCAGAACACTTGCACGCACCGAATCCACGCCAGTCTCCTGCCTGAAGAATGCTAAAATCCCCACCTTGGGACAGTTTATGACAAACTAAAGTTGCGTTCGTCTGTCAACAAAAGAGATTGATGGGGCGCAGAACCAGAATAACTTGGTAAATGAAAAAAACACATCGGAAAAACATGTGTGTGATTTTCTAACCTTCCATGTTCCGAAGCTCCTGCAACAGTCTTACTTTGATTTCTTCAGTAAGTGATTGCCATGGGCTATCCTGCAAACCAGCTGCCATTGCCCACAAAAAATTGAATGTTGGCCGGAAGCCAGCATCGCGTACCGCCAGAAAAGCCGCTACAACTCCAATACTTTCAAGGTCATTTCTCGATTGAATTCCGATGTGGCGTAACCATGCTGCAGAAGTGGGGCCAATATTTCTCAAATTGGCAATATCTTCTGAATTGCTCACTTCGTATGTGCCCGAGTTGACTTTTTAATCAACCGTACATGGTTACCTTTGCCAAAATACTGCAGTTGCGTACTGAACGCACGCATCAGCAGGATTCCGCGTCCGCCAATCTGATATACCCGCCCATCTTCGGTGGGGTCTGGAACCCTCGAAATATCGAATCCAGGCCCTTCATCAACAATATCGATGACTGTTTCGGAAACGCTGATCCCCACCATAATGTGGACTTTTCTTTGGCAATACGGTGCGATGCGCGATCGTTCTGCAACCAATTGATCGAACGGACCGTCTCCATCCTGTCTCAACTGAGATGAAACCTCCAGATTCCCGTGCAGCATCGCATTCAGTACCGCTTCTTCGATGGCAACTCGAAACTGTCCCGCCGAAGTAGGGCAGAAATGGCCTGATGCCACCATTTCATGATGAATTCGTTCGATAACGGGGCTGATTTCACGGCGATTCGCGTTGAGCGTAAACTGTAAGTCATTACGATTCAATAACTTAGAAGAAATGCTCTGCATCTTGGCTGTGCGGGCAGTTTCTTCCAAAAGGCGCACCACGGCGGTTGGTTCTTTTTGCAGCAACTCTCTTGGAAAGTGGTGTCTGGCACCACGACGAATTCCTTCCAGTGCCACATGCACCTCATATGGTGCTGACATCAGAATAATTGGAGTTCCGGATGCCTGACGAGTCAAAGCATCTACCATTTCCAACAAATCCTCCTGATCCTGACCAAGATCGATCAGCACCAGGTCTGCAGGTCGCTGGGTGGTGTACTCGAGTGTTTCAAACAGGGATTTTGTAAAGTGAACTTCCCAATTAAGTTCTAACTCGATCAATACTTCCTGATCGATTTCTGTGGTGGATGGGTCACCCACGATCACCAGGCATGGTTGCTCGATTTTGACAACCACGTTTTTGGAGGGAGCTTCCGGCTCTGAGAAAAAATTCATAAATGTTATCCGGCGAGTAGAGAGTGCGGATTTAGATGGAACATAGGTTACTTCTTCACCACAGGTGGACGTTTTTACCAAAAATGTAGGTGAATTTGAGAAAAAACGATGAAAATTTGTGCGGTACTACTCGTTAAAGTGAAGCATTTTTCATTATTTTTTGACTTTTTTCTTTTCAATTGCAGAACTTTTGTGTCAAACTCTGGTTAGATTGTTAGCCCTGCGCTCGCTTTGTCGCCCGAAACCTACCTACTGACTGCTTTTTGTAGTTTGTAAAAGGACCCCCAGGATGCTCGTTCGCACGTTACCTATCCGCTGGATGGCCTGCTGGTGTGCTACACTGTTTTTCGCTGGCCAATCGACGCAAACGCTTATTGCTACGGAACTTCCGAACGGTACACAATTAGAGAAGGTTGATTTTGAGCGCCATGTGATGGGGTTGCTCAGTAAAACCGGTTGCAACAATGGCTCGTGCCACGGATCTTTTCAAGGGAAAAATGGCTTCCGGCTTTCCCTTTTTGGTCTGGATGCGGATCGGGACTACAACGCACTGACGCGGGAACTACACGGCCGCCGTGCCAATGTGCGACAACCGGATGAGAGTTTGCTGCTGCAAAAAGCAGCCGGCTTAACCTCTCACGATGGGGGGATTCGTTTTACCCGCGATTCCTGGCAGTATGGTGTGATCCGGGAGTGGATTGCTCAGGGAATGCCCCGCTCGAAAGAGGGTAGCGAAATCCGCGAACTGACCATTGATCCGCCTTTGTATATGATTCTGCAGCCCGGCCAGTCTTCTCAGGTGCGGGTGACTGCACGGTTTGCCGATGGATCGAAAGAAGATGTAACACCTTTCTGCGATTTTCGCATGCAGGACGACGCGGTAGCAAACGTGAATGTTGCGGGTGGGATCGAGGCAAAACAGCCCGGCGATTCAGGTTTCAATGTACTTTATCGTGGCAAAGTGGCGTCGATTCGGGTGCTGGTAGCTTCTTCGGGCAAACAGAATGCCGATTTTGCCCAGTTTGCCCATAATGCCATTGATAAAGAAGTAAACAACAAATTACGGTTATTAAATGTCGCCCCCAGTGGTTTGACGGATGATGCTGATTTTCTACGTCGTGTGACGATCGATACGATAGGCGCACTGCCCAGCCCGGATGAGATACGTAAGTTTCTGGCCGATCGGTCACCGGATAAGCGGGCCAGGAAGATTGAAGAATTACTGAAGCACCCACTGCATGGAGCAATCTGGGCGACGAAGTTCTCCGATATCACAGGGAACAACACGCTGACACTCGAACAGCCCGCACCGCTGCAGGTGCCACGCAGCCAGCAGTGGCACGACTGGTTCCGGGTGCGTATTGAACAGAACATGCCTTACGACCAGATTGTGAAGGGAGTTCTGACAGCAACCAGTCTTGAAGGTCAAAGTGAAAAAGAGTGGATTGCTCAAACGAATAAAATTGATGAAGATGCCCTGAAAAGCATGGATACCTCCGAATATGCCAAACGGAAAACGCTCGACCTGTTCTGGCGTACCCGTCAGGCGGTGCCTTCCAATATCTGGGGTGAAAAAGTAGCTGCGGCTTTCCTGGGCGTGCGGTTGGAATGTGCCCAGTGCCATAAACACCCCACAGACCAGTGGACCCAGGCCGATTATCGGTCGTTTGCCAACATTTTTTCGAATGTTACTTTCTCAACCAACCAGTACTCCTCATCTGAGTTGCGACAAATGGTAGTTGCAGAAAATAAAAAACGTACCGAGGCCAACAAAGACCCGAAAAATCGTAACAATCTGATCACCCTGCGGGAAATGTTTGTTGCTGCTGAGCCAGTACGTGGCAACCGCTTGATGACCGATCCTGATACTGATAAGCCACTAACGCCCAAAGCGATTGCTGGCCCGGAGTTTCCTGCTGCCAAAGGGGTTGATCTGCGGGTCTCACTGTTTGACTGGATGGCTTCTCCAGAAAACCCATTTTTTGCCCGTAGCTTTGTCAACCGAGTCTGGGCTCATTATTTCGGTGTGGGGATCGTCGATCCTGTCGATGATTTTTCACAGGCAAATCCCCCTACGAACGCTGCGTTGCTGGATCTGTTGGCTACTGAATTTGTGAAAAGCGGTTACGATATCCGGAAACTTGAAACACTGATTCTCAACAGCCATACGTATCAACGGACATCCAAGCCGAATGAATCGAACAAGTTCGACACAAGAAATTACTCCCACGGCTACATTCGCCCAATGATGGCAGAAGTGGTAGTCGATATTATCAATGATGCAATTGGAGTGACGGAAACGCTGCCAAGCAATCTTCCAAAAGACAAACGGATTACGGAAATCGGCACCACCCAGCTTGGGAATCAGAATATTGCCTACGTGCTACAGATTTTTGGCCGCCCACCTCGTACTACTGCGTGTGACTGTGAACGAGCGATGGATCCAGCACTCCCACAAACGTTGTTCCGGATGACCGATACCACTCTGTTACGCAAAATGACCGTGAAATCGAATCGTTTGTGGACATTACTGAACGATAAATCGATGAACGATGAACAGGTCTTTACCGAACTGGTATTGGGTATCCTGTCGCGTTATCCCACCGCCGATGAGATGCAATTACTGGCTAAATTCCGCGAGCGGGAACCAGACCGTGCTGCGGCTTTCAACGATATTTTCTGGGCGCTGTTAAACACTCGGGAATTCATTCTTAACCACTGATAAGACAAGGGCTTACAACTCATTACCCTTACTAGGAGCGTTCGATGTTTCGCAAAACAGATTGTGAAGGTTTTCATCGGCGGGATTTTCTGCAGGTAGGCTCGATTGGCATGCTCGGCCTGAGTCTTCCTGCCGCCCTGCGTGCAGCACCTGCACGTCCGGGGAAATCTACCAAAGCCAAAAGTGTAATTCTTGTCTGGTTACCGGGTGGGCCTGCCACCATCGACATGTGGGATAACAAGCCGGAAGCTCCTGAAGGAATCCGGGGTGAGTTCAAGTCGATTTCCACCAAGGGCGACTTCCAGCTTGCAGAGCACCTGCCAAAAATGGCTGCGATTGGTGACAAATATTCTGTTGTACGGTCATTACACCACACGATTCCATCGCACGCACCTGCGACGGTCTTCATGACCACGGGTAATAAGCCGACAGCATCGATTCAGTATCCTTCTTATGGTTCGCTATGCTCCAAGTTGTTATCCACGCCGAAAGGTGTCCCACCTTACGTGGTGTTTTCCCAGCTTCGAAATGGGGCTGCTGGCTTAGGCGGCTACCTTGGTACCTCATACAACCCATTTACCGTTGAAGGTGGTAATGGGCGTGGTGGTGCCAAGTCAATGAGTGTCCGTGGTATCTCTTTGCCAAACGGCTTCACCATTGAAGATCTTGATAAACGGGATCAACTGCTCTCCGGACTGGACAAAAAGTTCCAGGAATTGGACAAAAATGCCGATGTCGCCAACGGCCTGGACTCTTTCCATCAACAGGCACTCGATATTCTGCGTTCGGATGAAACGAAAAAGGCGTTTGATCTGACGAAAGAATCGAAGAGCGTGATTGAATCTTACGGCAACACCCCACTGGCCACCAGCGCATTAGCCGCACGCCGTCTGGTGGAAGCTGGTGTGCGTTTTGTCACCCTCACAACGGGTGGCTGGGATACACACAGCAATAACTTCACCAATCTGAAAACGAAACTGCTGCCACCCTTGGATCAGACTCTATCGGCTTTGATTGCAGACCTCGATCAACGTGGGCTGCTGGATAGCACCATCGTAATGTGTGCGGGCGAATTCGGTCGTACTCCTAAGGTAAATGCCAAGTCAGGGCGAGACCACTGGGCACGTTCAATGGCCTGTGTTATCGCTGGCGGTGGCTTTAATCGTGGTTACGCTCACGGTACCACGGATGCCTCCGGTATGGCACCAGCAACTGAACCGGTGACACCCGATGACCTGGGAGCAACCATTTTCCATCAATTGGGTATCGACCCACATTCCGAATTGAATACTTCAACAGGTCGACCAATGCAATTATTCCGTGAAGGGACAATTGTAAACAAATTGATCAGCTAACAGCAATTCAGTTTTTCAGTCATTGGTGTCAGCAATTGTTTTCAGTCCAAAAGCAATAATCACATTAAAATTGCATCAACCCACTAAGAACGTGGGAAAAATGTGACCATGACGATCATTGTCAGAAGCATCAGTACTACCATCGCGCTACACGACAGGGCGGTGCCAAACCAATACGATGCCCGCGTACCACTGGGATAGTCTCTCTCTTTCAGATACGCTTGAATGAATTGCTCTAAGTTCGCACGTTGAGGTGCCAGACCCGCAGCCCAACGAATTGTTACCTGATGAAAAAAGCGAAAATCTTTGATTTCCGCCACTACCTGGGAAGGGATTTTCAGTGGATTCTCTGCTGGCATCCGTTGAATCGCCAGCAGATCCCCTGCCGCATCGTTGTATAGCCGTGCTGCTCGAACGCACGATCAATTGCGGCAAACACATCATTGAGTCGTGTGTTCAAAATAACGCTGTGATGTAATCGAGCCATAAAGCAGCCAATAATAAATGTGGCTAATAGAATCAGGTATCCCGCAGCCATAATGGACCAATTTCTCGCCTGTAGGCGGGGGAGATCCCGTAACTGGCTCATATCGCTGGATAAATACCACCGCGTGGTGGAATCGATGGTACTGATAAACAACGGGCCTGAAAGCAACAGAAAACCACTGAGTCCCAGCAGAAGGATCAGGGTTTCCTGTACCCCACTCATCAGTTTGGGGGCATTTCTGCTCCATAACCAGAGAAAAAACAGATATATCGTCAGTGGGACGACGGCAATCAGGGCCAACGTGCTCGCTAGCATCAGAAAAGAGTCGCTCAACGGATTACCTGCCCAAAAGAGGTGCGATTCAACAACGATATAGTGAGCATAGGCAAAATGGGTAGCGAATCATGTGGGAATCTTCACCAATTCTCATGATTACATACTGAATATCTGCTGCAATGCGTCTGCCAGCGTGTCAATTTCGGTTTCGGTGTTAAATGGGCCTGGACTGACACGGATGGTGCCATCCGGGAACGTATCCAGCCCCCGATGGATGTAAGGGGCACAATGTAAACCAGGCCGAATGGCAATCGCAAAATTATGGTCCAGAATCGCCCCAACATCTGTAGCGGGAATCATTTCCGATCGAAAGCTGATGGTGCCTACTCGCCTGCTCATGGTGCGATGACCAAATACTGCAAGTCCAGGTATTTCATCCAGTCGTTGCCATAATCGTTCGACCAATTCCACTTCATGTCGATGAATTTTTTCTAATGTTTCTGTTGTGACCCATTGAATGCCCGCAGCAAGTCCAACGACACCTAAAACATTAGGCGTGCCCGCTTCAAGGTAATACGGCAATTCCATGGGCTGGGTTTCGCTACTGGAATCACCCCCGGTGCCCCCCTGACGAACAGGTACAATCGATACCCGATCACCCACGTAGAGAAAACCGGTCCCGGTAGGACCCATTAATCCTTTATGGCCCGGGACAGCTAACAGATCAATATAGTCTGCCATGAGATCAACAGGCAGCACTCCGGCAGTCTGTGCGGCATCGACCAGAAACAGTAAGTCCTTTTCACGTAAGAACTTACCTACTTCGCGGATAGGCTGGACCGTACCCAGCACATTGGAAGCGTGGGTTAGAGCCACTAGGCGGGTTTTGGGGGTAATTGATTTTTCAATGTCTGCAGGGTCAATGGTTCCCGCTGCATCAGCCAGCACACGCGTCAGTGTGATTTTCCCAGCAAGTTCCATGGCACGCAGGGGTCGGCTGACGGAATTATGCTCCAGATTTGTGGTAATTACATGATCGCCGGGTTGAAGCACACCTGAAAATGCCAGATTCAGTGCATCGGTGCAGTTCAACGTGAAAATGAATCGATCCGGATTTTTGCCATGAAACAACTGGTTCAGTCGGTGCCTGCAGTCTTCCAGAGCATGTTCGGAGGCCAATGCCATCTGGTGCCCGGCACGGCCAGGGTTGGCCAGTTGTTTGCGGGCGAACTGATCCATTGCCACGTAAACTGATTCTGGCTTGGGGAAACTTGTTGCTGCGTTATCGAGGTAGATCATCCAATTGCCAAACAGATTGAAGTGATGCACGAAAACAGGCCTCGTTCAAAAACAGGTCCTTTCACGCACCGAAAAACTAGCTGTTTATTGTATATGTGCAGTAGAAAAAGCACTGGGAAAAAGGCCTATGCACGGAGAATCCTTACTAAGTTGATTCCAAAAATAGGAAAACATGAAATTTTACCTGATACACAAATCGAAGCGGGGTATCAGCCAATTGCCTTAGCTGAAATGTCGTTACCCATCCAACTCATGGAAAAATTATTTGATGTGTCAGTAATTGATTGATGAACTAGCTTGCGAGAGAGTTATTTCGCGTAATGCCGAACAATCAGGTCATTTTGTACCCAGAGCAACTTTTGAAAGGCTCGGATCGCACTGATTTCTGCATCTCGATCCAGCTTTAAATTGAAAATCGTGTTGGTGACTGCATCGGCAACAAAACCCATTAGTGCGTTCATCTGTACCAGTGGGACATTAATTTCCGGATTACCTGCCTGCGGGGTATGAATTTGCCCCACTTTATCGAGATAAAGAAACATTTTTGCATCGTACGGGCGTGTAACCAACGCTTCCAGATATTTGCTGAGGTGCTGCTTGCGGAACTTTACCATCTCATGATCGACAGTCAGTGATGCAAGATCGGTGGGCACTGCACCTTCATAACCAGATTGTTTTGGAACAAAGTGCCGTTTAGTGGCATTATACGTGAATAATTTCTCATAAACAGCATCCACCAAACCAGGTACCAGTGGTCCCAACAGGGGGGCTGCACCGTGGATGATCGCAATATCTGCATCACCGAAACCCATGAACTCTGCAAGATACTGAACTCGATACTCCAAATCGCTTTCAAGACGGTTTTCATCGATGGTTTTCATGAGATTGTCCTCATTAATAGGAGAGAATACCACTACAAATCTTAATTGGATAAACTTGTCCAATTTTGCATCATCTTATCTTCGTATAAAATGGATATCAAGATCCAATTTAAAATTTTTGGTGAAATATGTTATCCCAAACGGTGGAATATTCTTTGCGTGCAGCGGTATTTCTTGCCAGTCAGGCACCGCACGCCAGAACGACGAAACAAATTGCTGCCGCAACGAAAGTTCCCCCCGCTTATTTGTCGAAGGTGCTGCAAGCATTGAATCGTGCGGGAATGCTTACCTCCCAACGTGGCATCAGTGGGGGGATTTCTCTGACAAGAACTCCCCAGGAAATTACTATTCTGGAAATAGTGAATGCGGTTGATCCAATCCAGCGGATCAAATCATGTCCGTTAGAATTGTCAGCCCATGGTATTCGCTTATGCCCGCTGCACAAACGACTGGATGCCTCTTTGGAAATGGTTGAAAAAGCATTTCAGCAGACCACGTTAGCGGAAATCCTGGCCGAGCCCACCGACAGTGTGCCGCTGTGTGATTTTCCGATTCTTCCTGACCACGGAAAGTAAAAATGAAAAAACGCCTGCAGGATGAATCCTTGCAGACCTTTCACTGTCAATTCTGAATCATTCGCGTGGGTGACTGACGATTACTTGCCAGACCCTGGGATTACTTCCAGATTCATCTTCATGTTCTTGGTCACCGAATCGAATACTGGCTGTACAGTCAGTTGAACGTTTCCATCAGCCCGGATCGTGTTCTTACCCCAGAACTCCATCCCGTAGTACTTCTGGTGACCCACGGGTGAATAGAAGGTAAAGTCGGTTACAGGTGAACCGGTCTTTTGTGTAGAACCCATCGAGCCCATCGATGTACCAACACCACCATCAAGAGTAACGGAACTGTTCCCTCGCAGCAGTGCGTTCAGTTTCTTCACTGCTTGTTCCTGACGCTCTGGCTTCCAATCGTAACGAGCCATTTCCGAAGGGGTTGGAATCTTGGCTGTTTCATGACGACTGCCTTTGGGTAGTTGCACATGCAATTCCGTGCTGCGATCTTTTTGTAGTGTCAGCGTATGGAACTCAACTCGTTCTTCAGGTGTTCCCTGATTGCGAACCACTTTCACACGCACCTTGTTACCTAAAGTAGCACCCCAGACACGATCGACTTTCACAGTGTAAGTACCACCAAAAGCACTGGAAGCGGAATAGGTTTCCGTGCGTTCTTCATCGGCCTGTTCAAAGTGGTCACAACTCAACACACCACCACCTGGCGTCATCATCTGTGTGGAAGAGCAGGTGCTGCCGATTGGTTCGGTTACCTGCAGGTCCAGATCAGCCTTGCCAGACCAGGCAATTTCAATGACCAGGTCGCGTACTTTATCCTGTTTCTTGATCAATTTTTGCACTTTCTCTGCTTCCGCACCACGGTTCTGTTCTTTCAGACGTGCAGCTGCTTTTTCTACAAACAGTTTCGCACGCTGATGCAGTTCATTGGTATCAGCAAGCCATTCTCGCCCCAGCAGGTTTCCGGCGGCAAAATCAACCACATCGGAGTTGAGTTCTGCCTTAGGATCACCCGCATAGACCAGCGAATTCACATAGGGGTCTGGCACGTTTGGTTCCAGTGTTGCAGCAATTTTGCATAACTGGATAGCACGGTCAGGGTTGCCCAGGTCGTGCATCACTTTGGCCACACTCAGGTAAGAATCTGCCCGGGTGGGGTTCAAATCCACTGCCGAAAGGCGAGCACGTTCAATTTCTTCAGGTGCACCCTGGTTCAATTCCAGTGCCAGAGCCAGTGCTTCCTGGAATGGTGCTTCCGCACTCACCCCTTGACGCATGCTGTTCTTCAGCACTTCCACCACGTGACCGAACTGTTTGTTATCCATCAGGATTTCTGCACAGGCAATCACTTCTTTCGGCTTCATCTGGTTCTTATCGAACAGTTGCTGCCATGCCAATTCCGGATCCACTGGTTTGCCGTTCGCAGCGGGGTTGTTCTTTGCAAACTGGCGACCATCGTTTGGTTTCCCAAGGTTAATCACCGCTTCCCCAGTTCCCAGGTCGCTCTTTTCGAACTTCCGGTTACGGGAACGGCCCAGGATCACCATCGCGCGGGCGTTCACCAGGAAGTTAATCCGGTTCGCCTTGGTGGCATCCATTGGTGTCAACATCGGGTCGCCACCCAGCATACCTGCACCAGCGTTGGGATTATTGGGGTCGAATGTCTGGGCACCCAGGTTCAAGTTTGGTGCATCCCAGTAGCCAGGGTCAATAATCGAAGTCATCAGGTTCAACAATTCGACCAGTGGGTTCTGTGCCGAAACACCCCCACCGAAACCGAAACCACCCTGGAACTGCAGGAAGCCCTGGAAGTTCCCGAGGTTCTGAGCGATCTGTCCTGCGACAGCACCACCGCCACCACCACCGTTGTTACCACCGTTAAAGGCACCGTTGAACTGCACCTGACCACCGTTACCGGCGTTGGTTACCCCACCCAGCAACTGGATCTGTTGTGCGACCTGTTGCGAGTTAAAGGCGTTGGGTACAGGAACAATCAGGTCTTCAATCGGATAGACACGGTAAACCATGTACTTCTGGGCGGCTGCAGCTTGTACAGGAACAATCTGAATCGAGTCAGGTGTTACCCAGTAGCTGGCTTGAACCGATTCACAAATTAATTTCAACACTGAAGAAGCTGTCAGTGGGCCTAAGACGCGGTCGTTCACATCGCGTAAAGCGCTGATACGGACAGGTTTTTCACCCACATCTTCCTGAAGCATTGCTTCTTTGACGAAGAGGTCCTGGCGAATCACGATCCGAACTTCACGTTCATCACCTTCATTCAGGCCAAGTTTGGCATTCATCACTCGCTGCAGGGTGGACAAAGTTTGTTTTAACGGTGCTTCAGCCTGCAGTGGGAAGGTAACCGATTGTAACAGCGATTTCTGATTCCGTTTGTACTGATCCCGTTGACGTGGAGTCAGATCGGCATCAAAGTCTGCTACTGGTTTCGATTTCCGGATGGCGGTCAGGTCACGCCACACTTTTGCAGGTGGGAAGTGCACTGGGGGCTCATCAGGGAATGGCATGTGGGCCTTTTCTACTTCCAGCATCTGCAGCAGGAATCGGTCTTCACGCAACCGCACCAGTTCGCGTTGATCGCGATAGTTGGTGGCTGATTGACCAATTCGGTAAGTGGCAAATGTTTCTACAGGAATCGGGCGGTTTTCCACCACAAACTCATTTTCCATCTGCAGAGCTTCACGATAAGCATCTTCAAACCGAGCCTGGCTCATCAGTGTGCCAAAGCTGGCAATCCGTTCGCGAATCTTTTCTTCGCGAGCTTCTTCCTGATCTGCTGCAATAATTGCCTGACGTGCACGTGCGATCCGCTCGTTTTCTTCTGCACGCTGGCGAATCATTTCATCGCCCTTGATACCGACTTCGCTGAGCAGATTCTGTACGCGTGACAATAATTTCTGGCGTGTATTATCCCCCAGGTCAGAAGTCACCCGCAGAGTGTCGCGTTGAGCCATCAACAGGTCTTTAGCACCTTTGGGATCACCCGCTTTCAACAGATCGCGTGCACGGTTCACCGATTCTTCCACTGCGGCTGCGGTTTGCTGTTCGCGGATTTTCTGTTTGGCAAGTTCCTGTTTCAGCAATGCTTCTGCATCGGTATTGGAAGGGTCGTTGCCAGCAGGCGGATCTTTCGGTTCTGGTTGCTGGGTCAACTGATTGAAGTTCAGTTTGATACCACTGTTGGTGGCAGCGTCCTGAAGCAGTTTTTCGTAGGTCAGTTCCCCACGGTCCAGCTTGCCAATGATATTCATGCCTGCTTCTGCACGCACATTTTCCGGATCAATTTTCAGTGCGGCTTCAAAGAGCATTTTTGCTTTATCGGCACGTTTGGAACCTAAAGCCCATTCTGCTTGTTCCAGGAACTCTTCACGAGCAATCCGGGTATTTTCGTAAGCAAGGGCCAGGGTGCGGTCTGCACGCAGGACGGCGGGTGCTTCCCCACGACCAGACTCTCCCCACTGTTTCACCATGGAAACGAGGAAGTAGTTTTCCATGCCGGTCTTCGGCAGAGCCAGTTCCACAGCAGTCTTCACAGGTTGGCCGTGGATGGTGCCTTGAATACCCAGATCGATTTTGGCAGGAACCTGATCTTTCGCAAAACGCCCCACAACCAGCGTGGGCACATCGGCACGCAGAGGTGGCAATTGAGTGGGGTACATTTCTGCTGCATTGCCACTGAGTGTGGATTTCACCGATTCGATGACAGGTACTTTTGTTGCTTTATCCAGACGTTCTGCCACACCCTTGACCATGGCGAAAGGATCGCGGGTGGTTTCGTCCTGTGGACGCACCAACAGACCACCGGTGGCGGTGACCAGAGAGTGCAGGTTGTGGCCATTCACGGTGGGGCCAAGTGGCACCGCGTAGAATGCAACTTTTTCCGATTGGAATTTCTTAATAATTGGTAAACGAACTGTCTCATTCATGGGATTAAGAGCACTTTCGCCATCACCCAGGTAAACGAGTACCTGTTGGCGGGTCGATTTCAGCTCAAAATCTTTGGCAGCACGAGTCAGCACTTCCGGCAGGTCCACGGCACCACTGGCGTATTCCTTATCAATACTGCCCAGTGCGGTGAGTGCCTTTTCCGGTGCAATCAGGCCTTCTTCTCGGCTCAGATTGCGGGTGGCTTTAGGTGTGCTGACAAACCATACCGAAGCACGATCGCCCGGTTTGGCCTGGGTCAGCAGATGTTTCGCGATTTTTTTGGAAGCTTCGAACGGCCCACCTGCCTGGCTGGCAGAGGCGTCGATCAGAATCACCATGTCGCGGGGAATTGCTTCCACCGGTGGTAACTGGGGTCGCAACTGTAGTGCGAAATAAGTTTCCCCATTGCGACTTTGGTAGGTCAGCACTGGCTCGGAGGCAAACCGACTTCGCAAGTCAGTCAGTGCATCACGGGCTTCTGCCGGTGGCTCCCCAGGTTGGGAGCGGTCGTTGCCGCCCCACAGAATTGCGCTCGTGGTAATGCCTGCGAGCAAGAGCATCGCAGTTAACCACTTCAATCGTTGCACCAATTTCATTCCCATTCACTCCCAATCGTTGGTAGACGATCGTTGCCCCAACTTTCTGAATGATTTGACCAATCGCCGAGGTCAAATAATATTCTAACAATTTTCTAACTGTTCAGGCACCAATAACACGTGAATGTGGTCCACAAATCATTTCTCCATAAAAATGAGAATTCATTCATTGATGCTTCTCAATTTTACGGCAGTGCGACCAAATGCACGCTTCAGGTGGGGGATTTTCTCCCACCACACTCCAACAATCTTAACAACTGAACCTTAATAATGTTGGCGCAAGTTGCTTCGAAAAAAAAAGGTTTGATTATTCAACCGTTAAATTCGGATTAGTTGGTCTGCTGGCACAAAAAGATTTGACTTGCACAAACCGCACATTACCTTTCAAAGGGATAACCTGCACTTACCTACCGTCCAGTGAAGTAATGTTACTGTGCGCGTGTTCCCTATGAGAGAAAATTAATGACCAACGAACAAACTAACTCGAGCACCCGAATGACCAACGCAGAGCTGAGAAAACGCTTGTTGGTATCCCCGAAGGCTGCTCCAGTCGTTTTTCCAGAGGAAACTGCGGACAGTGAACCAGTTGCACGCGGTGGGACCATGTCGAGTGGCCTGTTTATGCGACCGACTTCACAAGTAGACCTTGATCTGATGGGGGAGGTAGAATCTCCACCTGTCCGTGCGGAAGGACCTTCTCGGGTACAATTGCCCAGCACCAAAACTCGGCCCAATAACGTCCTGACCCCAAAATCAGACCCACTGGCATCAGCGGCAGCAGATCCGGATTGTGCATTATTTGGTAACGACATGGATGCGGAAATTATGCAATTGCGGGAAGCAAATGCAGAACTGGAAGGCATTCTGGAAGAAATGCGGAATGTGCTGCATGAAGCCGAAACTCAGGAGCATACTTACCAGCAACAGTTGCAGATCAAAGAAGCCGAGATTGCCGAATTAAAAGAAATTGCTGCTCAGTTGCAATATCAGTTGGATAACAAGCCCAAATCCCGTCTGGAACTGGAACAGATGGCAGATGAAATCGAAAAAGACTCTGCCGCAGTAGAACGGGAACGTCGCATGCTTGCGGAAGAACGGGAGCAATTGCGGCAGGATGAAGAGGCACTGGAAAAACAGATGCGGGACATGGAAGTACAGATGGCCCGTGAACGAGCGATGATTGCCCGCCAGGAAACGGAACTGAAGCGGCTAAGCACCGAAATTCAGCGGGAACTGGAGGCGATTCAGCACGGGGATGGCAATCTGCGAGACCGTCTGGCCGTTTTTCAGCGTCGTCATTCCGATGTGATGTCTGGCCAGCCTGGCACGCACTCACAACCACCCCACGTGGGCGGTTCTGGTCATTCGCAGGTGGCCCCACCGATGGCAGAAGATGTGCCTGAAGAACAACCCAAAACCAAACGACCCGATTCTACCGGTCTTCTACGCAAGATTTTCCGTGGCAATCAGTAATTGATGAGTGAAAATTAATTTTTGGCAATCATTCCAAATCAATTGGTTTTCATCTTTTAAGAGCCGACGGCGTCAGCCGCCGTTATAACCCGAAACCAATCAATGCAAATTGGAAACAAATTTCAGATCAGGAGCTGTTCGAGATAAAAACATTCAGAATGGTGACAACAACTTTTCAAACGTGGCTAACGCCGTCGGCTCACTATTCTTCAGTTGGAACTGCAAGAAGGCGAAGCCCGAGGAAGTTGCCAGACTTGACCGGCGAGAGCGCGTTGACGACGGTTGCCGTGCAGTAGCCTGCGTCGCAATAGTAACCGCCACCCCGGTTCACACGCTCCGTACCCGATACCGTTTCCGTCCATTCCCAAGTATTACCTACGATATCATATATTCCCATTGGATTGGGCAAATAACTCCCCACTTCAGTGGTTTTTTTCAATCCACTGCCACCAAAATTGGCAAGAGCGGAAGTTAAGTCATTCGTGGGATTGGGCTTCAGGTCCGTTTTCGACTTTGCAAAGTAGTAATGAAACTTGCTTTGGTCTTGGGTAATCGGGCCGCCGCGGGCAATGTATTCCCATTCTTCACTGGTGGGTAGCCGATAGGTGTAGCCATCGGCCTTGCACTTCGCATTCAGCTTTGGCAGAAACTCTTTTGTAATTGTATCCCAACTGACCTCCTCCACAGGAAGCCGTTTGCTGTCCTTAAAGTGGCTGGGATTGTTACCCATCACTGCTTCCCATTCACCTTGAGTTACCAGATACGTGCCGCACCAGAAGCCTTCAGCTTGTACGTAATGCTTCTCTCCTACTGTTCCACCGCCTCCTCCCAGCCATGATTCACCCGGTGGCACCCAGACGAACTCCATGCCGATCTGATTGCGAAACTTTTTCCCTTCCGCATACAATTGCACGTAATCGCAAAAGGCTTTGGATGGCAACAGTATCGGGTGGACAATCGCATCCAGTTTGGCCTTAGCTTCTTTCCACTGTCGATTATCAGCCAGTTTTTTGGCTTCATCGGCTAGTTTTTTGCTTCTGCCTGCCGTTGATTCACCTCGGCACGGAATTGGTCATCCAGTTCAGTTTTGGAAAATACTTTCGGCGGCGTGATTAATTGCCGTGGCAAGGCACGGAGGGCTTCGACCATTTCCCCCGCATGCTGATAGCGGTCCTGCACATCGCTGGCAATACTGTGGGCCAAAAGCGAAATCAGCTCCGAACAAATATGTTTGCGTTCCAGCACATGATACCAGTCTTTGTTCAGCGGGCGGTAAGTATCGCCCAGGATCAACTGGTAAGCCATCACACCCAATGCATGGACATCATCTGCCGGGTGGGGCTTATCTCCACGTAATTGCTGCTCAGATGCATACATCGCCGTGCCCGCACGCACATACCCGGTGCTGGTGGTGGTCATCGAATGCTGGCTCATGGTATTCATTGATTGCAGCTTGAAACGCGATTGGGTATGGCTGATCCCCATATCGGTAATCTTCAAGGTATTGAAGCGGTTGTACAGTACATTCTGCGGTTTCATATCGCGATGAATTAACGCCCGTGGCTGTCCAGCAAACGACAGTTTGTTATGGCAATAATCGAGCGTATCACCTAAGGTTGTCAGTGCTTCAATTGCCTTCCAGCAACGTTCTTCCAGCGTTTCAGGCCAGGTAGTGACCAGACTTCCCAGTTCGCCACCATCAACATATTCGTACTGCAACCACGGCGATTCTGTTTCAAAGTTCACTTCATAGAGTTTGACAATATGGGGATGATCGGCCAGTTCGTTCTGAACCAGCTCGATATTGCTCATTTCCAGCTCGAGAAAAGGCAGCAAGGATGGATTCAGGCAGAACTTGAAGGCGCGGCACGTGTTGGTCATCCGTTTGCCACGTGCCAGCCACACTTCTCCCATCCCACCTTTACCTAACTGCTTTTCCAGGATCCAGTTAGGGGCTCCTTCCGGGCTGTCGCCGGGCTTGAACATCGTTGCATACACCGGCAGCGTGGTCAGAATCTCGTCTTCCGCATTCAGACACCAGTTCAATGGACGAGTGGCACCAGTAGGGTCTTCCGCACGGGCAAACTGCGTGCGGACAGTTTTTTGCATCTCCTGGACCATTGAAATGACCTGTGTACGGACTTCTTCGGGCTCATCCCGCAATTCCAGTTGCAGTACTTCTTCCACTTTTTGCTGAAATTGCTGTTCCGGCATTGCGGCAATCTCTACCATCCCCTGTTCCGCAGCCTGCAAGGGTGGCACATCGGGGGCTTTTTGTTTGAAACGGCCCCAGAATGCCTTCAGGATATCCTGTGAATGTTTGGCAAGTTTCACCACATCGTTGACGTTACGGGCAATGGGGCCCACGACGGCCAGGGCAGCACCTGCTGCAGCAATCAGCTCTGCAATCATGCGTACGATCCATTAAAATGAAGATTCTTTTACGATATTCGTGCTATGCTTTAAAATATTTTGCGAAAAATGAAAAAAGACACAAAAATGAAGTTTTCTTCATTTTATTTCTGAAAATTGCTACCACATTTTCTTAAAATTGACCACTCAGGGCATTTTTGCGACGATTATCGACCTTCGCCGATCCATAGTGTATAACGACTATCCTGCTTTTTAATATCTAGTTGCGGGCGGTATATGGACTGGACCAGTATTGGCATCGTCGATGGAATGCTCCTGTTCACATTCACCAGTGTGGGCCTGGCAGCTGTTGTGGTGGCCTGGGCTGTCCAGAATGGTGAATTCCGCAACAGCCAGCGAACTGCAGAATCATTATTTGATTCGGAAGAACCAATTGGCACACCCACTGACCGATTGTGGTTTCCTGCCGAAAAGAACAGTGGAAACACTACCGAAGGAGACCAGTAGGCGTGTCCGTAGATTCCCTGCAACCAGCGGTGCACCAGGCGACGATCGATGATCGTCAGCAGTGGGATAAATCGTGCCGCACTCCCGTGTTGTTTCTGTTTTTGAGCTCCTTGTTCTGGCTGATTGTGGGTTCCACATTAGCCTTACTGGCATCGCTGAAAATGCACATGCCGGAGTTTCTGACCGATTGGAGTTTTCTCACATTTGGCCGGGTTCGCCCCGCCCACCTGAATACGGTTGCGTATGGCTGGGCTACAATGTCTGGTGTGGGAGTGGCTTTCTGGATGATGTGCCGATTATCCCACCGCCCACTGGTAGCACCCTTTCTGGCGAATCTGGGCACACTGATCTGGAATGTGGGCGTTGCGGTAGGCACGGTGGGCATCCTGATCGGGAATAGTACCAGTATTGAGTGGCTGGAATTTCCGAAATCTGCCCCACCGATTCTGGCGTGCGGTCTTTTAATGATGTCGCTGGTGATGTTACTGACCTTCTTTGGTCGGCGCGAACGTCACGTCTATGTGACCCAGTGGTACATTATTGGTGCGGTCGTCTGGATGCCCGCACTCTACGTAATCGCCACCATTCTGTGTGTCTATCTGCCGGCAAAGGGCGTCATTCAATCGACGGTCAACTGGTGGTATGCCCACAACGTACTTGGTTTATGGATGACACCCATTGGCATTGGCGCCGCCTACTATCTGATTCCCAAAGTAATTGGCAGGCCAGTTCACAGTTACCGCCTCAGTCTGATCGGTTTTTGGACCCTGGCCCTGTTCTATTCATGGGCCGGGATGCACCATTTGATCGGCGGGCCAATCCCTGCCTGGCTGATTACTGCCTCCACAGTGGCATCGATCATGATGTTCATTCCGGTAATCGCCGTCGCGATCAACCACCACCTGACAATGCGTGGGCATTTCAAGGAACTGCGTTATAGTCCCACCCTGCGGTTCGTGGTATTTGGGGCAATGGCTTATACTGCGGTCAGTTTTCAGGGCTCGATCGAAGCATTAAGAAGTTTTAATGTGCTGGTGCACTTCACGCACTATACGGTGGCACACGCCCACCTTGGGCTGTACGGTTTTTTTACGATGACCATGTTTGGTGCGGGTTATTACATTATCCCACGGTTAACGGGCAGACAGTGGCAAATGACCTGGTTGATCAAGGCCCACTTCTGGCTGACTGCGGGTGGGATTACACTGTATTTTGTTGCTCTGACGATTGGTGGACTCTACCAGGGAAATGCACTGCTGAATCCCAGCATCAAGTTTATTCGAGTGGTCATCGATACGTTACCTTACCTGGAACTTCGGAGTTACGCGGGTATCGCCATGACTTTGGGCCACCTGATTTTTGCCCTGTTAGTCTGTATGAATGTGGTGGGGTTTGGTCGTCCGTTGCCCCCACCGCAAAACAGCACAACTTCTCCTGATTCAAAGGAGTTTGGCACCCCATGATGAACCGATTTTTGTGGATCCTTTTTGGTGCAACGGTCACTTTTACCTCCGCAGTCAGTGGTCTGGTGCTGGCACCCCACATCCAATTGGGGAAAATGGAAGCGGGGCCAATTTTGCCCGGCGATGAGGGGGAATATCCGAAAAAGCGCACCGAACTGGAAGAACTCGGAAAACAGGTTTACCAGAAAAATGGCTGCATTTACTGCCACAGTCAGCAGGTGCGGTCAATCCATTTTGGCAATAACGCGGACATCGCCCGTGGCTGGGGTGTTCGACGCAGCGTAGCTCGTGATTACCTGCACGATCGCCCGATTTTACTGGGAACAATGCGAACCGGACCGGATCTGGCGAATGTTGGCCCTCGCTGGAGTCCCGATTGGCACCACAAGCACTTATATAACCCACGCATGATGGTTCCTGGGTCCATAATGCCACCGTTCCAGTTTCTGTACAAGATTCAGGAACGAGGTGCATCGCCAGATCCGAAAGCACTGGCGCTTTACCCACCCTGGCGCGATGGCTTGAAGGATAACCAGGAAGTGATCCCAACCGAGGAAGCGGAAGCATTGGTGGCTTATTTGATGTCGCTTGACCAGACGGCTGACTTACCGGAGGCCCGCGAATGAGCAATTCCAAGCAGCCCGACCAACGAGATCAAGACCTGCAACAATTGATGGCACCGCTTTATCGGGAAGAAGCGGAGCCCACCGATGGATTTGAGCCCGTTCCCACCTGGGCGCTGGTGCTATTCGGTTTGCTCCTGTTCTGGGGTGGCTGGTACGTGGCTACAAACAGCGGGAGCTATCGAGGCGATATTCTGGATCGAGGCGATCGTCAGATTGCCACGGAACATTATCCTCGAAATCAGGAAGAACTGGCACAACTAGGTGGGAAACTGTACCGCACCCACTGTCAGGTGTGCCACAAAGACAATGGCTTGGGTCTGGCTGGGTTTCACCCACCGTTAGATCAGGCAGAGTGGGTTGTGGGTGAGAACGGCACCGATGCTCGATTGATTCGGATTCTTCTACACGGTGCCCACCAGGAAATGAAGGTGAAAGATGTAGCCTACAAGGGTGTCATGCCCGCGTATGGTGCCACATTAAAAGATGATGAGATTGCAGCCATTCTGACCTACATTCGCACCGCGTGGGGCAATCGGGGCAATCCCATCTGGCCTGCAGACGTACTCGCAACGCGTCGTGCCCAAATCGGACGTGCATATGATGGTACCTCACCCTACACGGCTGCGGAACTGATGACAATTGCACAACCGTCTGATCGTTCTTCTTCCAAGTGACCCCCACCTGCGATTATTGCCGAGGTTTATTGCCCACAAATCCGTTACGTGGAAGACCTGGCAAAAATGGGGCAGCTGCCCAGTATTGTTGCTACGGCTGCCTCAGTATCGGCGAACAACTTGCCTCAAATTCCACTGATTTCAAACAATCACCCCACATCGTTCGCACTTTGGCTTTTCGAATTGCCATCAGTATTCTGGTGATTGCACAATCAATGATTTTTTCGGTGGCGATTAATCTAGAGCCCAGCACGCCATTAAACATTCGCTTATATATCCAAATAATTAGCGCCGTTGGTGCTGCCGTCGTCTTTGTTCTTCTCGGTTTTCCATTGCTCCGTGCGGCCTGTGGGAGCATTCTGCAACGAAATTTTTCGCTAGAACTGCTGTTTCTGGTCACCATGTTAGGTGCGGCAGGGGTTTCCATCCACGGCATGACCACCCCAGGTGGTGCGGTGTATTTTGAAGTAATTCCCACGTTGTTGGTGGTTTATACCCTGGGAAAAGCAATTACTGCCCACTCGCGAGCCAAGGCAATCGCCAGCAGCCAACGTTGGTACCACCAACTCAATAGTGCCAGAACAATCATCGATGAAAATATTCTCATCAAATCAGCCTCCGATCTGCCGGTGGGAAGTATTGTGGAAGTTCGCGCTGGGGAACATTTCCCCGCTGATGGCATCATTACCCACGGCACGGGTGATGTGGTGGAAGCCGCACTGACAGGGGAACCTTATTGGAAGGCAAAAATTCCAGGTTCCGAGGTAATGGCAGGTTCGATCAGTGTTGATGCCACGTTTCAAGTTAGGTCAACTGTGGCAGGAAACGCCCGCCAGGTCGATCGGATTATGCAGCTTGTTGAGCAGGCTCGGTCCATTCCGGGTGCGTCGCAACAACTCGCTGATCGATTAGGCAGCATTCTGTTTCCCATCTTGCTGCTGGCAGCGGGTGGCACATTCATTTATTGGTGGCAAACCAATTCTTTAGCAACCGGCCTGTACCACGCACTGGCAGTGCTGTTAATAGCCTGCCCCTGTGCTCTGGGATTAGCGACACCATTGGTGATCTGGCACGCCATTGGCCAACTGGTGACACAAGGAATTGTGGTGCATCGCGGGGATGTGATTGAAAAACTGGCAGCAATCGATTGCGTGGTTTTTGACAAAACAGGTACCCTGACCGATGATGAATTCCGGATTGTTGCTTCCTGTTTCGATTTACCAGCAGAAAAAATCGTCCATTTTCAGGAATTGGTGGCAGCAGTTCAACGACACAGTACGCACCCGATGGCACCTGCGTTTGCATCCTGGTTACCCACGGAAAAAGAAATTGCGGTAAAACATTGTCAAACCGTTCCGGGGTGGGGCATTCAAGCAGAAATCCGATGGGACAATTCCCCAGGATTATTGCAAATTGGCCGTGCCGAATGGTTTGACCCACCCACAATTCCAATTTCCTGGCATCAGAAACAGCAGGAAAGTGGGAAAGAAGTACATTTCTGGCTGGCAGGTTGTTGGGTGGGTGCCGTATTGATCACGGAACAATTGAGAAGTCACTCGCGGGAGGCACTGGCAGAATTGCATCTGGCAGGTTATCGCACGGTGGTGCTTTCAGGTGATACCACTGCTCATCTGGATCGGTATCAGTTTTCAGAAGCATATGGCGATCAATTGCCTGAGCAGAAGGCAATTTTTCTGAAGAATCTGCAAGAGGATGGCTGGCACCCGCTGTTCGTGGGTGATGGCACCAACGATGGCCCCGCGTTGGCCACGGCCGATGTTGGCGTGGCGTTAGCTTCCGGCACCGATCTGGCAAACAATATTGCGGATATCTCTTTGTATCGCAAGGACTTACGACTGATTAGCTGGTTGTTGCAGCTTTCCCAGAGTGCGACCCGGCTGATTCGGCAAAACCTGTTCATCGCTGCCACCTATAACGCAGTGGGAGTGGGGCTGGCGATGGCTGGCTATCTGCATCCTGTAGTGGCAGCAATGATCATGGTAGTTTCCAGTCTGATGATTACCTGGAACTCGACCCGCGTTTCAGTGGATCCAGATCGAATGTTGCATTGCCAGCGACCCGTTCGCGATCGCCCACCTGCGAGAATCATGTTACTCTTGCAGTCCGGATGTCATTTTCTGGCCTGGATAAGCGTATTGGTGATCGTGGGCAAAATGAGCGGTTTCCCAATATCAGCCCAATTCGTTCTGCTTTTTGGTGGGGGAATCATCGGCCTGATGTTGACCTATTGGTGGTTTCATCACGAAAATATCTCGCCCAGTCTGGATATGGCCTTTGGGATGCTCACGTGGGGGAATCTCGGAATGACTTTCGGCTGGTGGTATGACCAGAAATTTCAGGTGCCAGCCGAAATTTGCCACTGTAGCTGGAATTTAGCCCAGCTTTGGAACCAGCCGGGCATGTGGCTGGGGATGATTCTGGCGTGCAATCTGGCAATGATTTTACTGCCAAGGCGTTCCCACTGGTCGGTGCCTTTCTGTGCCTGGTCGATGTTTACTGGTGGCAACCTAGGCATGGTGCTGGGCATGATTGCTGGCAGTCAGGTGGTGCAACTGTTTCACCCCACCCCCACATGGGCAGTGCTTGCCGATTTTCTGGGGATGGCCATCGGCATGCACCTGGGCATGGCGCTGGCAACAGAAGCCCAGCGTTTTATGATGTTGCAAGTCTGGCGGTATCGTCGCAAGCGCGATTACCGCCGCCAATTTTCCTGAAGTTACGCTGCACCAGTTCCAAAATGGGTTTTTTGGTACTTTTGCGTAAAATATATTGAATTGTAATTATTTAGAGTGTTCTCATGCCTTTTCAGCAACATCGATTAGCGAACGGAATCACCCTTCTTGGTGAAAATCATCCGAGTGCCTTATCGGTCAGCATGTCTTTTTGGGTAAAAACAGGTGCCCGCGACGAAAGTCCGGATGTTTCGGGCGTCAGCCACTTTCTGGAACATATGGTATTTAAAGGTACGGAGACTCGGGATTCATTTGCCGTCAACCGCGACTTTTCCCGCATTGGTGCGGATAACAACGCCTGGACTTCGGAAGAAAATACCGTTTTTTATGGTGTAGTGCTGCCAGAATACCTGCCACAATTAGCGGATGTGCTGTGCGATATGATGCGGCCCACCCTGCGTGAAGAGGATTTTCTGACGGAAAAAGAAGTCATCCTCGATGAAATTGCCCGCTATGAAGTGCAGCCAGGGTGGGTGTTGTTTGATAATGTTCGCCCGCACCATTATGGGGCTCACCCACTTTCACAATCGGTGCTTGGTACTACCGAATCAATTAAGCAGCTTACCTGTGAACAGATGAGAAATTACTTCAATTCCCGCTACGTGGGGTCCAATATTCTGGTTGCTGTGACTGGCCAGTTCGATTGGGATGTTCTTCGGGAAATGGTGGAAGCAAAGTGTGGTCACTGGCCAGCAGGCACCGCCCCACGCACTCAGGTGGTGGAAGTTGCTGGTCCTGGCACCATTAAAGTGGTACAGGTTCCGGTGGAGAAAGCAGCACAGGAATATGTCGCCTTAACGAGTCAATCCCCCACAGCCAACAGTGAATTGTCATATGCTGCCGCACTGGTGGCTACGGCAATTGGCGATTACACCGGCAGCAGGTACTACTGGGCACTTTCCGATACTGGCCTGGCAGATGATGTGGGAATGTCGGTGGATGAAAGCGATGGTACCAGTGCGGTGATGTCTACATTCAGTTGTGAACCGGAAAATGTTGCTGAAGTGTATGCTACCTGTCGGCAGATTTTAGATGCAGTGCAAAAAGATGGCTTGACTTCGCAGGAAATTGAACAGGCACGCACCAAGATTTTGTCGCGGGAAGTGCGGGCGGGAGAAAAGTCCCGTCGGCGAATGTCGGTGATTGCAAAAGATTGGCTTTACCGAGGTTGTTACCGCACCGTCGATGATGAACTGGCTTCGTGGGATCGCGTGGATAGTAAGGCGATTCGGGAATACCTGGACCGATACCCGATTAATCAGCCCACTGTGACAGCATACGGCCCATGTGCGTCGTTAGAGTAATCAAAACTGAAGGATAATTTCAGAAGTAGGTCCTTAATTTCAGTGACTTTAAGGAATTCTCTTTGGCAAGAATCGAAAGTTCTACTGTTACACATTGCCAGGCATTCTTCTTGGGTATTGTTTCCATTTGCATTCGAATAATAATTGTAATCAAGTACTCGTTGGCCTAATGTGCCATTTAGTACCCCATGGTCGAAAATCTCCGAGTCGTCCCCAGAAAGATTCCGCGATGCGACTCTGTATTTCCAGTTCAAGGGCTGGCAATTCCAGGTTCCGGTCAACATGATTAAACATGCCATCTGTTCCCACTTCGAGTACTACCCACTTCCCAGATGGATGGAAAATCAAATCCACACAACCAAAAAATCCCAGCAGTCCAGTTGCAATCAGTGCAGATCGTCCAACTGCAACTGCTTCCTGTGGTGCGATACCTGCCAACTCATACCTTGCACCTCGAGCATGGGCAACCCAGGGTGAAGTTGTTGCTCCATTCGGAAATCGTCGTGCTACCCACCCAAAGATTTCTCCGCCTGCGGCATACAGGCGGTAAACTTCAGGTTGTTGCATATGAACAAATTCCTGTACGATTAAAGGATGTGGCCAACTATCTGGTATCATCGTTTCAGCCAATAACATTCTGTGGCCCGAAGCACCGCACCCTGTTGGAAATTTCAGACACCATGACAAATGGTTGTTAATATTAGCAAACTGTTTCGCATCCTCAATCGATTCAAAGAGGTGTGTATCTGGTATGGGAACTGAATTTTCTAGAAACACACGCGCCAGAGCACGTTTGTCTGCAGCCAATTCCATACTTGAAAACGGTATGAACAACCGGTTGTTGTCTGGTATATTCTGTTGGTCAGCAAGTAATAAGTAATTATATTCACGGGCATCATCCGCAACGTCTACCCATAGTGCTCTACTTAGCTGTGATGCTAATGAGGCAAAAGCCCATGCACCACCACCAGTGTTCAGAATGCAGTAGTTGTCTGGGTTCACGGAAGTAATCAATGTTTATTTCCAAATCTAACATTGCCAAAATCTTGTTAAAGTATCAAGTCATTTGAGTTCGCAAGTGCTTATTTCGGAAAATAAAAGCTATCTCAATTGATAATACTTTTCTTGTGTTGGATGTAATCCCACAGGACAAAGCGGTCGAGGTCGTTGCCGGAACAGAAAATCACCCGGCCTTTGGTGGCTGATGCCATCCGGTGGGCAAAACGCACATCTTCTTCCGATTGACTCCAGCTTTGAATCAGAAAAAGATTAATGGTAATTCCCTCTTTCGCACACTTTAACGCTTCCCGCATCGTGGCACTTTCGGTGCGTTCGCTGGGTGGGTACATCAGATAGAGAATGTTTTCTTCAAAGTGGGCGGTGGGCAAGCCATCGGTGATCAGAAACATCTGTCGATTGTTCGTCGGCTGATTACAAAGAAATTGCCGCCCCAGCCGCAGTGCATGCTGGATGTTGGTAAAGTGCTGGGGGATTTGTGTTTCCAGAATCCCTGGGTCGCTCATGTCTGCCTTCATTCGCACAATTGGGTCGTAGATTGAAACAGGTTTTGGCAACAAGTATGGCAGGTCGGCAATCTTGCACGGTTTCGCAAATGTAAACATCTCGATGAACTGGAGAT
The DNA here is from genome assembly GCA_041399155.1 of Zavarzinella sp. NCBI lineage: Bacteria > Pseudomonadati > Planctomycetota > Planctomycetia > Gemmatales > Gemmataceae > Zavarzinella > Zavarzinella sp. The sequence continues at coordinate 574,219 of JAWKTI010000001.1, forward strand.
AATCCCCAGGGTATTCTTTGCGAATCAAACCTTCCAGTGCCATCCCCATCCGTTTGACGTTGTAATACATGTCACCATAACGCATCGATCCAGACATATCCAACAGGACTGCGGTAGCTGCTTTCGGCGTCACTTGTGTGCGGTGAATCACAATATCGTCGGTCGATATACGGACGGGACGTTGCTGACCATGCCGCAGTAGCGCGTTGATCATGGTGCTGGGTATGTCCATCTGGGCAATCGAATCGCCAAATTCATACTCTTTTGTGTGGCTGGTTTCCACAGCACCTTCGCCAGGTACGGCATTAGGATGGCGCCCGGATCGGGATGCCTGCAAATCCTGAAAGATTTCCTGCAACAAACGGTTCTGGAACAGCCGGTATGCTTTGGGCGTGATCTGAAATTGATCTTTACCAGCATCCAGGCCCTGCTGGCGTGCCATTTCTTCCAGATAATTCTGCACCTGCTGTTGCAACGCCCGCAATTCTGCTAAATCGGCTTCATTGATGAATCGCTGGAGTGCCTCCATATCGATGCGGGCCAACTTGGCATTTTTTGCCGCTTCTTCTAACTGTTTTAACAATTCGTCAATCGTTTCCAGTTCTTCCTTGATCTCCAGGGCTTTGGGGACATCCATCCCTTCGCGACCGGTAAACTTGTAGTTTGCTGCTAGACGTTCTACCTGATATTTTTCTGCCAGGCGGGCAACCACTCCCATCAAGCTGCCTCGCAAATCCGCCTTCCCGCGTGGGAGATCGTAATACAAATCTTCCAGATCCCGCAATTGTTCTTCATCCACCGCACGAAAATAATCATCCTGGATTGGTAGTGGTGGGGTAAACGTCTGGGAAGCCAGACGAAATTGCTTTCCAGCCAGGACCAGTGCCTGACCAGTCTCATAAGTTTCCAGAATTTTTCGTTTTCTTTCGAGCAGCAATTGCCGCAGTGCCTCAATCGAAGGTCCCAGCCCCTGAATCATGCTTGGATCGATATCAACGGCATTAGCCAGTTCTTCTTCAGTGAACTTTCTGGTTCCACCATAATAAAGCAGGTGATCCATCGCAGCCGAAGCCACATCCGGTGGGCCGCTGCGTGGGGATGGGAATTGAACGGGATCGTAGCCCAGGTAAGTATGGACAATCCCACCGGGTGTTTGTTTTTCTGCCATGTCCTGCCTGAATTGCGTAATCCTAACTTTATGGTAGTCGATCTTTTGTTCGGTTGGGAAATTACTGCTGGGGATTTTATAGTCTGACCAATATTAGAATCACCATTTGCTGGCGAAATTGCTTCCCCAAATCAATAGAATGGTTGCTGATGCGTTAGTTCAAAACAAGTGGCACCATGGGAGAGAAATTACCATGAACTGGATTAAATCCGAGTATATCCTGAAAGGGATATTCCTGGGCTTGCTGCTCAATATCGCATTGAAAGGGCTCGATTGGCATGGCACAGGTCAGGTTGCGATCTGGCTCGCTGGTGGCCTTGCAGTGGGGCTGCTGCTTTCATTTCTTCGTCAATTAAAAGAATTACGGCATCTTGCCCGCAATCCCGTGGGCTTTGTGCTCTACCTGTTGCTGGAAAATCCACTGTTTATCTACGCAGGGATTATCTTTGGCCTGGCAGGTGGGGCATTATTTGTCAAACCCCCTTTGGCAGAAGATACCGCTTACAAGTTACTAGGCTATTGCATGCTCGGTGGGGCTCTGTTGGGCTACGGGTTGGGCGAATTACAAACAGCCGTCATTGGCTGGTACCGTTTTGGCCTTTCTATTGCCATTTGTGCCGCAGCCGTTGTGGGTATTTTCTTCGGCCTGCAGGAAGCAGACATGCTTCAGGATGTCAATCGCACCCGCATGCTGGGTATCCAGATTCTGCTGGGTTTACCCTTCTTCTATCTGTTGATGTTTGTGGCAACTGCAGAAGAATCTGAAGTGGAAATTGCCGCACTCTGTGCGATGATGGGCCTCGGAATGTGGCTGGCTCGGTTTCCTTCCAACCTGCCCGCCCTGGGGCTTGCCTTGCCCATTGTGTTGTACATGGTTTACTCCGTGCGAACCTTAAACCCGTTAAGAGTCTTTAAATATACCTTGCGTGGTTACGGAAGGTCTCAGGTGGGGCGAGTGCATGATGCCCTGATGTCATTCAACCGTGCGATGCAACTGAATCCGAAAAACGAACTGGCACGTGCTGGCTTGATTCGCCTGCACCAGACCGTGGATGTTGATCGCCTGGACGCACCCACCAGAAAGTTACTGAATCCAAACTTTTGTATCAGTGAAGCCCATCGCTTGCTGATCAGCGACCAGAAGCCCACAGAGCAACAACTGGAATCCGCAACACGTTTACTGACATTCGTTGCGGGCGAATGGCCAGAACTTCGTGCCCAGACCGACTATTACCTGGCAGTAGCAGAAACCCATTCGAAAAACCTGGATTCTGCCGTGGAGCGTTTAAATCGCCTGCTCGATCCTGAACAGTGGGCAGAAACCGACAAAGTACGAGCAAGAATTCTCTTCGATGCCTGGCAACTGGCATTACGAACTCACCCCACATTGAAACAACGCGTGGGAGACATTCAGATTCAACTACCTGGCCGTCGGATGGAAGCCTTGCGTGCGGTGTTCCGTAAGCAAGCCAAGGCACCGAACGAAGATTCGTTGCGTGATTTCCGACGTGAATTGTTCCACGAACTCACCGAAGAAGAATATAAACAAGCCACTGTCAACGGTCCGCTCGAAGATTTCGACTACGACTATGCAGAAAGCCAGGGCAGGGTGCTGCTGGAAAAATCAGAGCACTACGACCAGGCTTCGCTATTGTTGCGAATTGCCGGGCATGGCAAGTTTACCCACGGTCCTGCTATTTTTGAAACACTTGCAGCCACCGCAGAAAAGCTGGGTAAAGCCCAGGAAGTAATCCGCTTTCGCAAAATGGGGCGTGATTGTGGCATTGCGGTCACACTGGAACAATTAGCACCTGAGCAGAAAAGCGTCTTTTTTCAGCAGGTCAAGTTCCTGGCAGATCAGGCTTTTCAGAACCAGGAATGGGACGAAGCGATCCGCAACTACAAGATATTTGCGTTTGCAGAACAGAACATCAAGGATACCCTCCGTAATCTTTCCACTGCGTATGAAAAGAAGGTGATGATTATCGAAGCGATCCGCACCACGGAAGATGCGTTGATTCGCGGTGGTGGTAAGGACTTTCTGGAAAAGAAAGATGTCTACTACCACTCCGTTGAAATCGAGGACCTGAAGAAGCGTGCCGATGAAGTACGTTCTTACTTCGATGTCAAATACTGTGTCAATAAGGCCCGCACCATTCTGGATTCGAACACCAACGATCTGGAAATGCTCGAGTGGGCAGAGCACCTGCTGAAACTTTCGCTGGTGATGAATCCCAAGAGTATTGTGGCCATGTTTCTGCTTGGCCGCTGCCTATTACGACGTGGGGAACGCGAAAAAGGGGTAAGCTATCTCGAAGATATCCGCGAGATGAAGTATTCTGGCCAGGATGAACGCGATGCCTACGAATTAACTTTACGGCAACTCGGGACGCTCTATCTGGATGAATTCGATCAGGTGGATATGGCGATTGATTGCTTACGCACCTTCATGGACACTGAAAAAAGTGGTGCCAACACGCTCTACGATCTGGGCCGCGCGTACGAAAAGAAAGGCGACCTGGTTAAGGCAATCGGTTATTACCAGCAAGCGGCCAACTTCAAGGATCATCCCATTCGCTGGGATGCAGAAGAAGCACTGCAACGGTTACGTCAGGGCAGTTCGCAACCCAACTGATGATGATGCTGGATCCACTTGTGCGTTCGTTTACAAGTTTATTTCTCGAGTGAAACATGCAAACCAAACCTCTCGGCAATAGTGATTTGAATATTACCCCACTGGGCTTTGGTGCCTGGGCCATCGGTGGCGGAGATTGGGCTTTCGGCTGGGGTGCCCAGGACGATAATGATTCAATCCAGGTGATCCACGAAGCGATTGACCAGGGAATTAACTGGATTGATACCGCTGCAGTATATGGCCTGGGACGATCCGAAGAAGTAGTAGCCAAGGCATTGGAAGGTATCGCCAACCGCCCGTACGTGTTTACCAAGTGTGCCCGCGTATGGGATGAAAACAGACAGATTGGGAAACGCCTCAAACAAGATTCGATCCGCAAAGAGTGTGAAGCCAGCCTGAAACGACTGAACATCGAATGCATTGATCTGTACCAGATCCATTGGCCAGAGCCTGATGAAGATATTGAAGAAGGCTGGCAAACCATGGTGCAACTCCAGAAAGAAGGTAAAGTGCGTTGGATTGGCATATCCAACTTCAATGTGGAACAGATGCAACGCATCCGACCGTTTGGCCCAATCACTTCGCTGCAACCACCATACAGTTTACTTCGCCCCGAAGTGGAAGAGCGAATTCTGCCACACTGTCTGCAGGAAAATATTGGCGTGATTGCTTATTCCCCGATGGGTTCTGGCCTGTTAACCGGTGCCATGACGCGAGAACGTATTGCCACACTGCCGGCAAACGACTGGCGGAAAGAAAAGAACCCACAGTTTCAGGAACCGTTACTCAGCAGAAACCTGCAATTGGTGGATGCTCTCAAGCAGATTGGTGCCCAGCATGGTGTTTCTGCTGGTGTGGCCGCAATCGCCTGGGTGTTACGTCAACCCGCAGTCACAGGTGCCATTGTGGGGGCACGTAAACCAGGACAGATCAAAGAACTCATCCCCGCTTGTGACTTCCGCCTGAGTGACGATGAAATCCTGCAACTTGGCCAGATCCTGCATTCCGTCAGCACCTAACGACCAATTGGTGCGACGTAAATATATATCCACGTGGATTGTTCCACCGGATATTTTTTTCAGCCAACTTTGCGACTGCAGCAGCGTAACTTACTTGTATATAAGTAGTTGTGGCAGAAAAATAGAATTAGAAAATGTCGAAAAATAACGATCATTAAAATGTTTGAATGTTGCGTGTGTGTTATTTGGGCCGTTGATTCATCCGTTCTGCACGGTACTTTGGCTGAAAAAATGCCCGCACAATAAATGCGATGTTATCAAAGTATCGCCGCACCAATCTTTTCGGTTCCTGCAACAAACGATACAGCCATTCCATCCCAGTAATCTGCATCCACCGTGGGGCACGGGATACAATCCCCGCAACGAAGTCCAGTGTGGCACCCACTTGAATGCTGACCGGGACCTGCAATTCGTCCATATGCTGCAAAATCCATCGTTCACCTTTTGGCTGGCCAAATGCCACCAGCAGTATGTCTGGTTTTGCCGCAAGAATCCGATGTCGTTGGAAGTGAATTTCTTCCGTGGTCAGTGTCCTGAAAGGTGGGCATTCTGTTCCACAGATCACCAGGCCAGGGTACTGTTCCTGCAGCTTTTTCCCTGCCCGTTCAGCAACTCCAGGACCGGCACCCAGCAGGTAAAATCGCCACCCACGCGCGGCACCGTAACTTGCCAGGTGGGCCATCATATCAGACCCAGCTACCCGTTCTGGCAGCGGTCTGCCAATCCAGCGAGACCACCACACCATGGGCATGCCATCTGCCAGCAAAAATGCCGCACGCTGATTGAGGTCCCGCAATTCCTGGCTGTTGGCACACAGCATTGCGTAGTTCAGATTCGCAGTAATGATCAACGCAGGTTGACGCTGTTTCACCAGTTGTTCAATTGCTGCCATGGTTTCGGCCATGGTATAGGGCATTAACGGCAACCCCCAGATGGAAATGGGGGTGATAGAAGCTGGTTCTGCATGCATAGAACCTAATTTATTGCCGATAATGGCACTTTGCTAGTGGTATCATCAGTGTCTTCACCGGAAACTCTCTTTCGCCAGACTTCAGGAAAATAGATTGCTTTGTCGAATTACTCACATGTCTACTCCATGTGCAGCGGCAGATGGCAAACCCAATGAATCGGCTGCGGTTTCCTGCAAAATGATACCAAAATACACCACTTTTAATCTCGATTGTACAATCCAGATGCCGTCGCTATCAATTTTTACGATGGCGGGTATGTGATCAATTGAAAAGCTACTTGTACCTTTGCACTGGCCAGTTAAGATGGAAACATCTGAAGTAATACCACTACCCAATTTTGCAGTGCCGGATTAATTGTTTGACCAATAAACTATCTGTTGTGGGTGAAACAGGAATTCGACTCAATGACTAGATCTTCTTGAAGCGTCTTGGCGTTATAGAAAAGGTTTAAATAATGAATCAGTGCTCTAAAGATTTTTGAGCATGATTTTTTGGAATTAGAACCATGCAGAAGAAAACTGATGATGAACTTCCTTACGGATTTGAAATTGGGGAAGACGGCAGTATTCAACAGTTTGATGCCAACTGCCATGAAATCGATTTCGATAAACCTCCTAAAGAATTGAAGAAAAAACTAAAAGCAGAAAGAAAAAATCAGAAAAGCAATGGTTGGAAAGCTCTATTTACTCTCATCGGGGTGATCGTTCTGTTCGTCGGCTTATTACAAATCACCTCCAATAAAGATCATCAGCCAATTGTCAAGGACGAGGACCCAGAGAAGTTACTTCAGAATCAAATAGCACAAATACTATTAAGAAAAACACCACTCAAGCTAAAAAATTATAGTGAAGAGAAAAAATCAATTATGCCTCAATTGAGCGTAGTCAGGCATGAATTTAAAACGAGATTAATTTCAAATTTCTCCAGCAATATTCAAACACCGATCCCACCAAAAGGTGTCTTGGAACTTGTGAAGTACTCCACTTCACTTGGAGTAATGGATGCATATATTACGCCAAAAACTAGAGGCCCGGGGCGATATCCAGCAATAATCTGGCTTTCAGATCAATTGAACAATAGCATCGATCAACGCTTCTGGTCGGTTGAACAGTCTCATCTCCATGGTCAGACTTTCCGCGATGCAGGATTGATTATGATGTATCCTTCGATGAGAGGTGGTAACAAAAATCCTGGTTTCGTTGAATGCGGCTTTGGAGAAGTAGATGATATTCTCGATGCTTGTAAATTTCTTACGAGTCGTGATGATGTTGATCGGAGCAGAATTTTCCTCGTGGGCCATGGTTATGGTGGTACTTTAGCGTTATTAACTGCAGAATATCGTTCTACAGGAATACGAGGTGTCCTTGCAATCGCCCCAGCTTCATCAATTGATCGATATGATCGGGAAAAGTTAACTTATGATGCGACATTCAATTATGAAAAGTTGCTACGTAGCCCCAGCCATTGGATGAACCATATCTCATGCAGTACCTGGATCGTTACTGGGAAGAATGATCACTTGTGGTCAACCGACCTAAACGAGTTTAAACGGACAAACTTGTTCCCTGAGCGAGTTCACTGTAGTCTGTTACCTGATCTGGATCATCAATCGATTGTTGAACCCGTGGTACGCGTTTATCTAGGAAAAATCAAAGAATTGCAAGATCCATCAACTCCGCTTATCATACAAAATCTTGATGATATGAGTGTTGAAGTTGAAAGAATGAAGATAAGACGCTAATTCTATCACCCAAGACAGTCATTCAAGTTTCCAATACGCATTTATTTCTGTGGTGGCCCGAAAGTGGCAAGAATATATTCTTTTGCCTCATCTGTTGTTTGTAACTGCCAATCAAGCTGCATATCCCGCACTTGATCTAATATTTTCTTGAATATTTTGCCAGGTTGATAGCCCCACGCTCGAAGGTCATCACCAGTTACCAGTGGGACTGGTTGAAAGAAATCGGATGTATGACTGGCCAATAATTCCTCACAGTACTCGGCATCGGACGCACCACCTGAGGTAAGTGTCCATTCGCACAACTCTACGATGTGGGGATGAACTAAGATCGGAAACAACTGGTGATTCGGTTGCGTTGCAGCACCCCGCAGGGAATCTTGTCGTGTCACCAGCCATGTAATCTGGTCGATTTCCGCATTAGAAAGTTTTAATTGTCGAAGAAGCTTCTCAACATTTTTGGGATGCAAGGCGTGTAACAATACTGCCATTGCCAGCCCGAATGAAACGCTGGCACCACGCCCAATCGTTTGCAATACCTGAAGTGTGGCATCCCGGTCTTTCATTGGAAACAGTTGTGGAATAATGACTTGCACCAGCCCAAGTTCGATCATCTGTGCCACTGCCGCCGCCCGGCTGGGGTGGGCAAGAATCTTGCGTAGCTCGACAGCAATCCGTTCCGTGCTCACCACGTTCAGGTGGGGGGCCATTTTCGTCATGGCTGCTATGGTGCCAGGATCAACCGAGCAGCCAAACCGATGAGTAAAGCGGATTGCCCGCAATAACCGGAGCTTGTCTTCTTCAAAACGATCTTCCGGGTTGCCGATCGCCCGCAGCACCCGATTGGATAAATCCTGCTGTCCACCCACAAAATCGAGAACCGCGTTTTCAAGTGGGTCAAAAAACATGCCATTTATCGTAAAATCTCGACGCAGTGCATCTTCTTTGGCATCGGAAAACTGTACCGTACTTGGCCGTCGGCCATCGTGGTATTCACCATCTGATCGAAAAGTGGCTACCTGCACATTCAGGTGCGTGCCATCGGACTGTTTTGGCCCAATCACTTCGACCACACCAAAACTGATGCCCACCGTCACCGTACGAGGGAACAATTTTACGACTTCGGTCGGCAATGCATTGGTGGCGACATCGTAATCGTCCGGCTCCAGCCCGAGTAACTGGTCGCGAACGCACCCACCTGCCCACAATGCCTGGTACCCCTTTGTGGCAAGTCGCTTGACAACGTCCGTCGCAAATTCGCGTTCCGTCACCATTAGCCTCGATTAGGTCGGCTTCCCAACCGGTGCGGGTAGCATTCCCAATGATTTGCGAACTTTTTCCATCGTTTTGAAGGCTTCGCGGCGTGCCTTGGCAGCACCGGCTACCAATACCGCTTCTACCTGGGATAAATCTGCAAGCAGCTCTTTCCGTTTTGCCCGTGCGGGTGCGTAGTAGGTATCAATTTTTTCCAGCAGCAATTGCTTTGCTTCTGCGTAACCGTAACCACCTGCCCGATAACGATTTGCAACGGTTTCCAGCTCTTCCGGCGGTGCGAATAACCGCAACAGTTGAAAAATATTGCATGTATCAGGATTTTTGGGCTCTTCCACCGCCGCCGAATCGCTGACAATGCCCATCACCGATTTTTGCAGTGCTTTTCCTTCGGCAAAAATATCAATGGTGTTGCCATAACTTTTGGACATTTTCTGGCCATCGGTACCGGGCACCACGGGAATGGCATCCAGCCTTTCCTGCGGCATCGGGAAAATTTCTTTCCCCACGGCCTGGTTGAAGTATCCTGCCATGTCACGGGTCATTTCCAGGTGCTGCACCTGATCTTTCCCCACCGGTACCACGTTGGATCGATAAATCAGAATGTCGGCTGCCATCAGAATCGGATACGTGAACAGCCCCACGTTTGCGACAATGCCACGTGCTGTCTTGTCTTTGAATGAGTGGGCCCTCTCCAACAGCCCCATTCCAGTTACGGTACCCAACATCCAGGCTAATTCGCATACTTCCGGTACGTCCGACTGGCGAAAAAATGCCACCCGAGCGGGGTCCAGTCCCAGTGCCAGGTAGTCTAACGCCACATCCAGCACCTGGTCGTGTAAGAGTTGGGCAGCAGGTCGGGCTTTCCTGCCTTGCTTTTTGGCATCGTCCGCATCCCGCACCACCCCTTCTTTAATGGTGGTCAGAGCGTGGTAGTCCGCGATGAAGTAGAAGCACTCACCCTCTTCCTGCAGAGCAATGTGCTGCTTGATCGCACCGAAATAATTCCCCAGGTGCAGCTTCCCGGATGGCTGCACACCAGAAAGAATTCGTGGTTGTCTGGATTGGTTCATAAATTTATTAAGAAGGTACCCACGGACTTTCATTCTACAGGAAGGTTATGGTAACAATTCCTACCAACATGAGCAGTAGAGGTGGGGAAATGTTCGATGCCAGCCTGAATCGGCCCCGTAATTACTCCTGCAAGTGGCTAACATGGATCGTTCACTAACCAATCAGAACCCGAACCCGCAAGCGGATGAAAAACTCCAGGAAATCCTGCTGGCAGGCTTACGGTACGCCCTTAGCGGCGAAGAGCACCTGTTGTACCGGTCTGGCAAACTGGAAGGGTTATTCCCCACCCGGAACGGGTTGTTTGCCACGGCAGTGGCGATTGCTTTTCGCGATGGGCTCTTGGAACATACCCGCACGGAAGCGCGTGGTAAGGTAACATGGGATTACGCCAGAATTACCCCGGCTGGGGTGGATTTTGTCTACACACACGATTCCCCACGTGCGGTGCTGGAGGAATTGCGTGAAATGCTGCACCAGACTGGCCGTGGCGTGCCCGCCTGGCAGGACCGCACCATGACCATGGTGGAAGAGATGGCGAAGCAGATTACCCAGGAAATGCAGCGGTATCTGGTGCAGTTAGACACATTGACAAAACGCGTAGAAGAGGCATTGAAGCGGCTGGAATATACTGCCGAATGGAAAAACCCCGGCGAGGCGGGGCAATGGTCGCAAGATGCATTGGCTTACCTGCGTAAACGCCACGATGCCGGTGCCAGAACGCCTTGTCCGATGCCGGAATTGTTCAAGGCATTGTCCAGCACCGAACCAGATTTAACGATTCGCAACTTTCACCATGGTTTGAAGCGACTGGCAATTTTGGGTTACGTGCAACTGTTACCCACTGCGGAGGAAGAAAATCTCGCTGAGCCAGAGTATGCGTTCATCGATCAAGGAAAATTGCTCTACTTCATTCAACTTGGAAAATAGCCACTTTTTCATTCTGAAGAAATTACATGGGGCTGGCGGTGGTGTTTTTTTGGCTGCCTCAAACTGTAAGATGAGCGGTTATGAAGCTTGCTGTAATCACCAATTACGACCTTCACGCCATGGGTGGTGCGGAGGAATATATCGACCGTCTGGCGATGCGGTGGCACCAGACAGGTCACCAAGTAACCGTTTTTTGCCGCAAACCAGCACCCGTTCCGCCCACAGCACCTCGACCATGGCAGCCTGAGTACCCCATTCAGTGGATTGATCGACCGTGGTCTACACGATTTGGGCTGGGCAAATATGTTCGATTATTAAAGAAATTTCATCAATCTTCTCCCATTGATCTGTTGTTGGCCTGCGATAGCTACTGGCCAGGCTTTGTTGCGGAACAATTTCATCGCAAATCCCATGTCCCATACGTGCTTTGTTCCCAAGGCAGCGACATTATGGATGGCAGCCGGTTTTTGAAACGCACGACGACACGCAAACGGATTATCAGTGCGTTGACGCACGCCAGTGGGATTGCGTGCATCAGCAGTTACATGAAAGCACGCACAGAACAGTTAACCACCCCACAGGGAGTAGTGCGTCTAATCCCTAACGGCTGGCCTGATGAGTGGACCAGTCAAACTGCCGTAACTCCTTTGATTTCTCAACCTTACTTGCTTTGTCTGGGCAGGATGATTGAATCCAAAGGCTTTCAGGTGGTGCTGGATGCCTACCAAAAAGCATTGCCACATACCGCACGTTGGGGCCTGGTGCTTGCAGGTCAGGGCGATTACTACTCTGAGCTGGTGCAGCGTGCCATTGCGAGTGGCATTTCGGTACAACAGGGTAATACCTGGCAGCAGATGCCTCCACCCTGGATCTGGTTTCCAAGCCTCATCACGGGCACCCAGAAGCAGAGCATTGTACAGCACGCTGAAGTTGGGATTATCCCAAGCTTGCGTTACGAGCCTCAGGGAATTGTCACCATGGAAATGTTGGCCAGTTCCGTGCCCGTCATTGGGAGCAATATTGGTGGAATACCCGATATTGTGCACCACGAGAAAAACGGTTGGTTATTCACTCCAGGAAGTGTGAAAGAACTTTCAGAAACGCTGGTGAAAATTGCCAGCAACTCATCAATCATTCCCCATGTGCGGGAAAATTGTTTTAAATCAGTGAAAAATTATCGCTGGTCGATGGTGGCTGATCAGTATCTCGCATTTTTTGAAGAAATTTGGCAGCAGAAGAAATTATTTAAATGAAAATATTTTCATGATTCTGAAATTGAGCTTTCCTGCAACTGCCCACAGACAGGGCAGGTGGGGTTCTTTTGCAGTTGTATTTGTTGAAAGCGATTGGTGCGACAATCGCCCATCAACAATTTGTTATATAAGGGATCTCCTATTTTTGTAATCAGTTTGATTGCCTCGGTGGCACCAATGCACCCTGCGATTCCAGAAACCGCACCGATTACCGGGAATTGGCGCTTCCATTCAGGTGGGGGAGCAGGCACCCGACAGGCAAGGCAAGCTGTCTGTCCAGGTTGAATCGTGGTTACCTGAAAGGTTAGTTCGTACATAGCACAATCCACCAGTGGTTTGCGAAGTTCGACGCACGCATGGTTCAGTGCTAAACGCTCTTCAAAAAGTGGGGCACAACCCACTGCCAGATCGACCTGTTCCACAAGTTTGTGGGCGTTGCCAGAATTGATGTTTTCAGGAATTGCCTCAATTTCGATCGCAGGATTAAATTCCTTTAAGCTATTATTGGCCGTTTCAACTCTAGATTTACCTATCGCTTCGTAGTTCATTAACAATTGGCGATTCAGATCGCTGGGTTTGATATTCCCCGCGTGGGCAAGAAGTAATTTGCCCACGCCCGCTGCAGCCAATTCCCATGCAACCACCCCACCTAGACCACCGATTCGGCTGACAAGTACCGTGGCACCTTTCAAACGCTGTTGGCCCAGTTCGCCAAAGCCATCCACCCACATTTGCCATTCGTAAATGGCGTGATCTTCCGGAGTTAGATTCGGTAATTGCTGATCCAAGGGTGTCCTCCTTTGGGTGTCTTACGCATTAATGAAACTGATCCAGTGCCCACCTGGCTGCTTCACTGATGACAACATTTTCATAATTTGCGGCCACTTCCAGCGCGTGTTTCGCAGAGATTAATTTCTGATTTCCGCAGAAAATCGCAGCATTTCTCAGAATTCCCTCCCACTTGGTTCTGGAAAATGCCGCGTGGCGATAACGTTTCCGGAAAGTTGTCTCATCCATTTGCAGTAATTCGATGGGATCCAGCACCTGGAAGAGCGGTTCACCAGTCAAGCCCACGGGGTTTGTTTCTAAATGGCGATTCCAGGGGCAAACATCCTGGCAGATATCGCACCCAAACAGCCATTCTCCAAGGTGGGTGCGGGTTTCCAATGGGATCCTGCCGCGGTATTCAATGGTCCAATAGCTAATGCACTTCGTCGCATTTAACCAGCCAGGTGCTTCAATGGCCGATGTGGGACAGTGATCGATGCACGCAGTACAGGTTCCACAGTGGGAAGTAGTGTGCGGTACATCGGCAGGGAATTCAACTGAAGTCAGCAACGCACCCAGCATCAAAAAACTGCCAAGCTGTTTGTGGATGAGCATGCTGTTTTTACCAATCCAACCCAATCCGGCACGCTGGGCAAAGTTGCGTTCCAGCAGTGGCGCAGAGTCCGTTACCCCGCGTTGGGTGCTTTCTGGTATACGAGCGGTTAACCATGCACCAAGTTGGTTCAGTTTTTCCCAAAGCACCTGGTGGTAATCGGGGGTCTGTGCGTACCGGGCAATTTTTGGCAAAGTGCCTGCAGGTGAATCCCCACCGTAGGTTATTCCCAGCATCACTACCGAGCGAACTTCCAGCAGCACCGCCCTGGGATGCTCTCTGGCAGCCGCATTCTTGTGCAGGTAAGTCATTTCCCCAGCACAGCCAGCCTCCAGCCACTGTAAGTAACGCTCGAAATGATCTGCAGGTTCTGCTTTGGCAACACCTGCCAACTGAAAACCCAGTGATTTAGCAACTTGTTTCAGTTCAATAACAAGAGAGGCAGTCATCCGGTAATTTTCTTCCAGACGTTTGCCAAAGCCGATTTGCCCACATTCAGGAGTTGTTCTCCCACCCGAGTCAGAGGTTCCCGTTGCTGGTCGTCCTGCAGTAAACCCAGCAAGGCAACACCCTGTGCAGCGGGCAACAAACTGGTCAGCAGCGGGGTAAAGTATTCGTTCACGCCCCAGATTCTGCCGGGCAACAGGCACGTGGGTAGAATTGCCACCGCACCCGGAAATTGCGCCCGCAACTGATTGACACTGGTAGCAATTTTCTGTTCCGTACTAGATTCTGGATTGAGCCAGTCGTAAGGCGGCTGCCATGTTGTCTGATGATCGAGTTGATCAGCATAACTACCCACGATGATCAAGGCAGGTGGTTTGCGCTCAGGATGTTTGTTGAAGAACTCCTGAAAATATTGCACAAAAGCCTGTTCAGTCCCACGGAGGGGATGGTCCAGGCGCAGAAACAGCAAAATCACGCCCGATTGCTGAATCACGTTTTCGTACCTGGTGAAATCCTGATTGCGAAATGATTCTGCTTCGTGCAGACGAACTTGAAAATCTTCCCGCTTCAACAAGACCTGGGTGGGGCTATTTTCGGAAGACTGCGAATTGCCAGTCAGTGCCGCAATAAAGTTTGATTTTCCTGTTTTAGGCTGTCCCAGCAGTGAAATCTGGATAGTCTGGTGTTCGATTGCAATAGGTTCTGCTCCCACCGGGGCAGATTCTGGTACGGAAGGGACGGCATGTTGTTTTTGTAGTTCGCGATATCGCTTGACACCCACACGCAGTCGACCGCTGTATAACTCGATGAAGTAGTGGCCCAGTTTCCGTACATACTCCTGATAGAACCAGGCACCCAGACCTTCTTTTAGTTGATCTAATGGTCCAGCGATGGCAATTCGCGAGATAATATATCGCACGGCGGCATTGGCCGGATTCAGCAGTGCGGAACCAATCCAGTAAGCTTTGTTCAGCGTAGACCACCATTTGGTTGCAGTTTGCCCCACTTCCTGCAATTTTCGCAAGCGATCAATGGTTAACAGGTGGCTGCCGGGGATATATTTTTCTACCAGTTCGCACATGTCGTGCGAGGCCATCTCGAGTACAGCCAGAATTTCCGGCACCGTCACCCCACCCAGAGCTTCGCGGGATTCGGGATAGTAAATCCTGGAAATCTGCTGGGCCATGTTTTCTGCAGTATCGAAATAAAATCGTGCCTGGGTCAATGTTGCCTGAGAAGGTGTCGGTTGGTCTGTTGTCTGCTGAACCACCAATTGCCAAGCCTGCTCATCACGCACGGTATAGTGGGTGGCTGGCGTGGTTTCTGGAATTGGCTTCAACAGCAGTTTATTCACTGTTTTATTTGCAAGATAAATCCCTACACCGAAGCAAGGAATGGTGATTGCCGCTGCAATGAATATCCATCCGGTCTGCCAAAGGTAAATCGATGCCACAACCAGGTAGAAGAGAACTGGCAGGCTAATCAGCAGAGTGATCAGTGCAATACGGAAACGCGACATGGAATCCCCAATGGATGAGTGGCATGATTATTCTAGCACCGGTAATACCTTCAGTGCGTGCTACCTGAAACAGGACACTACTCTTTGGGTATTTCGAATAAAGTTGGATCTAATTTTTCAGGAAAGTCGTATTTGATTTCAGTGATGGTAGTTTTCAATTTGGAATTTTCGTACCAATCCTGTTCTGTGGACAATTTCAGCCCAGAAAACTCTTTGTAACTGCGAAAATGTATCTCGCGTGATACTTTCCTGCCAAAAATTTTCGATTCATAACGGCAGGCACGTACCAGGTTGTCACTTTTTGCGAAATACAGATCAGTAGTACCCCAGGATCGTCGGGTGATTCGAATACCAAAACAGTCAGTATCCTGAACCTTGAGATCAGCAAGCTTTTCCAGGTCCACAAATCGTTCATTGTTAATTTGCATTAACACCGCCCAGTTGGCATAAAGATCAAGGCTGGAATCAATAATTTCATCGTTGGTTAACGCGCGCGGTGGCATTTTATCATTACGAAGCCAGCCAAGACCGCCATTGATGCACACTGTTGTGGTGGATTGTTGTTTGTCAAAAAACACTGTCGATTCTACGCGAGAACGATCGTGAAATTCATACCAGTGTTTGAGAATAACGTTCAGTTTTTTATCGTTGGCAAAAAAAATCCCTTTGCTTTCGTAGTGCAAAATCTGTAATTTTCGCAAATCTGCTGGTTTCCCCATCGCCTCGGCTGATTTGTCGAGAAGTTGTCTGGCTTCCTGGGCCTGTAAAGTGATCCCCCACCCAACCAGCACCAGGCACACGATCAGTCGATACATCCTAATCTCCAGCAGAGTGATCCTATCCTGCACGACTCGAATTGTCGTTTAGGCTAACAACAACATGGGAAGAATACCATGAAAAATATCTTATTCGAGTGCGATGTAACTTCTAATGATCCAGCCACAGATTGACGGCAAAATGCCATCTTTGACACACTGGGAGGAGTTGAAGATAATTATACCAGGAGTGGGTTACTTCAATTCGTGAAATGAACTACCGGCGAAAAGCTTGACATCTTTTCAATTCGATTAGACTGCAACAAGCTCTTGCAATTTCGATTTAATCTGTCGGATCTGGTTGATCAGACTATCGTAATCCTGGAATCGTTGTGCGGGGTTTTTGTGCATCATTTTCTGAATCAGCAGGCTCAGTTCTTTGGGAATGCCCGATTCCAGTTCATGGGCCAGTGGCACCGGTGCATTCAAGTGCTTGCCAATCAACTCAAAAGGTGAGTTTCCAGGGAATGGAATCCGACCCGTTAAAAAGTGGAACAAAGTGGCACCCAACGAATAAATATCGGTGCGGTGGTCAACATCAGGCAATGCCTGGATTTGTTCCGGCGACATATAGGCAGCAGTGCCTTCCGGGAAGCCACTACCATATTTGGAATCGCCTGACTTGGGAGTATCATTCGTTTGCCGACGGGCCAGCCCAAAGTCAACCAGACGGGCTTTACCAGAGCGATCAACCAGAATATTAGCCGGTTTGATGTCGCGGTGGACAATTCCCAGGTGCTTGACGCTGGTTAAACCTTCGCAAATGTCACTGATAATCGACAAAGAGCGAGAAGTCTGCACTTTGCCAGATTGCTTGATCAGTTCGGCCCCACTGACACCATCAACAAATTCCATTACTACATATGGCAGTTCGGGCGAATCTTCAAAATCGAAGATTCGTACGATATTGGGGTGGCTCATTTGTGCCAGAATACGGGCTTCAGCACAGAACTTTTCCAGACTGCGGTCGCTATTCTGTCGGTTTCGCAAAAACTTAATGGCAACCAGGTTATTCAACTTCTGGTGCAAGGCACGAAAGACTACTCCCGCACCACCTTTGCCGATCTGTTCTAACAGCAGATATTTATCTATCACCAATCCCGGCTCTGGTGCCGTGGGGCGATTGCTGTGGGTGATCGTCTCTGCGTGGGAAGCAGGGATCGTGTTATTGTTGTGGCGATGTGAACCATGGCTGCTGGCCGGCGAATCGATCGACGGCGTTTCATAGATACTGTTATCGCGGGGTGCTTTGGGCCCATTGTTCAGATTCGGGGCAGCCTTGATCATTGTAACAATTGGCACTCGAACCAATTGAGATGAATTGTGGCTGTTACGCACCGTAGAAGCATTTTTCGCGTGTCCCGTTCCATTGGTGAATGAATCGGTTTCGAACTTTTTCAGTTGCTCCAGTTCTTTATCGATGTTGCGTGATTGTTCCAGCATTGTGCGGGTAATCAGCTTTCCTTTCGGGATAAGAATATGCCCACGAATCGGGTGCAGGATATTTTCTGGTGCAGGCATTCCCAGCAGTCCAATCAGATCATCGGCACGCTCCAGGTACATCCCCTGGGGAACTTCGACGCGGATGTCATCGCCAAAAATGCTTGCCTGGCAGGCTAATCGGCTGTCTGCACAGCTATCGGCGACCAGTTTCAGCGTGCGACGCTCTCGATCACGCATTGGCGACAGATTTTCCTGACCCGATTTGACCTTGATGTGGCAAGTGGAACAGATGCCTTTCCCACCACAGGACATCTGAATGCTCAGGTTTTTTGCCAGCAAGGCAGTCAACAGGCGGGTGCCAGTTTGTACAATTGCAGTCTGGTTGATCGGCTCAATACTAAGTTTCTTCATTTTGCGAATCCTAGGGCTCAATTGCGTCGAGTGTTTGGTGGTGCAATCGGTGGGAGGTATCTAACGAAAGTATAACTGCACAAACGAACTACCAAATTGGAAAATGTGGAAACCGACCACAAATTATTTCAGCTAATGACGAAATTTCCTGCCCGTCATGAACAAATTCTTGGCAGAGTCGCAAAGTTCTTGTGGAAATTCAATCACTCAGTTTGGCAATTCGTCCGAAACGTCCTGATTTTCATTTTCGGAAGTCTCCAGATGAAAAAATGGCAATTGATTCAGAAATGAGGTGGCTTTCATTAAATTCAACTGATATTATTCGGCAAGAGTGGAATGATGCAAAGAAATGAACAGGCGGCATCAAAACGTGTTAAGTGCCAATTGGACAAGGACTTAAGGAAAAAATCGACACATTAAACATTGGCAGGTAATTCCCAGCCCTTGCGGTATTCCGTTTTAATGAATTGGCTGGCTTCCGGGCAATTGGTGCACACTAGTTTCGCTGCATCGAAGTCCAGCTTCTTACCCACGCGAATTGCCACGTTGCCTAACAGAATCGTTTCGGTCAGCATGCCCGCGTAATCAAAATTCGAGACAGCGACTTCGGGTTTGCCGTCTTTGATTGCCTTGACCCATTCCTGTTTCATCCCGCCATCACCTTTCCCATTGATTGGCAGGGTTTTCGGTGTGCGGTCTCTGGCGGCTAGCTCTTCATCACCTGCAAAGATCACAAACTGAGCGCCGTAATCGTTGGGAGAGTACAGAATAGCTTTTTCACCCACGATAATTGAACCACTGTTTGACAGTTTCTGTCCTTTGATCAGCACTTTTTTGAGCAGTTCTTCTGGTGGGAGAACTTTTTTGCCGTTGCGTTTGCCTTCATACCAGAAGAAGGTTAACGCTGCCTGATGTGGCTTCTCACCACGAGAGGGGAATTCAAAGGTGACTTTTGCTGAAGATGGACAAGTTTCCGGGTTGACATCGGTAGCATCTGCCACAATCGAGGTGGGACTGCCTAATTCGCATGCCATAAATGCCATGTTGGCGGTGTGACAGGCCATATCGCCTAATGCACCAGTGCCAAAATCCCAGAAGCCACGCCATTTGAATGGGTGGTAACCATCTGCATAGGGACTTCGCCGGAATCTAGATAGAAGCACTTTGATCAAAAGCTTTGGAGCTTCGTAAAATTATCCCCCGTATTCATCCTGCCATTCTTCATACCAGGCCATTTGAATTGCTTCCAGAATTTTCTCGTTGGATTTGTCGGCGGTGCCTTCAAACCCTTCCAGATCCATTATCCATTTGTGCATATCGGTAAACCGCACCGTCAGTGGGTTTAAGGTGTCGTAACGTTCAAATAATAATTCACCGATTTCTCGATAATCAGTCCAGGTCATTGGTTGTTTCCACCTTCCAGTAATTTCTGGTCGAGCTGTGCTTCTGTTTTGCCAGTCAGAGTTTGTTTCACCACGGCGTTCATCATCTGTTCTGCCAGTGGGATGGTGGCCTGAGCAAGTTCTTTCAGGGCATCCTGTAACGCATCGACACTGGTGCCATCAATTGTCTGTTGGACACCCGCCACGGCGGCAATTACCCGTTCTTTCTGTTCGGGAGAAAGGGATTTTCCAGCCAGGGCAAGGCCTTTGCTGGTATGATTCAGATCGGCGTGGGCTTTGGAGCGGAATTCGATCAGCCGACGCTCCTGAAAGTCCACTTCCGCATGATCGACACTTTCCAATACCAGTCGATCCACTTCGTCCTGCGACAACCCGTGGGCAGGCTGCACGGTGACACTTGCAACGGAACCACTTCTAAGTTCTTTCGCTGCAACGGTTAACTGCCCATTTTCATCCACTTGAAAAGTCACGTCGACCTGGGCAAACTGGGCCGGCAGTGGGGGAATCGCCAATTTGAACTTCCCTAGAAACTGACAATCCTTAATCAGCTCCCGCTCACCCTGATAGACATTCAGTTCCACATGGGTCTGACCATCAACCGCGTTGCTGTACCGCCTGGTTTCGCGGGTGGGTACGGGTGCATTGCGAAAAATCACCTTGTCCATCACGCCGCCGAAGGTTTCAATACCCAGCGACAGCGGAATAACATCCATCAGCACCATATCTTTGCGGTTGCCTGCCAGAATATCCCCCTGTATGGCGGCACCCAGTGCCACTACTTCATCGGGATTCAATTCACAGTGGGGTGGTTTCTGGAAAAGTGCCTCGACCTGCTTCCGGACGTAGGGAATCCGGGTGGAGCCACCCACCAGCACCACTTCGTCAATCTCTGCCACGGTTAATTCCGCATCCCGCAACGCCCGCCGACAGCAATCCAGCGTGCGTTCAATCAGGGACTGCATCATCCCTTCCAGTTCGGTGCGACTGATCTGCTGTCGCCATTCGATGCCAAATTGTGGCAAATTCACTTCGTAAGTGACTTCTTCTGAAGTAGTTAGGGCGATTTTTACTTCTTCGGCAGCGGCACGTAACGTTTGCACCACCAGTGGCTGGCTGGCCACGTCCGGTGGGAGGGTTTGTCGCACCAGATCGACCAGCAGGCGATCAATATCATCACCCCCCAGGTGGGTATCGCCATTGGTGCTTAGCACCTGAAAAAGACCTTCTTTGATGGCCAGAATCGAGCAATCGAAGGTGCCACCGCCGAAATCGTAAACCACCACGGTGCCATCTTTCCTGTTCAGACCGTACGCCAATGCTGCTGCGGTGGGCTCGTTGATGATCCGCAGCACATCCAGACCTGCAATTCTGCCCGCATCACGGGTGGCCTGGCGTTGCGAATCATCAAAATACGCGGGAACGGTAATCACTGCTTTGGTGGGATTGCCCGCACGCTGGCGGACTTCACGCAGGATCATTGCGGAGAGTTCTTCGGGTGTGTAACGGGCCTGGCCGATCTGAACGTGCAGCACCTTGCGACCGGTAAGGGTTTTGTGCTCGGTCAACTGATGCGGAATGTGGGGCAATTCGGCCTGTAAGTCCTCCAGCGACCGGCCCATCAGGCGTTTGACACTGAAAACGGTGGATTCCGGGTCTTCCAGTGCCATTTTCCGTGCTGCGGAACCCACGGTGACCCGACCGGTGCGTTGAAAATGCAGCACGCTGGGAACCAATGCCGTGCCTGCAGCATCCCGCACCACCTGGGGCTGACCATCGACTATAAAGGCGGCAAGACTATTCGTGGTACCTAAATCGATACCCACAACCTGTTGAGTGCTCATGAATGATTAGAGGATTTTAATAAGTAGGTGGCTGGGCAGGAAGGACGGCTTACCACAGATATTGGAAATGGGCGCTACAGGGATCGAACCTGTGACCATTCGCTTGTAAGGCGAACGCTCTACCGCTGAGCTAAGCGCCCGCATCTTCGTGCGGAAGATTTTCATTCAGTATATTCCTATCGGAGGCGAATGTCCCGTAGTAGGTTCACAATATAGTGCACTGCGTTGAGTTTTTTTCGGCACAATTGTAAATGGGCCAGATCTTGTGATCCTGTGTCCAGCAGTGGGGCCAGTTCTTCAAACAGTCGATCCCGCTGAGCCTGCAGTTTCAGCTCCATTGCCTGTAATTGGGGTGAATTGGCATCCAATTCTTCCATTTCCATGCGAAGCATCAGCACTTCTTCCAGAAATTCCGGTGGAATATCTCTAAGTTCTGTGGCAGACGGCCCACCGAACTGGCTGAGCAGGTAGTCCGCACGCTTGTAGGGATCGCGCAGAACGGTGTATGCTTCATTGACTGCAGCTGTCATATCCCGACTGACCAGGTGGGCCGATTGACTGGTTCCCTGATGCTGATCCGGGTGCACTTGACGCGACCGTTCACGATACGCCGTGTCAATTTCAGCACGACTGAACGAAAAACGCCTCGGCAGGCCGAGGCGAGCAAAATAATCTTCCACGAAACGTGTTATCCATTACATGGAGTAAGAGCTACCACAACCGCAGGTCCCTTTGACGCTGGGGTTGGTGATTTTGAAGCCACGGGTGTTCAGATCGTCGTGGAAATCAATGGTGGCACCATCGAGATACAGCAAACTTTTCTTGTCAACCACCAGGGTGACACCATGCTGTTCCGATTTGACATCGGTTTTTTCATTGAACACAGTGTCCAGATCGAGCTTGTTCTGGAAACCGCTGCAGCCACCACCACGCACGCTGATTCGCAGGTACAGTGCGTCCGTTGAACCAGCAGCCTGCTGTTCTGCCACCACTCGGAGGACTTCAGAAGCAGCTTTTTGGGTAACAGTGATTGGGAAAGTCGTTTCGCAGGTGGTGCTGTTGGCTGTTCCCAGGGTTTCTAATGTTGCAGACATATTGGTCATCCTTCTGTTAAGTAGTTATCAATTCGTAAGTTACGGCGATTAGTGTGCTGCGGCCAATTCTGGCTGGGCAGCAGTTTCCTGCTTTTGTTTGTAGTTGTTGATCGCTGCTTTGATGGCGTCTTCGGCCAGCACGGAACAATGCACTTTCACTGGTGGGAGAGAAAGCTCTTCCACAATTTCGGTGTTTTTCAGTTCCATCGCCTGATCGATCGTGCGGCCCTTCAACCATTCGGTTGCCAGACTGCTGGAAGCAATCGCACTGCCACAACCAAAGGTCTTGAAGCGGGCATCTTCAATCATGCCGGTTTCCGGGTTCACCAGAATCTGCAGTTTCAGCACGTCGCCGCACTCAGGTGCCCCCACCAGACCAGTGCCCACCTGGGGGCTGTTCTGATCGAAACTTCCCACATTACGAGGGTTGTTGTAGTGCTCTAAAATCTTTTCGCTGTATGGCATTCGTCGTAAACTCCTTATATTTTATAGGTTAGTGGCAATGTTGCCATTCAATGTCGCTGTGCCAACCCAATCAATGTCCTGTCCAGGCGATCGTCTTCAGATCGATTCCCGCCTGTGCCATCTCATACAGAGGCGACATTTCCCGTAAACGATTCACTTCCCGCACCACCAGATCGACAACAAAGTCAACTTCCGCCACCGTGGTGAACCGGCCCAGGCCAAATCGGATACTGCTGTGGGCTAACTCGTCACCCACACCCAGTGCACGCAGGACGTAGCTGGGTTCCAGGCTGGCACTGGTACAGGCCGAGCCGGAAGAAACAGCAACATCTTTGATCCCCATCATCAGGCCTTCGCCTTCCACATATGCAAAGCTGATGTTGGCATTACCCGGCAACCGTTCTGTGGGGTGGCCATTGAGGTACGATTCCGGCAACTGATCCATGATGCCAGCCCGCAAGCGCTCACGCAATTCCAACAACCGCTTGGATTCCGTGGGCATTTCCATTTCAGCAAGTTTGCAGGCGACACCCAGCCCAACAATCTGTGCGACGGGCAGGGTGCCAGAACGCATGCCACGCTCATGCCCACCACCATCGATCATCGGTTCCAGACGAACGCGGGGGTCTTTTTTACGCACATACAGGGCACCAATTCCTTTCGGGCCATAAATTTTGTGCCCAGTCAGGCTTAACAGGTCAATACCCATCGCCTGAACATCAATCGGAATCTTGCCAATTGCCTGCACTGCATCAGTGTGAAACAAAACACCTTTGGCTTTACAGACTTTGCCAATTTCCGCAATTGGCTGGACGGTGCCGATTTCGTTGTTGGCAGCCATCACCGTTACCAGAATGGTTTTGTCGGTGATCGCCTGCTCCACTTGTTCTGCAGTAATTCTGCCGTAAGCATCGACAGGCAGATAAGTTACGTCAAAACCTTCTTTTTCCAGCCGTTTGCAGGGGTCCAGTACGGCTTTGTGCTCGGTTACCACTGTGATAATGTGGTTGCCCCGCTTCTTATACATCTGGGCAACGCCTTTGATGGCCAGATTGTTGCTTTCGGTGGCCCCACTGGTAAAGATGATTTCTTTGCCGGTGGCACCAATAATGGAGGCAATCTGGTCGCGGGCTTCATCAACAGCCGATTCTGCCTGCCAGCCAAATGGGTGACTGCGACTGGCAGCGTTCCCATAATGTTCCGTGAAATACGGCAGCATTGCTTCCACCACTCGCGGATCGGTACGTGTGGTGGAGTTATTGTCCATATAAATCGGCAATCGCAATTCGCTACTCATTGGTGTCTGGTATCCCTTATCAGATCGTCGCCGTTGCAGGAAGTAACTGCAATCGCGATGGAAAATTCACATTTGTATCAACAATGTCCGCAAATAGTTCAGCCAGGGTCAGTCCCTGAAAAACTTTCATCATGCGGCGGTGTATCTGCATCATCGGGGTGCGGATCGGGCACTGGTGCTCCAGTGTACACGCGGGCCGCTCTTCCCCTTCGGTGTGAGTACACTCTGCAATCCGAAACCCCTCTTCCAACTGCTCTAACAGGTCAGTAAAGTGGATCTGGTCGGCAGGACGCTGGAGAACATAGCCCCCTTTCACCCCACGCTGGCTAACAACAAAGCCTTTCTGGCAAAGTTCTTTCAGAATGTTGGCAATAAATGCCTTGCTTAAACTGAACCGCTCAGCGATTTCGCGAGCACTCTGCCCCTGGTGCTGCCTTTCATGCAGGTGGGACAAAATCAGCAGGGCATAATCAACTTTCCGGCTCAGTAGTGTGATCATGGCCAACGTCCCACGTGAAAAGAGTACCAATCTACTACTATATTAGCGACCTAAAGAGTACAAGAAAAGTGCTCTTTCAATTTTTCTGGCAATTTTTGGTAAATGGCAAGGGAAATGAGATAAGTTTCATAATTGATGAGGCTGAGTTCTTCTGATTACCACACTGATCAATCCGCACAGAAATGGTTTTCACCCAGCACTACGACTGCTGGAATTGTCTGTCCGGGTCGCCATTTTCAACTTTTTTCCGCCATTTTGCCATTTTCATCAAAATAATCTCGCAATGGCGACTCTCAAAAGGATATATATTTGTATATTGCATTTGTGGTGGGCATATGTCTATTCACCCTAGCTGCGCTCAGAATGACATTTGGAGTGCAACTGATTTCTGCATTCAAGGGGTAGTAATGAAAACGTAGCTGCAGACTGTGTACTTGAACAAGTCCAGACAGGAGATCTGTTCTACACGGCAAAAACCAGTTTTTCGATGGCGAAGTGGGGCAAGTTGCCATAAAATGTGATTTTACGGGCCATCAACACACCTATGGGGATCACACACACCTGTTTTGGTCTCAGTTACCTGGTTTCTCTGTTGGCGGAGATCATCTTTTTGATGATGCCCCGTCGGTGGCTGAAAGTGACCAGCGTTCTGTTTGGCGTTGCAGGCCTGATTGCCCACACAATTTACCTGATTGTCTACCACCCCACTGCTGCCAATGCTCACGGTTCGTTATTGCTCTTAGGGTGGGTCTTTGGGGTGTTTTATCTGTCCGCAATGGTGCACAGTCGCACCCGCGTGTGGGCAGTGTTTGTTTTGCCTTTAGTCATTATCCTGGTGGGACTTTCGTACGGTTTCCGTGCCGATCAATCCACCACCTGGTTCAGCGGTAACCACTTCTGGGGCACCGTCCACGGCCTCCTGCTACTGCTGGGTTACGTGGGGATTACCATGGGGTTTCTCGCCAGCATCATGTACCTGATTCAGTCGCGAAGACTGCGGCAGAAAAAAGCACTACTTGGTGGCTTTAAGCTGCTTAATCTGGAACGACTGGAAGATATGAATCGCCGCGGGATCTATCTGGCGATGCCTTTCCTGACGGTTGGCCTGTTGTTGGGTATTCTTCGTTTACCCTGGACAGAATTTGCCAACCAGCAATGGACAACGCCAAAAATCGTCGCCACAGCGGGCTTATGGCTGACGATGGTCCTGCTGATTTATCTACGTTATTCCACATCAGTTGCTTCCAGAAGGCTTGCCTGGTTCACCATTGCTTGCTTCGTGCTGATGTTGTGCTCGCTGCTTGCCTCCCACCCCTTTGCACCGGGGGTGAAACCATGAATGTGGCCGGATTTGGACTTTCGGTGCACTCTGCCAGCGTTGAACTTCGTGAAAAGCTTGCATTCAATGATGCATTGCGCGACCGTTGCACCAATGAACTCAGTGCCCGCTTTGGGGCAGAAACGGTGCTGCTGAGCACCTGCAACCGCGTGGAATTGTACATGGCACGTGGGGATGGGGAGCAATTACCGGAAATTGGCCTGATTGCTGAATATTTTGGGGAAATCCATCACATTGAACCGGAATTGATTTCCAGCCACCTGGTGGAACGACAGAACCAAGGCCTGATTGCCCACCTGTTTCGAGTGGCAGCAAGCCTGGACAGTCTGATTGTGGGTGAAGGCCAGATCGCAGGCCAGGTAAAAGATGCTTTTGAAAGTGCGATGCGTGCCGGCCACACAGGGCCGTTTCTGAATGCACTCTTTCAGGCGGCCCAGCGTGTTGCCAAGCGGGTACGCACCGAAACACCGATTGCGGAAGGCCATGTTTCCGTTTCCAGCGTGGCCGTGGATTTTGTCTGCCAGGTGTTTGACCATTTCAGCGACAAGAATGTGCTGGTGATTGGTGCGGGCAAAATGGGGCGATTGACCCTGAAACATTTGCAGGAACTGGCACCAAAACGCATTTTAATTACCAACCGCAGTCCAGAGAAAGCCCAGTTGCTGGCGGATGCGTGCAATGGGACCGCTGTTCCGTGGGAAAACCTCGATGAGGCACTGACGCAGGCGGATATTATACTCAGCACCACCGGTTCACCAGAAGTGATTGTCACGAAACAACGTTACGCTGCGGTGCGGGCACAACGAGGCAGAAAAACCACGGTAATTCTGGATATTGCTGTCCCACGCGACTTCGATCCCGCGATTCACGATGCGGAATCGACCTTTTTGTTCAATATCGACGACTTAAAGGCAGTGCGGGAACAGGCAATTGCCCGCCGACGAGGTTACATCGACCAGGCCGAGGCAATTGTTGCCCAGGAAGTGAAGCAGTTTGAAGAAGACTGGTCGCGACGGAAAAGTGGGCCAGTGATTGCGGAACTGACCAAAGAATTTGAAACAAAACGCCAGCAGATTCTGGCGGACCTGATGCCCAAATTGAACGGCAAATTATCAGATAAAGAGCGGAAAGATATTGAAGCAGCGTTTCGGCTTTTTCAGAACCGTCTGCTTCACGGACCGATCAGCGTGTTAAGCCAGTCTGCACGGGAAGGCAACCAGAATTCCCTTCTGGATGCGATCCGGAAACTCTTTGGGCTTAATTGACCGCACGCACCACCTTGACCTGAGCATAGCGAAACAATCCCCCCTGCCAGCGATAACCCCGTCGCACGGTTTCGCAAACCGTATTGGGCTGTTCATCGGGATCGGATACCGTTTCCACCACTTCCATGTATTGGGGATCGAATATTTCCCCATCAGTGGGTAGGATTTCCATCCCCACATCGGCCAGAATCCGATCAATCCGGTTCAAACTCATTTGATATCCGGTAATCAACCCATCCAGCCCACCGATTGTCTGCTGATTCTGGGTCAACAGTTCTTCACGCACCTGGGCAAATTGGGAAGCAAGCTCTTCCCGCCACTCCTGAATTGCGGCAGTGGGGTCTCCGGATTCCGTGAAAGTTTCCTCATCTGCTGTTGGTGCGGGGCTTTTTGACGCCCAGAAAGCCCACCAGGGGGCTTTTGTGGAGGTTCGACGCCGTCCCACGCTGGATCCCACGGGTAGTTCGGGAATTTCGGGAATGTCGATCTCCAGAAGTGCCTGCATCTGCTCAAAAGCCTCGTCAAACTGGTGCCGTTGCCGCACCACCTGAGTGAGCGATAGTTCCAGATAGTCGTAAATGTCGACCAGGCACTTCAATAACGGTTTTGCCACCTCCGCAGGTGGGGGATAAGACCGCTCCGGCCGCTGGCCAATCCACGCACAGGCCTGCTGATATTGCTCCTGGATCTGCTGGCTCAATTCGTTGCTGGATCGTGTGGCCTTGGTTAACAGATTCACTTCCTGCCGTAAGGCAGTGAACTGTTCGACAATGGTTAGAAGATCGATTGGTGGTAAGTCCGCAGGCAGATCGATCGCACCAGCATCTGGCATTTCCGTTAGCCAGGTGCGAAAACTTGCCAGTGCAGATTCAATTTCTTGCTCGCTCAAGATTCGGTTCTGCCCATGAGCGACTGAATCTGATTGATTGAAAGCCGGTTGCGGATCGTCGGACAAGATACTGTCTCCAAAAAGTCTTCCAGGGTCAATTTTTCGTCGTTTTCGAACAAAATCCAATCAAGGCACTGGTCCAGGTCACGCACACGATTGTATGCTTCGCTGATTTCAGAGAAACGCTCAGGATCGCGTTCTGGTGAATGTGCCCGCACCAGTTCCAGATAGCGTTTACGGATCAGCGCAGTATCAGTGGTGACTTCCATGCCAAGCACCGCGAATGGGTTTTTCACAGTAGTTCCTCAAGCATCTTAATAAAATCGTGTTTGTCGGAGATCTGATCCTGAAGGTAATCTGCGATTGCTCCCGGGTGGATCAGGAGAAAATTTTGGTAAACACCCTTCCATAGTTTCTGTTCTAAGGGATGCTCACTGAGATAACCATCTTCCCATTGACGAGTAATGGAATAACAGACTCTGGGAAGCTCGATAGCAAAAAGTTTCGCCATCATTTTTATGAGATACGTAGCAACAGTAAATTGAAGGTGTTGTTTGTTGCGTGCAAATTTTTCTTTGATGTATTTCTCTAGATAAAAAACGGCATAATACTCGCCTCCCTCGATCAAATCGACCATCAGGCGAGTTGCTTTATCAGGAGGTCGTTGAGCTTTTTGTTGGTCTACAAAAATAGTAAACAGAGTTTTGTGAAGTGGCCCAAAACCTGTGAATGGGCTGGTGGGCTGCTGAAAAAAGTGGCTCAGGATCGGCAACAGCAACACCCATTCATTCCAGAGTAATTTGCTATCATCCAACAAATCCTGATAGGATTTTTTCAAAGGATCCAGCGTCTTCTTGGTGACACCCAACACAGCAGAACATGCATATACAGTAAATGCTACCGTAACAGGGTAATCTGCATACTGCAATCGAATTTCGTTCAGGATCTCATTCGCAGCCGAGATCTCTTTGCTTTTTGTCAAATTGGCAAACTTCATCCCCAACGCTGCTAATTTGATGGTGGGAATGTTACTTGATTGATATCGCTCGATGAAATCCTCAACTTCCAGAGGTTTTTTTGATTTTTTCTGCAGTAAAAGTTCTGTCCAGGATAGATGGTGCCGAACAATCTTCAGAAATTGCGGTTCTGGTGTCAGTGGAATCAACAGATCAAGGATTCCTGGCAACTCAGGCATCCCAAGTTGATTCGCAGTCGCACAGCAAAACGACATCAGTTCACGATTATGCGGGAAACGTTTGATTGCTTCCAGACATCGCGCTTTTAGCTGATCTGATTCGGCTTTAGCATTCAGCACAGGATCTGCAAATCGAAAATTGAAATACCCTTGCCAGACATTCGAACTTTCAGGCGAACAATCGATTGCCCGGGAAATACACGCCAGCTTACTGGTAAGACTGGCATCATAATTTTCTGACAGTTGAAGGTTCCACTTCGACTTTAACCATTTTTTGGGCAGAAGACTTTTCAGCTCATTCGGGACATCTGGAGTGTGATTCGGGAAATGCACCGCGATTTCCTGCCATATTCTGGCAAGTGCCTTTGGTAACGCAGGATTATTCTGAAATAGTGGTGTGTTGGGAAGTAATTCCGCATAAGCAGCGAGATAATGGCATCTCAGAATAGGATACTTTACCTGTAATGAACGCAATCGACAGAAACCCGGGTCGAACTTTGGGAGCGAGAACGTACGCAGATACATATCGCACATTTCCGATGAATACCTGATGGGGCATTTGGCCAGATTC
This sequence comes from Zavarzinella sp., assembly GCA_041399155.1. Classification (NCBI taxonomy): domain Bacteria; kingdom Pseudomonadati; phylum Planctomycetota; class Planctomycetia; order Gemmatales; family Gemmataceae; genus Zavarzinella; species Zavarzinella sp. The sequence continues at coordinate 604,150 of JAWKTI010000001.1, forward strand.
CAATAAAAGATCGTGGCACAGGCATCGGTAATCCCCGGGTATGCCGATTCCAGCTTTTTGGTCAGTCTGCCTGCGATTTCCAAACCACTTTCGTACGACATTTCCTCAAGAAGTTGATTTTCAACTCGAAGCAGTTCTTTCACATCAGGTGACGAATTGTTTCGAACACTGGTAGATTGCTTCCCACCAGACATCTGCCGATGAGTTTCGGCAAGCAGTGCGGGAGCAAACCCGGGCTTTAACCGTTTCCAGTTTTCTTCTGCTCGCTCATCATCGCTATTGGCCCACGCAACCATCCCTCGAATCAGCAATTTCCATGAGAGGTAGGGGGACTTCAATCCAATTCCATCAAGCTGGCTGATCGCCTCTTGATCGTTTCGACTTTCGTATGCTTTCAATGCCCCCATCACCAGCGAATAGTGCGGGCGCCATTCTTCTGGAAGTTGGGAGGGATCTCCTTTGCGGATTGCATCGTCTGCCAGAAACACGAGTAATTCCTGATGGAACTCCGGGTGATTGGCTAACATCTTCTGGGCGGCTTCCAACTGTCCCGCCTGAATCCGCAAGGAAATGATTTCAACTCCCCACTCATCCAAGTTGTAGGGCAACAAATCGACCTGGCGGAAAATCCAGATTAATTGCGCGCTGTTATTTAAATGCAGGAGATTGCGGATGATTTTCAGCACTACTTCGCGCAGGTGGGTGTGATTGACAGGGTCGGCATCGATCAGCACAATTTCCTGCGCCAGGTCATAGGCTGCTTTCCACTGCTTCAAATGTAAGGCCTGGGCGATCTTTTGCTTCAGGATGCTGACTTTCTTCTGTTTTTCCCTGTCTATCATCTGCGTCACAGCAATATTCTCAACGGATAAACAAACTCGTTTGGGGATCACTTTCTATGATATTTGACATACTGTATTGACAACTTAAAGACGATGATTGATCCAAAAAGAGTTCTGCTTTCGCCATATCGGCTGCCTACCCACCATCCGGTTTATCTGAATCAGGATGAAATGGCGTCCTGGTTAAGTGGGCTGGCGGTGCTGTGGCATCCGGCAGTTCTCTGGAACTCAAACGCAGCACCGGTGGTAGATTCTGTCTACGATTACGACCCACCGAAACCTGGGCAGATTTACGCTCTGCCGGAATCACCATCTCAGTATATGTCGGAAAACTGGCTGGAAACCTGCCTGGAAGTGGGGGCCTTGTCGGTCAAAACGACCGGTTCGCGGGAAGAAGCGTTCCTGGATCTTCGAACTGCCTTTCAACAATCTGCTGAATCGGTACAAGGCAAGCCATTTTTTGGTCATCCTGAACAGGCAAGGTTGCTTGATCTGCCACACGATCAGGTGCGACCGTTTTTAGGCCTGGGATTTATGTATCTGGTGATCGATGCACTTTTTGAGGCGATGGACCACCAGAAACTACTGGATTATGAAGGATTCTGGGCGGATGTGCAGGCTGCGATTCAGGCGTTGATCTCAGAGAATCCCGAACAGGCATGGACTTTCCACCTGGAACAGGCCACCATGCGTTTGATGAGTGCCCGCGATGTACTCTATTCGATGCCTATTCTGCTGCTCGATATCTGGCATATTCGCACTTCAGAAGATTGTGCGAATCCTCCTGTGGGCTATCAGTTGTCTCACCCTACCAACATTCTGGTGAATGGTGCCACGCTGGAACAGCTTGCTACCACCGATCAGGCATGGCTGGAACAGGTGCGTCAACGACTGGATGAAGCGATTCAACCACCCACCCTCGAACTGGTTGGTGGGATCTTTACCGAACGACCGGATGCCCTGCTGCCAATCAATTCCGAATTGTGGAACTATCAAACCGGGCGAAAATTAGCTGCCGAACTGAATTTAGGCCGAATTGATATCCTGGCACGCACCAGTGCATCGGAACACCCCATGGTGCCTTCACTTGCCCAGTGCACCGGCTACAAACGAGTGCTGCTGGTGCCAGCAGAAGATGCGGTAACACCTTCCTTCCGTGCGACCATCATTAATTGGACAGCTCCAGATGGCAAATCGACCGATGCCTTCTGTCGCAAACCCCTGCCCGCAAACAAAGCGGAATCGTTTTTTAATCTGGTATACCACCTGCACGAATCAATCAGCCAGGATTCTACACCCACGCTGGCCTTCATCCACAACGATGGGACTGCCCACCCGATTTATGAAGACTGGCTTTCCCTGAGCCAGATTTCACCCGCACTGGGTCAGTGGATGACCTTCTCTGAATATTTTGGTAGTGCGATGGCGGGGGATTACATCGGCATCACCAATGCGGATGATTTTTTTGCCGATCACCTGGAAGCCCGTGTCAATACAAAATGTTCCGACCCTGTCAGTGCGTTTGCCCGCTTCACCCAATATCGGCGGGAAATTGATATCCGGCAGACTTTTGCCGCCATCCACCGTGCACTGAACCCCACGTGGGGTGCGGAAGATCACTCCGCGTGGGAAAAGTTGCAGGCTACCGAGAAATCGTTAGAAAGCTCTCATCTGTTGGAAAATGATTCTGTCAACTCCCAATCACACATGTACTGGCCGGAGGCACTTGCAAATCGGATTCAGTCCCGTTCGGCCCCCAATACCCCCGGATGGCTGGTGCTCAATCCATGTGCCTTCACAAGGCGGGTGGCAGTCGACCTGGAGCAGAGTGGCAGGATTCCGCTGGAAGATCCGGTGAAAGCCGTTCAGTGGGACAACGAACGCACTCAAGTGGTTGTGGAAGTTCCCCCACTTGGTTTTGCCTGGGTTCCCAGGAACGATCAGGCTGTTGCACCGAAACTGCGGATCCGCACGGCAGAAGGAAATCTGGTCAGGAATGAATTTTTCGAAGCGGAAATTGATCCGGCAACTGGCTGCCTGAAACTGATCCGAGACATCAAAAACAAGATCCCACGGATGGGGATGCAGTTGGTCTATAATCCGGGTAGTCGATGTGAAGGTCGAGGCGTGCGGATCATCCACCAGGGGACAGCCCTCGGCGAAATTGCGTCTGATGGTGTCATCCTGAACGAGCAGCACGAAGAACTGGCCCAATTCACATTACATCTGCGTGCGTGGCTGATGCGGCCGCTGCTGGAAATCAGTATCACAATTCGCCCATCGCACCCACCTACGGGTTATCCGTGGCATGCTTATTATGGTGCACGCTTCGCCTGGCGAGATGAACATTCTGCCCTGTTTCGTGGCATCAGTGGACTGTCTTTTGCTACTCAGCATTCCCGCCCACAGACTCCGGATTTTCTGGAAATTAAATACGGTCGCTCCACCACCACCATTCTGACTGGCGGGCTGCCATTTCTGCAGAAAAACGGTTCACGCATGATGGACCTGATTCTGATTCCCGAAGGGGAACAGGAAACCCATTTTGAACTTGGGGTGTTGCTGGATCGTGATTATCCCCTGCAGAGTGCGATTGGCTTTACCACTCCGGTAACCATGATTCCCACAGAAAAAGGCCCACCTCCCACGGGTGCGACAGGCTGGTTGTTCCAGGTGGATTCACCGAATCTGGCAATGCTGAACATGACTCCCACACCCGATGGCCAACGGGCAATTATTGTGACCTTCCTCGAAACCAGTGGCCTGCACGGTGGTATTGCCTACTTTGCCTGTTTTCGCCCACCTGTCAGCGCCGTGCTGCTCGATGGTGACGATCAGCCATTTACGGGACTGGAAATCGAAGAGCACCAGGTGAAACTGGAGTTTGCAGGCGGGGAACTCTTCCGCATCCGGGTGAATTTTGAATAACGACAAACATCCACATCCAAAAAGTTAGTTAATATGTCAAGGATTCGCCATTTGGCGATTCAATGATATGTAAAGTATTCGCTAGAAATTGGCTGTTTGTTGATATGTAAAGTATTCGCCAGACAATGGCTGATTGTTGATGCATCAATCGTTGATCAATCATCCAATCACCACGATACAAAAAATGAAAACTTGAGATACTCCCGATCCTGATTTCGAGACACACAGCAAGGCATTTAGCAACGAGGTACTCCACATGCGATATTCGTGTTGTTCCGTTATTCTCCTGCTTGCATTGACCACCATTGCGGCTGAACCGAGTCTGGATCAAGTCGATTTGTTTCCTGCTGGACTGAAGGATAACAGGCAATTTCGCATTCCAGATATCGTCAACACAAAAAAACACACCGTGCAGACCTACTGCGGGGCACGGAACAACGATGAACTGCCTGCCAGCAAAATGTACGCCTGGTACCAACAAGATGGTGTGAAAGCTCGTGGTGACAAAGTCACGGAGTGGGTGACTACTGTGGGAACACCAACCACCCGCTCTCTCACGCACATTGTGGGCACACCGAGAGTGGTTCGCGTCAGCACACCCACCGGTGATCAGACCGTTATTCGTTTCGATGGCAAGTCTGCGCTCTGGCAAACGTCCACCTCCTGGGGATCACTATCGAACGAACGCACGGTCGTCGCATACCTTCGACTTGCAGCAAAGGCAGATGGATTTCTCTTTGATGGTTCGACCAATACCGGCATGACTCGTGCTCAGATACGCGATGGCAAGTGGCAGGTTGGCGTTCAGCCACCACCAATCAAGAATGCGGACTTGGCCGATGTGACCACTCACGAGGCAAAAACGAACGAATGGCAGGTTCACACATGGACTTTCAAGAAGACCGCGAATGCCACGACCATTTCACATTTCCAGGGCGACAAACTGAAAACCGTAACCACGAAGGCAACGAGTCCACTCAGTGGGTTTATTCTCGGTACCAATGTCGCCATCAAATCGGGGCTGGAATTCGACATTGCCGAAGCCATTGTCTACGACCGTGTTATTGATGCCGCGGAACTCAAGGCGGTGTCAACATACCTCAAAAACAAGTGGGGCAATCCGACAGAGCTGCCCGTGGAGAAGCAACCAAAAGCCGAGACGATACCGGATGATCCAAGGTTGTTTCGAACTGTTATCCGCAAAAATGGCGATGACAATGTCCACACTTACCGCATTCCCGGCTTAGCCACGACACCAAAGGGAACGCTCATTGCGGTGTTCGATATCCGCCACAAGAACGGCGCTGATTTACCCGGCGATATTGATGTAGGGATGATGCGTTCAACGGACGATGGCAAAACCTGGAGCGAGATGAAGCGGATCATGGATTACGATGCGAGTGTGGCCGGTTCCAGGGGGAATGGTGTTGGCGACCCGGCAATTCTCGTTGATCGTAAAACTGGAACGATCTTTGTTGCGGCACTTTGGTCGAAAGGTAACCGTGCGTGGTTTGGTAGCGGCCCAGGCCTAACACCAGAAGAAACAGGCCAGTTTGTCATTTCTCATAGCACCGACGACGGTTTGACATGGTCGAAACCGGTCAGCATTACCCCGCAAGTGAAGGACAAGGACTGGTTACTGTGCTTCCAAGGCCCCGGCAACGGCATTCAATTGAATGATGGCACACTACTTTTTCCTGCTCAATACAAGGGGAAAGACAAGATTCCGCATTCGTGCTTTGTCGCGAGCACTGACGGTGGCAAGAATTGGACAATTTCGCCTCCAGCGGTACCTGGGAATCCACCGACCAGCGAAAGCTCGATCGCTCAATTAGCCGATGGTTCACTTCTCTTGTCCATGCGCAATGAAAATCGCGTGGGGAAACGTGTTTGGGCACGCTGGGAATGGAAGGACACCATCACCAAAGGAAAATGGAGTGATCACTGGCTAGATGTAATCGACCCGACCTGTATGGCAAGCATGATCAGCCATCCGCATGGAGAATTGATCCTATCTAACCCGAATAACGCCAAGCAACGCGATCATCTCACTATCCGGACGAGCAAAGACAGCGGCAAAACCTGGAGCACCGGCAAACTACTCGATCCTGGTACAGCGATGTATTCGTGCATGACCGTATTGAAAGACGGAA